>NZ_JAKEIP010000210.1 GCF_021474425.1 Streptomyces muensis | reverse complement strand
GACGAAGTCCCCCCGCTGAACAAGCAACCGCGCCCGCTCAACCCGCAACCGAGCCGGATGCGAAGGCAACGCCAACGCCAACTCCACAGCCCACAACGCCACATCCGTCCGCTCGGGCCGAGCCGCCGCCCACGCCCGAACGTTGTTCAGAATCCGCGACACCACGTCCAACGGATCGGCCGGCACCAACATCGACGGTTCCAGCGCCGCCCCCGTAGCCCCCGCCACCAACAACTCCGCATCGCTCCCGGTCAACACCCGCCCCCCGTCGAACGGATCGGCGAGCACCTGCTCCTCGGCCGGCCCGAACCCGACCACGAAGTGCCCCGGCAGCGCCACCCCGTACACCGGCGCCCCCGCCCGCCGCGCCACCTCCATCCACAGCACCGACAACAGGATCGGCAGCCCCCGCCGCCGCACCAGCACCTGATGCAGCAACGACGACTCCAGCCGCTGATAGTCCGCGGCGGACCCCCGGAACCCGTACCGCTCCCCGAGCAGCTCCCGCAGCGCGACCGCCCACGCCCGCGGCCCCCCGGGCCGGAACGGCAGCTGCCCCGCCAGCGTGTCCAGCTCCACCTGCACGGCGTCCATCCCCGCCTCGTCCAGCTCCCCGTCCGCCTCGGCCCCCACCAGCAGACACAGCAGGGACAGATCGGGCCGCTCGGACCGCGCCTCTTCGGCGAACCGCCGCCGCACCTCGGCGGAGCGTTCGGGCGGCGGCGGATAGGGGGGACGCATAGCTGGCTCGTGCCCTTTCACGACGATCGGTACCGCTGCTCACACTGATCGATAGTGGTGATACGAGTGATGCGCACCGAACCCCATACCGGCGTACATCTCCCGCGCACCCATGTTCTCCGCCTCGACCTGCAGCCAGGCCGCCGACGCCCCCTCGTCCAGCGCCCGCCGCGCCAGCGCGGTCAGCACCCGCGTCGCCAGCCCCTGCCGGCGCAGCGCAGGATCGACCTCCACGGCGGCGAACCCGGCCCACCGCCCGTCCACGACACACCGCCCGATGGCGGCGGGCGCACCGCCGCCCGCACCGGGAACCGTCGCGAACCACACCGACGGCCCGCTGCCCAGCACCTTCAGGGCCACCTCGCTCACCCCCTTGCGCTGATACCGCGCAAGCCAAGCCTCGTCCGCCTCCCGCGACAGCACCACTCCGGCGCCCTCACCCAGGTCCCCGACCGGCGCCAGCGCCCCGACCCACATCTCGGCGGAGACCTCCCGCACCCACCCCAGCCGCTCCAGCTCCGCGCACAACAGCTCCTGCGTGCCCTCGGCCCCGGTCGCGGTCTGTACATACGCGGGGAGCCCTCGGTCGCCGTACCAGCGCCGTACGACATCGAGCGCGGCCGGCAGCGGCATCCCGGGGTCGCCGAGCGGCAGCACCGAGTTTGCCCGCCGGGTGAACCCGGACGCGGCCCGCAGTTCCCACGCGCCGAGCATCTCGCTCTCCACCGGCCGCCACGCGCGCGCCGAGACGTGCGCGAGTTCCTCGTACGAGGCGGAGGGACCCCGGCGACGGGCCGGCGCACTCGGCACGACCTTCCCCGCCACCAGCGACGATTCCGCGATGCGGACGGTCTCGCCACTCTTCCGTGTGATCAGCAGCACACCTTCGTCCCATGATGCGAGAACACCCACCGTGTCGGTGAATTTCTCACCCCCCGCCGCAGGATCGTTCAGGCGGCGTACGGAGACTCGTTTACCCACGTCAGCAGCGGTGATACGGACCTCAAGGCGCCCTGTCGCAGAGATTTCCACAGGTCGGTTCACCCCTCCTGTTCGGATCATGCCCAAGAACGGAGATACTAGGGGCGGGCATCGACGACGCCGCGCTCCCGCGCGCCAGGCGGCGGAGCCTGTGGAGGCCCGCCAGCGCCCTATCGAGGAGGAACGACAGCGTGACCTACGTCATCGCGCAGCCTTGTGTCGACGTCAAGGACAAGGCGTGCATCGAGGAGTGCCCGGTCGACTGCATCTACGAGGGCCAGCGGTCCTTGTACATCCACCCGGACGAATGCGTCGACTGCGGTGCCTGTGAGCCGGTCTGCCCGGTCGAGGCGATCTTCTACGAGGACGACACTCCGGAGGAGTGGAAGGACTACTACAAGGCGAACGTCGAGTTCTTCGACGAGCTCGGCTCCCCCGGCGGCGCCAGCAAGCTGGGCCTGATCGAGCGGGACCACCCCTTCATCGCCGCGCTGCCGCCGCAGGCCGAGTAGTCCCCACCGGCGACCCGCACAGCGTGCCGCCTCGGTCTCGTACGGCCTGATCACCTTGATCGCCGTACGGGACCGAGGCGTTGCCGTATCCGGCAGTACCAGCGGCCGTACCAGAAAGTGAGCGAGATCCCGTGTCCGCAGTCTCCGACCGCCTTCCCACCTTCCCCTGGGACAAGCTGGAGCCGTACAAGAAGACGGCCGCCGCGCACCCGGACGGCATCGTCGACCTCTCCGTCGGCACGCCGGTCGACCCGGTCCCCGAGCTGATCCAGAAGGCCCTGATCGACGCGGCGGACTCCCCGGGCTATCCGACGGTCTGGGGCACGCCGGCGCTGCGTGACGCGATCACGGGCTGGGTGGAGCGCCGCCTGGGCGCCCGCGAGGTCACCCACCGCCACGTGCTCCCCATCGTCGGCTCCAAGGAACTCGTCGCCTGGCTCCCCACCCAGCTGGGCCTCGGCCCCGGCGACAAGGTGGCCTACCCGCGGCTGGCCTACCCGACGTACGAGGTCGGCGCCCGCCTCGCCCGCGCGGACCACGAGGTCTACGACGACCCGACGCGGCTGGACCCGACCGGCCTGAAGCTGCTCTGGCTGAACTCCCCGTCGAACCCCACCGGCAGGGTCCTCTCCAAGCCGGAACTCACCCGCATCGTGGCGTGGGCCCGCTCGCACGGCATCCTGATCTTCTCCGACGAGTGCTACCTGGAGCTGGGCTGGGACGCCGACCCGGTCTCGGTCCTGCACCCGGATGTGAACGGCGGCTCGTACGAGGGCATCGTCGCCGTCCACAGCCTCTCCAAGCGATCCAACCTGGCCGGCTACCGCGCCGCGTTCCTGGCCGGCGACCCGGACGTCCTCGGCCCTCTCCTGCAGATCCGCAAGCACGGCGGCATGATGACGTCCGCGCCGACCCAGGCCGCGGTCGTCGCGGCCCTCGGCGACGACGAACACGTCCGCGTCCAGCGCGACCGCTACGCCGCCCGCCGCAAGGCGCTCCGCGACGCCCTGGAAGCCCACGGCTTCCGCATCGAACACAGCGAGGCCAGCCTCTACCTCTGGGCCACCAAGTCCGAGTCCTGCTGGACCACCGTCGCCGACCTCGCCGACCTCGGCATCCTGGTGGCCCCGGGCGACTTCTACGGCGAGGCGGGCGCCCACCACGTACGAGTGGCTTTCACAGCAACGGACGAAAGGGTACGGGCAGCGGTGCAGCGCTTGGCATAGCACCCCGAGGCTCCCGCGCGGTGGTGGCTCCTGTGCCTGGCGGCTCCCGCGCCTGCGGCCGCTCCTGTCTCGGGCGTCTGCGCCGGGCCGCTCCCGCGCCTGTGGCGGCCTCTGCACCTGGCGGCTCCCGCTCCCACTCCTGCTGCCTGCTGCCTGGCCCACGGCCACCGCCGCTCCCGCTGTGGGCAGTCGTTCCGCAGGGCGGAACGGGTGGGCACAGCCTGCGGTGCCGGATGCCGTGCGGACATGCCCGGCCCCTGCCGACGTAGGCGAACGCGGGCACGCAAAGGCCGGCGGGGCCCAGGGAGCTCCCTGGACCCCGCCGGCTCAGACCAGGCGTCAGCCGAGCGTCAGTTGATGGGCAGCCCCTGCACCGGCAGCGAACCGGTCGCCGGCACGCCGCTCTGCGTGGCCGTACCGGCCGCCTCGCCGAGGACGCTCCCGACCGACCCGGCCACACCACCGGCGGTCTGCTGCGCGGCGGGCGTCGCCTTCTTCGCCACCTTGCTGCCGGCCTTCGTCGCGGTCGGCACGGCCTTCTTCGCGGCCTTGCCGCCGGTCTTGGTCACCTTGTCGCCGGCCTTCGTGGCGGTCGGCAGCGCGCCGTCGACCGCGGTGTCGACGGCGCCACCCGCGATCCCGGTGGCGTTGGTGGCCGCGCCGTCGACGACGCTCGCGCCGTCCAGGGCGGTCAGCCCGCCGACCTTGGTGGCGTCGGGCAGTTCGGGGGCCGCGCTGGCGGAGCCGGCCGCACCGACCCCGGCAGCCGCTCCCGCAGCGACGATCAGCGCGGCACGGGCGATCCGGCGGGTCAGGGGGAGGGACATGATGCTCCTTCGACGGGTATGTCGGATGAGAACGATGAAGTGTCCGACCGCACCCGGCAGTTGACCGACTGGCTGTTGATCTCCGGGCTCGGACGCAGTGACTACCGCTCGAAGCCCGTGAAGGTTGCGGCGCGCCAATGTAAAGAGTTGGCAATGCGTCGCATTATCGCCTGCGGATAAATACGGGCAAAAAGATCCTCGCCCGAAAGCCCGCCGAATCCTTACAGCCCTTGATTCTCAAGGGCTTTGGCCGATCTCGGGGTGACCGCGCGAAAACCTGCCCACGCCATCGCCGACCGACACCTCGGGTAATCCTCGGGAGTGAGCGGCCGAACGCCCGCGCGTACCGTCCGCGCGTACGACGGGCAGGTCCTAGTGGGTCGTCACGATCCGGACCGAGTCCAGATCGCTCTCCGCCCCGGAAGTGCCCGAGGCACCCGAAGCGCCCGAAGTACCCGACGCCGCGCTCGTCCGCCACTGACTGTCGGTGTTCCCCGCGGTCCACTCCCGGCCGGCGTACGCGACCCGCTTGATATGCAGATCGGAGGCGTTGGCCACCGCCCAGTGGGCCAACTGCCAGCCCCGCTCGCGGACACCGCGCCCGGAGCCGGAGGCGGAGTCGCCGGTCACCGGCAGCAGGACGGTCTGCCCGTCGCGCTGGATCACGGTGGGAGTGGCCGAGGGCGCGGCCTTCCGCTCGCCCACCTCCGCGCCGGCCGACTGCAGCGCGTCCTGCCCGAAGTCCCGTACGAGCGCGGCCCGTACGGCGTCCGGACCCGAGGCCCGCGCGGCACCCGGACGCCCCTCGCAGGTCAGCGTGGCCGCCGAACGCCCGGTGAGGGCCGCGGCGAGCAGCGTCGCGTCCGGCTCGTGCTTGGCGTACGCCTCCGGGAAGCCGCTGCGCTGGACGCGCTGCGCGGCGACGGTCAGCGGCAGCTCCGTGTAGCCGCGGACCTTGACCAGATGCTCGTAGAAGATGCCCGCCGAGTAGATCGGGTCCTGGATCTGCCTCTCGGTGCCCCAGCCCTGCGAGGGCCGCTGCTGGAACAGGCCCAGCGAGTCACGGTCGCCGTGGGCGATGTTGCGCAGCCCCGACTCCTGGAGCGCGGTGGCGAGCGCGATCGTCACGGCCCGCTCGGGCAGCCCGCGCCCGGTACCGACGGCGGCGATGGTCGCCGCGTTCACCGCCTGCTCCGGCGTGAACTCGTACCGCGCCCCGTCGGCCCTGCCGGAGACGACCACGCAGCCCGGTGTGCCGGTGCCGCCGGTGACGTACTGCACGGCGAGATACCCCGCGACGGCGAGCAGGACCAAGAAGGCCGCCCCACGACGGAGGAGGCGGCCACGGCGTTTGGAGGAGGGTGACGGCTTGGGCACGCCCTACAAGGTAGCTGAGGTTACTGAGGGGTATGAGCGCTGTGGAGAATCGGTGGGAAAAGTGGGGCGACGGCCGGGCACGTTAGGGTCGGATCCATGGCCGACACCTCCCTTGACCTCACGCTGGACGCCGCGAAGCTCACCGCGCGGCTCGTCGACTTCCCCTCCGTCAGCGGCACCGAGCAGCCCCTCGCGGACGCGATCGAGACCGCCCTGCGCGCCCTGCCGCATCTGACGGTCGAGCGGTACGGCAACAACGTCGTGGCGCGCACCGACCTCGGCCGGCCGGAGCGCGTGATCCTCGCCGGGCACATCGACACGGTGCCGATCGCGGACAACGTCCCGTCGAGGCTGGACGAGGACGGCGTGCTGTGGGGCTGCGGCACCTGCGACATGAAGTCGGGCGTCGCGGTCCAGCTCCGTATCGCCGCGACGGTCCCGGCCCCCAACCGCGACCTGACCTTCGTCTTCTACGACAACGAAGAGGTGACCGCGGACCTCAACGGCCTCAAGCACATCTCCGAGGCCCGCCCCGAGTGGCTTCAGGGCGACTTCGCGGTGCTGCTGGAGCCGTCGGACGGCGAGGTCGAGGGCGGCTGCCAGGGCACGCTCCGGGTGCTGCTGAAGACCAAGGGCGAGCGCGCCCACTCCGCGCGCGGCTGGATGGGCTCGAACGCGATCCACGCGGCGTCCCCGATCCTGGCCCGCCTGGCCTCCTACGAACCGCGCTACCCGGTGATCGACGGCCTGGAGTACCGCGAGGGCCTGAACGCGGTCGGCATCAAGGGCGGTGTGGCCGGCAACGTCATCCCCGACGAGTGCGTGGTGACCGTCAACTTCCGCTACGCGCCGGACCGCACCGAGGAGGAGGCGGTCGCGCACGTCCGCGAGGTCTTCGCCGACTGCGGGGTGGTGGAGTTCGTGATCGACGACCACAGCGGCGGCGCGCTGCCCGGGCTCTCGCACCCGGCGGCAGCGGCGTTCATGGCGGCGGTCGGAGGGGTCGCCCGCCCCAAGTACGGATGGACGGACGTCTCCCGCTTCTCCTCCCTCGGCATCCCGGCGGTCAACTACGGCCCCGGCAACCCGCACTTGGCGCACAAGCGGGACGAGCGTGTCGAGACGGCGAAGATCCTCGCGGGGGAGGAGCGGCTGAGGGCGTGGCTCACGGCGTCGTAGAGAGTCGTGGAGAAGGGAAGGGCAGGGGCCGCCGGCACGGCGCTTCACGGCGGTCATGCTCACGTCCCCCGTCCGTAACCCACGTGGATCTACGCTGAGGTGGAACGACCTGCAACACCCGCAGGCCCCGCAGCGGAGGGAGCGCACATGGCTACCGGCAACCCCGAGGGGAAGAAGCAGCCACCGTCGGAGCAGCGTCTGGGACCTGTTCTCCGAAGGCGGGACCAGGTGACGGCGAGCACCACCGACCAGCGACTGCTGGACGCGGGCGGACCCTCCGACTGGGTCCACACCGACCCCTGGCGGGTCCTCCGCATCCAGTCGGAGTTCATCGAGGGCTTCGGCACCCTCGCCGAACTCCCGGCGGCGATCAGTGTCTTCGGCTCGGCCCGCACACCCGTCGACTCTCCCGAGTACGACGCCGGAGTCCGCCTCGGCCGAGGGCTCGTCGAGGCCGGGTTCGCGGTGATCACCGGCGGTGGCCCCGGCGCCATGGAGGCCGCGAACAAGGGCGCCTGCGAGGCGGGCGGCATCTCGGTCGGCCTCGGCATCGAACTGCCCTTCGAGCAGGGCCTCAACCCCTACGTCGACATCGGCCTGAACTTCAGGTACTTCTTCGTCCGCAAGATGATGTTCGTCAAGTACGCCCAGGGCTTCGTGGTCCTCCCCGGCGGCCTCGGCACCCTCGACGAACTCTTCGAGGCCCTCACCCTCGTCCAGACCCAGAAGGTGACCCGCTTCCCGATCGTCCTCTTCGGCAGCGAGTACTGGGGCGGCCTGGTCGACTGGCTCAAGAACACCCTCATCGCCCAGGGCAAGGCCTCCGAAAAGGACCTCCTCCTCTTCCACGTCACGGACGACGTGGAGGAGGCAGTGGCCTTGGTCTCCAAGGAGGCGGGCCGCTAGCGCTGGGCGTGCCCCCCAGGTCTCTCAGCCCCTCCGGCGTTTGAGGAGCGGGGGTGAAGGGGGCGGAGCCCCCTTCATGGATGGGACGGGTAGGGGCGGCGGGGGCGAGGCAGGCTACGCCAGCCCCCGCCGGGCCACCGCCGGAGCCCGGTGCCCCGCGATCGACGCCACCATGTCCAGCACCTGGCGGGTCTCCGCCACCTCGTGGACCCGGTACACCTGGGCGCCCAGCCAAGCCGACACCGCAGTCGTCGCCAGCGTCCCGACCACCCGCTCCTTGACAGGCTTGTCCAGCGTCTCGCCGACGAAGTCCTTGTTGGACAGGGAAACCAGCACCGGCCAGCCCGTCTCGACCATCTCCCCGAGCCGCCGAGTCGCCTCAAGACTGTGCCGCGTGTTCTTCCCGAAGTCGTGCCCGGGGTCGATCAGGATCGACTCCCGAGGCACCCCCAGCGCCAGCGCACGCTCGGCCAAGCCCACGGTCACTCGCAGAATGTCCGCCATGACATCGTCGTACGCCACCCGATGCGGCCGAGTACGAGGCTCCGCACCCCCGGCATGCGTACACACCAGCCCCACCCCGTACCGCGCGGCGACCTCCGCGAGCCCCGGATCCACCCCACCCCACGCGTCGTTCAGCAGATCCGCCCCGGCCTCGCAGACGGCTGCCCCGACCTCGGCCCGCCAGGTGTCCACGCTGATCACGACATCCGGAAACCGACGCCGCACCTCCGCCACGAACCCGACCGTCCGCCGCGCCTCCTCCTCGGCGGTCACCTCTTCGCCCGGCCCGGCCTTGACCCCGCCGATGTCGATGATCGCGGCACCCTCCGCCACGGCCTGCTCCACGCGCGCGAGGGCCGGCTCGTCCCGGAACGTCGCCCCTTGGTCGTAGAAGGAGTCCGGGGTCCGGTTCACGATCGCCATGATCACCGGCTCGTGCGTGTCGAACTCACGCCTGCCCAGCCTGAGCATCCCCTGTGACCTCTCCCTGTGTGTCCTGGCATGTCCCGGTCTTTCGACCGGCTGCGACCCTAACTGTCAGAGTCGCATGGCACGATCGGACACAGACAGATCCGACCGCTCGTATTCAACGACTTCACCGACCGTGGGGGCCGCCGCGATGGTTATGTTCTTGTTCCTGGTCATCGCGCTGGCCGTGGTGGTCGCCGCGGTGACACTCGCCGTCGTGGGCGGCGGCGAGAGCGACGGCCCGCTGCCGGAGGCCGCGCCGGAGCGCCTCCAGGACCTGCTGCCGCCGGACCGCCCGCTCGACCGCGCGGACATCGACAGCCTCCGCTTCCCGCTCGCCGCCCGCGGCTACCGCATGAGCGACGTCGACGACGCCCTCAGCCGTCTCGCCGCCGAGCTCGCCGAGCGCGACGCCCGGATCGCCGACCTGGAGTCCGCGCTGTCCGGCGCGCAGACCTCGGCAGGACATGTGTCGATGGAGAAGCCCGCGCAGGAGGACCAGCAGTGAGCGACGGCACGGCCCTCGCCGGCCCGGACGGCGCCCTGCGCTGCCCGTGGGCCCTGTCCACCCCGGACTACGTCACGTACCACGACGAGGAGTGGGGCCGCCCGGTGCACGGCGACGACGCCCTGTTCGAGCGCCTCAGCCTGGAGGCCTTCCAGTCGGGCCTGTCCTGGATCACGATCCTGCGCCGCCGCGAGGGCTTCCGTGCCGCCTTCGCGGGCTTCGAGATCGCCAAGGTCGCGACCTTCACGGACACCGACAGGGACCGCCTCCTCACCGACGAGGGCATCATCCGCAACCGAGCCAAGATCGACGCGACCCTGGCCAACGCCCGCGCCCTGGCCGACTGGACCCCGGGCGACCTGGACGAACTGATCTGGTCCCACGCCCCGGATCCGGTGACTCGTCCGGCCCCGAAGACCCTGGCGGATGTCCCGGCGGTCACACCCGAGTCGACCGCGCTGTCGAAGGCGCTGAAGAAGCGGGGCCTACGCTTCGTGGGACCGACGACGGCATACGCCCTGATGCAGGCGTGCGGCTTGGTAGACGACCACTTGGAGACATGCGTCGCGCGAAGCGCCCCTTAGGGGCGCGGGGAACTGCGCGACCAGCCACGTCGGACCCGCAGTCCCCAACGGCGCTACGGCCCCTCGGACCTATCGGCCCAAATATTTGGGCTTCTCCTTGTTCACAAACGCCTGCACCGCAATCGCATGGTCCTCGGACGACCCGGCCCGAGTCTGCAGCTCGTCCTCCTTCTCCAGGGTCTCCTCCAAGGAGTGCGACATCCCGAACGCCACGGCCTCCTTGATCGCCCCGTACGCCACCGTCGGCCCCTCGGCCAACGCCCGCGCCACCTTCTCGGCCTCGCCCCGCAGCTCGGCCGACGGCACGACCCGGTTGGCGATCCCCAGCTCGTACGCCTCCTGCGCCTTGATGTTCCGAGGGAAGAGCAGCAGGTCAGCGGCGCGCCCCGGCCCCACCACCCGCGGCAGCGTCCACGAGATCCCGGAGTCAGCGGTCAGCGCCACCCCCGCGAACGACGTGTTGAAGGCAGCCGTGTCGGCCACCACCCGATAGTCCGCGGCGAGCGCGAAACCGAACCCGGCCCCGGCAGCGACCCCGTTCACCCCGGCAACCACGGGCTTGCGCATCTCCGTCAGCGCCCGCGTGATCGGGTTGTAGTGCTCCCGCACCGTGCTCATCGTCTGCCGGGACCCGGTCTCCCGGTCCGTGAGCAGCAGCCCGATGTGCTCCTTGAGGTCCTGCCCCACACAGAACGCCCGCTCCCCGGCAGCGGTCAGCAGCACCGCCCGCACGGCACTGTCGTCCGCGGCGGAGCGCACCGCGTCCCGCAGGGCGACCTTGGTCTCGACATTCAGCGCGTTCATCGCCTCGGGGCGGTTCAGCGTGATCGTCGCGAGTCCGTCGCTCACCTCGTAGAGCACGGTGTCGGCCATGGGGAGTCCCCTCCGCTGTCGTGGCTTGGGCGTACTGGTCAGTACGCGCCTGTCTGAAGGACAGCATGGCGGAGATCACCGACAACGGGCCTGACCGGACGTGTGACCTGCGTCAAAGAATTCGTGTCCGATTCCGTTCGGCGGAAGCGAGTGCGGTGGCGCAGTATCGCAGTCACATCGCCGAATTGAGTGGTTTTGCTCGCGCGCGTTGCCCAAGCGATGCCGACTGATGTTGGTCATCGGGTCCTGAGATGCGGGATAATGGCTTGGAAGCAATGTGTTCGATGCCGGTGTCGCGTGTCTCATGCCAGACGCGCGTGCCCTCCATGGGGCCGTCGGCTTTGACGATGAGCTGGTTTCAGGAAGGGGAACGAGCATGGCGGCCATGAAGCCGCGGACGGGCGATGGCCCGCTCGAGGTGACCAAGGAGGGGCGGGGCATCGTCATGCGCGTTCCGCTCGAAGGCGGCGGTCGGCTCGTCGTCGAGCTGACCCCTGACGAGGCCGACGCGCTCGGCGACGCCCTCAAGAAGGTCGTCGGCTGACGCGGAAGCGACCATACCCTTTCGGTGACCCCGGCATCGTGGATGGTGCCGGGGTCACTGCTTTCCCCACAATCACCGTCCGACACCGGTCACCGGTTGACGCTGGTCGGCTTGGGGCAGCGGTCAGCGTTTGACCGCGCACAGCAGGCCGTCCCCGACCGGCAGCAGCGACGGCACCAGCTCCTGGCTCTCGCGCACCGCGCGCAGCAGCTCCCGGATGCGTATGACCTCGGTGGGCTGCGGGCCCGAGTCGACCGTGCGGCCGTTGGCGAAGACGCCCTCGAAGACGACGAGGCCACCCGGACGCAGCAGGCGCAACGATTCAGCGAGATAGTCGAGGAACTCCAGCCGGTCACCGTCACAGAAGACGAGGTCGTAGCCGGCGTCCGCGAGGCGGGGCAGGACGTCCAGGGCGCGGCCGGGGATGAAGCGGGCGCGGTTGCTGGCGAAGCCGGAGGCGCGGAAGGCCTGGCGGGCGAACTGCTGGTGCTCGGGCTCGGGGTCGACGGTCGTCAGGACGCCGTCGGGGCGCATGCCGTGCAGGAGGTGGATACCGGAGACGCCGGTGCCGGTGCCGATCTCCGCCACCGCCTTCGCGTCCACGGAGGCGGCCAGCAGTCGCAGCGCGGCGCCCGTGCCGGGCGACACCGAGCGCAGTCCCGCCTCACGGGCCCGGTCCCGGGCCCAGCGCAGGACTTCGTCCTCGGCGACGTAGGCGTCGGCGAACGCCCAGCTCGTCTGCCGGTTGCCGGTAATGGCCCTCTCCTGTCCCCGTGGTTGCCTGGGCGTGACTGTATCCGTTGCGGGCGGGAACTCGCAGATGGGACCGGGCGTTTAGAGGGGTGGGAAGACGAGCGGGGGGACACAGTTGGATCACGATGACGAGCGGGGCGGCGAGCAAGTGCTGACGCACGCGCATCAGCCGTGCCAGCCCAGATCAAATTCTCGTAAAACCGCTTATCCGGAGCTAACGGGCGAGGTGGCTATGGTAGGGGCTCCACTGGACACCACCAGAGCCGATAGGGGAGGTGCGGCTGCGCCTGTGGATCGGGGAGGAGTGCTGCGGCGCTTCCTCGGATCGGCGGGCAGGCCGAAATCCGTGAACGACACCGCTGACCACAGCCACGCCGGCGACTACGCCCAGACCGCGACCTTCTCCACCGACGCGGACGGGCAGGCGTGGACTCCGCCCACCTGGGAGGAGATCGTCAGCACGCACAGCGGCCGCGTCTACCGACTGGCGTACCGCCTCACCGGCAACCAGCACGACGCCGAGGACCTGACGCAGGAAGTCTTCGTCCGCGTCTTCCGCTCCCTGTCGACGTACACGCCGGGCACCTTCGAGGGCTGGCTGCACCGCATCACCACCAATCTCTTCCTGGACATGGTCCGCCGCAAGCAGCGCATCCGCTTCGACGCGCTGGGCGAGGACGCGGCCGAGCGGCTGCCCAGCAAGGAGCCCACGCCCCAGCAGGTCTTCAATGACGCGCACTTCGACGCCGACGTCCAGCAGGCCCTCGACACGCTCGCGCCCGAGTTCCGCGCCGCGGTCGTCCTGTGCGACATCGAAGGACTGTCGTACGAGGAGATCGCCGCGACCCTGGGCGTCAAGCTCGGCACGGTCCGCTCCCGTATCCACCGCGGCCGCTCGCAGCTGCGCAAGGCCCTCGCCCACCGCTCGCCGGAGGCGCGCGCCGAGCGTCGCTCCTTCGTGCCGCGTGTGGCCGCTCTGGGGGGAGGGGGCGCGACCGCGTGAGTGGCTCCCGACCCAACCCGGCTGAACGGCTCCTGGCCGAGCAGCACCTTGGCGACCGACTCTCCGCCCTCGTCGACGGAGAGCTCGGTCATGAGACGCGCGAGCGCGTCCTGGCCCATCTGGCGACCTGCGCCCGGTGCAAGTCCGAGGTCGACGCCCAGCGCCGGCTGAAGAACGTCTTCGCGGAGGCGGCCCCACCGCCTCCCTCCGAGAGTTTCCTGGCCCGTCTCCAGGGACTCCCCGGGGGAGGTGACCTGGACGGCGGCGGCTCGCCGCTCGGCGGGGGAGGATTCGGCGGACTGTCCGGACGACCCGGCACCTCCGGCGCCTTCGGCATGAAGCGCGGTGACCGCTTCGAGTTCGGTTACGTCCCTTCCCGTGCGCACGGCTCCGCGCTCCCCGCCACCGACAGCGGCTTCCGCACCCACCCCGTGGGCCGTCAGGACGCCGACCGCTCCGCGTCCTCCCGGATGAGGTTCGCGTTCGTCGCAGCGGGCGCGGTCTCGCTGGCCGCCATCGCCCTGGGCGGTGTCACATCGAGCGCGCCCACCGACGCGGAGGCCCGCGGCGGCTCGGGCGGCAGCAATGTCACGCCGGCGCGGACCCAGGGCACCGGCGCCGCGACGACACCAGAGAACCAGCGCCGCCGCGCGGTCGGCCCACTGCTCGCGCAGGGCCAGGGAACCTCCGACACCCCACCGGCCCCCACCGAGGTGTCGGCGCCGCTCC
Organism: Streptomyces muensis; assembly: GCF_021474425.1. Taxonomy (GTDB): domain Bacteria; phylum Actinomycetota; class Actinomycetes; order Streptomycetales; family Streptomycetaceae; genus Streptomyces; species Streptomyces muensis. The sequence continues at coordinate 1,006 of NZ_JAKEIP010000210.1, read as the reverse complement.
TGCCCGGGATGCCGGCCCAGCCCGTCGACGCGGACCTGCACACCCTGACGGCTCCCGTCGTGGCCGGCGCGGCCGCCATGTCCCCGCTGATACGCCCGCTCAGCGCGAACCCGCCGCTCGCCCTGACCGCGTGGTCGACGACCCCCGGCATCACGACGACCCCCGACCTGTTCGCCGCGCCCGTCCCCGACGCGACCTCCTCCCCCTCCACCTCTCCGGGCACCGGCCGCTGACCCGGCCTCTGCGCAGCGGCCCACGAACCTGGTTGAATCCAGGGGTGGGCCGCGCGCCGTTCCGGTGGGCCGCGCGCGGAGTCGAGGAACCGCGGCCGCCGTTGACGCCGCGTGCCGGATGGGGGAGGTAGGGACGAGGTCGCCCGGTTCCTGAGGGAACTCGAGTGCGACAGCGCAGAGTCGAGTAGGCATGCGGGAGCCGGGGCTTTCCCGGTGGCGGCCTGCCGTGAAACCAGGGGGCACCCGCGTCCGACTGTGCCGACGCGGCACCGTCCGGTTCTCCGTGCGGACGCGGTCCGGAGCGAAGCGTCCTACTCGAACCACGGTCAGCAGCGAGCAGGAAGCAGAGCATGAACGAGGGGAAGCCCGCGAAGGCGAAGTGGTGGAACCGACCCAGACCGCAGGGACCTTCGGGCCAGGCGGACGGGATGGGACCGACGCCGGACGAGTCGAGCGGGTCCGAGCCGGCCGTATCGGCACCCGAAAGCGCCGGTGAGCGCGGCCGGGCCCACGACTCGGCCGGCGACACGGACGGTGACTTCGAGCTGGCGCGGCCCACGGTGGGCACGGCCGGCCACGGGACCTCGGACGAGGGCGACTTCGAGCTGGCGCGACCCATGGCGAGCGCGGCCGGTGGCACGGCGGCCGACGAGGGTGACTTCGAGCTGGCCCGGCCGGCCGGGACGCCTGAGGCATCCGCCCCGTCGAGGGATGCCTCCGCCCCCGCGGCGGAAGCCGCCACCCCTGCTCCCGTCCCCGCCGCGGGGGCGGAG
>NZ_JAKEIP010000209.1 GCF_021474425.1 Streptomyces muensis | reverse complement strand
GTCCGGCGTTTGAGGACGAGGCCCGGAGGGCCGATGGTGGGGGTCTGGGGGCTGCAGCCCCCAGGGATGGGACGGGTAGGGGCGGCGGGGGCGAGGAGTACGGGGTCAGTGGGAGGTGAGGGGGGTTTCGGAGTCGACTCGGGTTAGTTTTTCGGGGTTGCGGATGTAGTAGAGGGCGGTGACTCGGGTGTTCTCCACGCTGAAGGCCAGGACGCCGTCGATCTCGTCGTCGAGGCGCAGGATGAGCCCGGGGTTGCCGTTGATCGTCGTGGGTTCACCGGTGAGGACGCCACCGGCCTTGTCGATGCTGCCGGCCATGTAGCGGAGCGCCTTGTCGGCGCCGACGACCGGCCGCAGCGCCGCCAGCTTGAGGCCACCGCCGTCGCTGACGAAGACCACGTCGGGGGCGAGTACGTCCAGCAGCCCCTGCAAGTCCCCGGTTTCGAGCGCGCGCTGGAACGACCTCAGCGTGGCCCGGGTCTCCTCCGGCGACGCCGGTGTACGCGGCCGACGCGCGTCGACATGCCGACGCGCGCGGGAGGAGATCTGACGCGTGGCGGCAGCGCTCTTCCCGATCGCCGCCGCGATGTCGTCGTAGCCGAAGTCGAAGACCTCACGCAGCACGAAGACGGCACGCTCGGTCGGCGAGAGGGTTTCGAGGATGTACATGAGGGCCAGCGACAGGTTCTCGGAGAGTTCGACGTCCTCGGCCACGTCCGGCGCGGTGAGCAGGGGCTCGGGCAGCCAGGGCCCGACGTAGGCCTCCTTGCGGCGTTTGAGGGCGCGGAGCCGGTTGAGGGCCTGCCGGGTCGTGATCCGTACCAGGTAGGCACGCCGGTCGCGCACCCGCGCCAGATCGACGTCGACCCACCGCAGCCAGGTCTCCTGGAGCACGTCCTCGGCGTCCGCCGCGGATCCGAGCATCTCGTAGGCGACGGTGAACAGCAGATCGCGGTGGGCGACGAAGACCTCGGTCGCGAGGTCGGTGACGTGGTCGTTCATGTCGTGCGCTTCACCTGGTGGCCTTGCGTGCCCCGGACACCAGCTTGTTCAGGGTGAACCGGCAGGCGATCTCCTTGACCCCGGCGCCGGCCCGCCCGCCGATGCGGAGCGCGTTCACCTTGTCGTCGGGGTAGGAGAACTGGGTGACGCCCTCGCCCCGGCCGAGGCTGAGGCACTGCCCGGCGAAGAACATCCGGACCGGCGCGGGCGTCTTCCCCGCGATCCGGCGCAGGATCGTGGCGGCGGCCGCCGGCCCCAGCTGCACGGCGGCCTGACAGCTCATCCGGAACGGCCGGCCCGTCATGACCGCCGCGTCCCCGGCGGCGACGATCCGTACGTCGGCCACGCTGGTCAGCGTCGCGTCGGTGACCAGACGGCCGTCGGCGTCGGTGCGCAGCCCGCTGCGGGCGGCCAGGTCAGGGACACGGAATCCCGCGGTCCAGATCGTCACCGCGCTGGGCAGCTCACGGCCGTCGGCGAGCTGGACGGCGTCGCCGGTCACCTTCGTCACCCGCGCGCGGGGGCCTTCGAGGACGGTCACCCCCAGCGCGGCGAGCCGGCGGGCGACCGGGCGGCGGACCCGGGCGTGCAGGGAGGGGCCGAGCACGTCGCCACAGACCAGGGTGACGTCGCGGCCCGCTTCCGCCAGCTCGGCGGCGGTCTCCAGTCCGGTCGGGCCGGCCCCGACCACGGTCACCGGCGCCGACGCCGGCATCGCGTCCAGCGCCGCCCTCAGACGCCGCGCCCCCTCCAGGTCCGACACCCGGTGAGCGAACTCCGCAGCTCCGGGCACCTCGGGGTCGGCGGCGCCGCTGCCCACCGCGTAGACGAGGTAGTCGTACGGGACCGTGTCACCGCCCGCCAGCGTCACCCGGCGCTCGGCCGCGTCGATCAGGGTCGCGGTGTCGACCACCAGCCGGACCTTGCCCCCCAGAACCTCGTCGAAGCCCTCGACCGCGTCGTCGGAGCCGGTCACGAGCTGGTGCAGACGGATCCGCGACACGAAGTCGGGACGCGGATTGACCAGGGTCACCGTCACGCCGTCGCGCCGGGCCAGACGGTTGGCCGCCGTCACTCCCCCGTATCCGCCGCCGATCACCACTACGTCGACGTTCCCGTTCATCGTGTCTCCCTCGCGCTGTGGACTCGACATGGAGACACCGGCCACGTATCCGCTGTGACAGCTCACGGATGAGACGTGGCGCACATCGGGCGCGCACGGGTCATCCGGTTCCGGCGGCGCCCGTCGCCACGAGTCCCAGGAGGTTGTCGTGAATCTCGGTGAACCGGGCCCGCACGCGGCCGGCCAGGACGAGGCGATGGGGCGGGCCGCGCACGCGCTCTACCGGTCGGCCGCCCAACCGGTGACGGCAGGTGCTCACCGGATTCCGGGACTCGCTCGACCGCTGACGAGCCTGCCCCATGCCGCGCCCTACGCCACCTCCACCCGCAGGCCCTCCAGCCCCCGGATCACGAAGTTCGGCTTGCGCTCCGGATCCGCTGCCAGGCGCAGGGTGGGGGCCTGTTCCAGGAGGGCCGTCATCGAGGCGGCCAGTTCGATGCGGGCGAGAGGGGCGCCGATGCAGTAGTGGATGCCGGCGCTGAAGGAGATGTGAGGGTTCTCCTTGCGGGTGAGGTCGAGGTGGTCGGGGGTGCCGAAGACCTGGGGGTCGTGGTTGGCGGAGCCGAAGAGCATCGCGATCTCCGCGCCGCGCGGGATGGTCGTGCCGGCGATCTCGATGTCGTCGAGGACCCAGCGCTCGAAGAGCTGGAGCGGGGTGTCGTAACGCATCAGCTCCTCGATCGCGGACGGGACCAGGGAGTGGTCGGCGCGCAGGGCGGCCAGCTGGCCGGGGTTGCGGAACAGCGCCCACCAGCCGTTGACCGTGGCGTTCACCGTGGCCTCGTGGCCGGCGTTCAGGAGCAGGACGGCCGTGGAGATCATCTCCTGCTCGGTGAGCCGGTCGCCCTCGTCGTGCGCCTCGATCAGTCCGGAGATCAGGTCGTCGCCCGGCTCCTTGCGGCGGGCCGCGATCAGGTCCCGGAGGTAGTCCGAGAACTCGACCGAGGCCCGGACCGCCTTCGTCGCCGTCTCCTGCGACGGGTTCAGCTCGTACATCCCGCAGATGTCCGCCGACCACGGGCGCAGCGGGGCCCGGTCCGACGCCGGGATGCCCAGCATCTCGGCGATCACCGCGACCGGCAGGGGCTCCGCGACATCCGTCAGCAGGTCACCGCCGCCCGCCTCGACCAGGCCGGACACCAGCTCACCCGCCAGCTGCCGCACATACGGCTTCAGCCGCTCCACGGTGCGCGGCGTGAACGCCTTCGACACCAGCCGGCGGATCCTGGTGTGGTCCGGCGGCTCCAGGTCGAGCATCCCGTGGTCGTTGAGGACGTGGAAGGGCTCGTGCTCCGGCGGAGGCGCGGTCCGCCCGAAGTCCTCGTGGGTGAAGCGGTGCTGGTACGTCCGGCCCAGGCGGCGGTCGCGCAGCAGCGCCGAGACGTCCGCGTGGTGCGGGACCAGCCACTGGTTCGTGGGCTCGTAGTAGTGCACCCGGCCCCGGGCACGCAGCTCGGCGTAGGCGGGGTACGGGTCGGCCAGGAACGCCGGGTCCCACGGGTCGAAGGCGAGGGCGGAAGGAGCTGCCATGTCCGGACGTTAGCCCGGGCCTCCCCTCCCTGACCAGGGGGGTCGGGCCGGTATGTGCCGGGTGGGCACGTGTCCGCTCAGCCCGGTGTGACCAGCCGGGCCTCGTAGGCGAACACCGCCGCCTGGGTACGGTCCCGCAGCCCCAGCTTCACCAGGATCCGGCTGACGTGCGTCTTGATCGTCGACTCGGCGACCACCAGCCGCTCGGCTATCTCCGAGTTCGACAGGCCCTGCGCGATCAGCACCAGCACCTCCGTCTCCCGCTCGGTCAGATCCCCGTACGCCGCGTGCGCCGAGGACATCAGACGCGGGGAGTCGGACAGCTTGGAGAACTCCGTGATCAGCCGCCGGGTGACGGAGGGCGCGAGGAGGGCCTCGCCGGCCGCCACCACCCGCACCCCGTCGGCGAGCTGACGTGCCGAGGCGTCCTTGAGCAGGAAGCCCGAGGCGCCCGCGCGCAGCGCCTGGTACACGTACTCGTCGAGGTCGAAGGTGGTCAGCACCAGCACCTTGGACGTGCTGTCGGCCGCGACGATCTCGCGGGTCGCCTCTATGCCGTTCAGCTCCGGCATGCGGATGTCCATCAGCACGATGTCGGGGGAGAGTTCACGGACCCGGTCCACCGCCTCCCGGCCGTTGACCGCCTCGCCTACGACCTCGATGTCCGGCATCGCGTTCAGGAGGACCGAGAAGCCCTCGCGCACCATCATCTGGTCGTCCGCGATGAGTACGCGGATGGTCATGAGGCGTCCTCTGTCGTCGTGGCGACCGGCAGGAACACGGACACCTCGTAGCCGCCGTCCTCCGTCCGGCCCGCCGTCATCTCGCCGTTCAGCATCGAGACACGCTCCCGCATGCCGGTGATGCCGTGCCCCGCGCCCGGTGAGGGCTTGACCAGGGCCGGTGCGGGCGGCGGGCCGTTGACTATGCGCAGGCCGAGGCCGCCGAGGACGTACCCGATCTCCACCCGGGCGCTCGCGCCGGGCGCGTGGCGCAGGCTGTTGCTCAGGGCCTCCTGCACGATCCGGTACGCCGACAGCTCCACTCCGGGCGGCAGTTCGCGCACCGCGCCGATCGTCGCCTTCTCGACGCTCAGTCCCGCGTCCCGCACGTTCGCCAGCAGCGCGTCCAGGTCGGCGAGGGTGGGCTGCGGGGCGTCCGGGGCCTCGTAGTCCTCGGCGCGGACGACGCCCAGGATGCGGCGCAGTTCGGTGAGCGCCGCCACCGCGTTCTCCCGGATGGTGACGAAGGCCCGCTCCAGCTCCGGCGGTGGGTTCTCCACCCGGTAGGGGGCGGCCTCCGCCTGGATGGCGACGACCGACATGTGGTGGGCGACCACGTCGTGCAGCTCCCGCGCGATCGTCGTGCGCTCCTCCAGCAGCGTGCGCCTGGAGCGCTCCTGCGCGGTCACGGTCTGCTGGGCGCTGACCTCCTGCTTCGCTTCCCGGCGTATGTGCCACACGGCGACGACGAGCAGGACCATCGCGGAGATGACCATCATGGGGCCGGTGTTCGTGCCGTAGTAGCCACCGCCGACACCGGCGTCCGCCAGGAGGCCGTACGCCCCCGTCACCCCCCACATCCATGCCGCCGTGCGGGGCCTGGTGCGCACGGCCACGACCGTCAGCACGGTCAGATGGCAGGCGAGGCTGCCCGGCATCCACGGCCATTCGCCCGCGCCGCCGATCACCCCGACGACCGGGGTGGCGGCCATGGACAGCCAGAACGCTCCGACGGGCCGCGCCATGGTCAGCAGCACCGGGATCGCACAGAACGGACCGACCAGCAGGGCCGGCCCGTCCGAGTCGACACTGCCGATGAACAGGGTGAACAGGGCCGCCGTGGCGATCACGGCGTGCGGTGTCCAGGCCGCGTACTCGCGCAGACGGCCGGGCAGCCGGCGGGTCAGCGGGCCGTCCACCCGCATCCGCTGCAGCGGACGGTAGGCGAAGGCGTCGTGGAGCAGGTCCTGCCGTAGCCCTTGCAGGGCGTCCACGGCCAGCCGGAACTCCGGGCTGCGCGGCGGCTTGGCCCCGTCCCCCGGTGGCGATGTCTGCATGTGAGTCGTCTCGGTCACGTACAGAAAGGTAGGCGCAAGACGGTGTCGCGGTCGTCCCCAGTGAGAGGGGTTCCCGCAGGTCCATCTCAGGTACTACGGGTATCGCCCCTGGTGGCGCCGGGCCGGACGGCCCGCCCGCGATCAGCGTCCCGAGGGCCGCACCAGACCCGACTCGAACGCGAACACCGCCGCCTGCGTACGGTCCCGCAGCCCCAGCTTCACCAGGATCCGGCCCACATGGGTCTTCACGGTCTGCTCGGCCACGACGAGACGCTCGGCGATCTCCGCGTTCGACAGGCCCTGGGCGATCAGCGCGAGCACCTCCGTCTCGCGTTCGGTCAGCTCGCCGACCCGCTGCTTCAGCGGCGCCCGGGGACGCTTGTCCAGTCGGGAGAACTCGGTGATCAGGCGGCGGGTGATGCCGGGCGCGAGGAGGGCGTCACCGGCCGCCACGACACGGACCGCCTCGGCCAGCTGGTCGGCGGAGGCGTCCTTCAGGAGGAAACCCGAGGCGCCCGCGCGCAGTGCCTCGTACACGTACTCGTCGAGGTCGAAGGTGGTCAGCACCAGCACCTTGATCTGCGGTGTCGCCGTGGTGATGCGGCGGGTGGCCTCGATGCCGCCGAGCTCGGGCATCCGGATGTCCATCAGGACGACGTCGGGCACGAGCTCGGCGACCTTCTCGACCGCGTCCAGGCCGTCGACCGCCTGGCCGACCACGTCGATGTCGGGCTTGGTGTTGAGCAGCACGGTGAATCCCTGCCGGACCATCTGCTGGTCGTCGGCGATGAGTACGCGGATGGGGCTGCTCGTCATGGGAGGCGGTTCTCCTGTCAGGTGTGGGAGGGCGGCGGGGTGTCGCCCCGCGGAAGGAAGGCCGAGACCGCGAAACCGCCCTGCTCGGTGGGGGCCGCGGTGAGGTGGCCACCCAGCATCGTCGCTCGCTCGCGCATGCCGAGCAGGCCGTGTCCCGCACCTGGGGAGGGCGGCACGGTCCGCTGTGGACGGGAGTTGACGACGCCGAGACGCAGCCCGTGGAAGTCGTGCGCGACCTCGACGCGCACCTCGGAGCCCGGTGCGTGCCGCAGGGCGTTGCTGAGCGCCTCCTGGATGATCCGGTACGCGGACAGCTCGACGCCCGTCGGATAAGGGGGAGCCTCGCCTCTGATGTCGGTGCTGACGTCAAGGCCGGCGGCACGGGTGTTTTCGATGAGGGCGTCGAGCCGGTCGAGCATGGGCTGGGGGGCGTCGGGAGCGGCTCCGGCGCCGGGCTCGCCGAGGCCGTAGGGGTCCGCCGGGGTCCGGGGATTCTCGGAGCGCAGGACGCCCAGTACACGGCGTAGTTCGGTGAGGGCGTCCAAGGCGTTCTGCCGGATGCCGGCGAGGTTCTCCTTCAGCTCGTCGGAGGGGTTCTCCGCCAGGTGCGGGGCCACCTGGGCCTGGATGGAGATCACGGACATGTGGTGGGCGACCACGTCGTGCAGCTCGCGAGCGATGCGGCTGCGCTCCTCCAGCACGGTGCGCCGGGCCCGCTCCTCGGCGGTGATCGTGGTCTGTCTGCCGAGCTCGGCACGGGCTTCGCGGCGACCGCGCAGCGCCATGCCGAGCGCTGCCGCGACCGCGAACAGCAGGATGGCCAGCACCCCGGTGTCCTGCTGCTCCGGCGCACCCACCACGTTCTGCAGGACGTAGGTGACCAGCAGGGACAGGGCGAGCGCCGCGGCGGCCACCCGGGCGGGCACCCGCAGCGCGAGCAACAGCAGCACGAGGAGGTGCGCGATCAGCCCACCCGCCGTCCACGGCCAGGTGAAATCGTGCGCGTCCCCCGCGAGCAGCCGCTGCCGCACGGCGAGGGCCCCGAGCAGGGTGGCCGCCAGCGACAGCCACCAGGCCGGGATCGGCCGCCGCAGGGCGAGCACCACCGCGCCGCCCTGCGCGACCGCGATCGGGAAGGCCAGTCCGAAGGCCAGCCGCCCGTTGTCCTGGAGCTGTGCCGTGTCGCCGAGCGTGATGCCCAGCGCGGCCAGGCACAGCACGGCGTGCGGCAGCCACCGCACGTGCTCGAAGCGGGGCAGCGGGTCCGCCCTGAGGGTCCACAGATCCTCGCGCAGGACGCGCAGCCAGTGCCGCACTCGGCTCGCGAACGAACGCTGGGTCCCCGTCTCCGTCACGCGTCCAACCCTAGGCATGGTGGTGTTCCTTCACGTCACGTCCGCGAGCTGCCGGGCGGGACCGGACGATCCTGGACCGGCGGCCGGTCGGGCGGCGCGGTCCCTGCTCGTACGTACGAAAGGTCGCCCAGCACACGGCCAGCGCCAGGGTGAACAAGGGCAGCCAGGCCAGCCGGGCCGCCACCCAGCCCAGGTGGTCGGGGGCGGTGTGCAGGCCGGGGAGGCGGCCGGTCGGCAGGAGCGTGGCCGTGGTGGCCATCAGGGCCGTCTGGTGCCAGAGGAAGACCGTCATCGCGGAGAGGTTGAGCAGGGCCACCGCCGCCCAGGCCAGGGGCCGCCTCATCGCGCGGCGCAGCGGCTCGCGCAGTAGCAGTGCGAGCCCGCACTGGGCCAGGCCGAAGGCCACGGCGGCCAGCGTCGGCGGGTTGAGGTTGGAGATGCCCGCGCCGGGGACGCCGACCATCGACGCCGGGTAGCCCGCCCAGGCGACCAGCGCGGCCGTCGCCGCCGCCCCGCCGGTCAGCAGGATCCAGCCCGCGCGGCGGCGCTCCAGTTCACCTCGGGTCCAGGCCGCGCCCAGGGTGTACGGCACCAGCCAGCCCGCCGCCACGTTCACCCAGCCGAGCCAGGCGGGGGCGCCCAACCCGAAGCGGAGGAGGTCCACATGGAGGACGACGGCCAGGGGCCACAGAGGGTTGAGCCGGAGCAGCAGCGGCGTGGCCGCCGTCAGCGCCGCGAAGACCAGCAGGAACCACAGGGGGGACAAGGCCAGTCCGGCCAGGGTGTGGATCGTGTCGATGTCCGTGCCCGACAGGAACAGCAGCGCCGACGCCGCTGTCCACAGGGTGAGGACGGCCGCCACCGGCTTGAACAGCCGGGACAGCCGGGACCGCAGCCACTGCCCGTAAGTCGTCCCGCGCGCCCGGGCCGAGGTGTAGCCGCGGGTCGCCACATGGCCGCCGACCAGGAAGAACACGGCGAGCGTCTGGAAGGCCCAGGAGACCGGGGCCAGCCAGGGCATGGACCGCAGCGGGCTCGCGGTGTGCAGGCCGGCTCCGCCGCCGTCCGCCACCAGCGCGGTGACCAGCCAGTGGCCGAGGACCACGCCGAGGATGGCGAAGGCCCGCAGGGCGTCGACCGCCCGGTCCCGTCCGGCGGGGGTGGCGGCGTCGACGCGGGCGGCGCCCTGCCGTACGCCCCTCCACAGCGACACGGTAGACTCAGCCATGGGGTGCCTCCGGAGTCTCCCCGAGGACGATGCGGGTCAGGTTGGCCAGTGATGTGGAACCCGGCCGGAAGTAGTCGCTGTGACCGCCGGTGCCGGCCGCGAAGACCCGGGCGCCGAAGGCCGGGGACACCGGGTCGGTGCCGAAGCCGACCGTCGTGCCGAGCAGGTCGAGCCTGATGTGCGGGACCTCCGCGACCCAGTCGTCGCTGCCGCGAGCCGCCCAGACGCGGGCCGGGGTGTGCAGGGCCGCGGCGGTGTCCGCGCCGGTGCCGGGGCTGCCGACCAGGGCGATGTCGTCCACGTCGAGGTGGGAGGCGGCACGTCCGCAGACCACCGAGCCGTAGGAGTGGCACAGGAGTGAGAGGTGTGCCCCCTTGCCGGCCGTGACGGCACGCAGCTGCCGTACGAACTCCCGGAGCTTCGGGGCCGCTTGCTCGGCCCTGCCGGCTGTCGTGACCGTCGTGCTGACCGTGGCCGGTGTCTCGTAGCCGAGCCAGGCCACCACCGCGGTGCGCGTGCCCCGCGGGGCCTGCCGGGTGAGCCGTTCGTGCAGGGCGTGGGCGGCGTCGCGGAAACGGCCGTAGGTGTCGATGGAGGTGTCGGAGCCCGGCACCAGGACCGCGACGCGGTCGGCGTGCGCAAGGTCGCCGAACACCTCAGTCGCCAGGCCGGGGCCACGGCCGTCGAAGGAGAGGAAGTGACGGTCCGGGTCGGCCATCGCGCGGTCCGCCGTGGCGCGTTCGCGGTCACCGTGGGCCGCGGCCATACGGGAGGCCTCGGCGGCGTTGGCACGGTTCGCGGCGTACGTCTCGTCCAGCGTCGCCGCGCTCACCGGGGCGGCGAGGGCGGCCGGGGCCGGGGCGGGTATCGCGGGGCGCGTGGCACCGGCCAGCGGGACGACCACGGCACCGGTGATCAGGGTGGCGAGGAAGGCTCGGCGCAGTCGGTGCGTACGGCGGGCCTTCTTCGGCCCGTTCGGTTCCCTGGTCCCGCCCGACGCATGCGTCTCGCCCGACGAGCCCGCCTCGGCCGCTCCCGCAGTACGCCCCATGGTCGACTTCCCTCCCAGTCCGCCCGGCCATCGGGCTTGTCTGGAGGGGAAATTACGGATCCGGCTTGGTCGTCCGCGTCACGCCAGGGAGCTCACCTGCGACGTAGCTCTCAGGTATTACGGGTATGAAGGGGCCGCCCCCTTCCGGGACGCCCGCTCACACCCTCAGCGTCTCACCACGCCAACTGCGCGATCTCCTCCACCACCACCGCGCACGCGTCCGCCGCCGGATCGATCAGCGGGAAGTGGCCGACGTCCTCCAGCAGGGTCAGTCCGACCACCTCCCCCGCCCGCGCCGCCGCGTCCGCGTAGGACTCGGCGACCGCCTGCGGGACGACGTTGTCGGTGCGGCCCTGGACGAGGGTCGTCGCGATGCCGGTCGGGAGCAGGAGCGCGGGGTCGGCATAGGGCCGGCGCTCCGCGAACTCCGTTGCTCCGCCCAGGAGTTGCCGCGCCGCGCCCCCGCAGACGTCCAGCTTGTCGGCGACCGTGAAGTCGGCGATCGGGGCCAGCGCGACCACACCCCGCAGCGGCGCCGGACGGGCGGTGCGCCAGGAGGAGTCGGCGGGCAGGACATGGCGGGCCGCGGCCCAGAGGGCGAGGTGGCCGCCGGCGGAGTGGCCGGTGAGGACGGTCCGGCGCGGGTCGGCCTGCGGGAGCGTCTCCCGCAGGAGGGCGGGCAGCGCGTCCAGCGCGGCGGCGACGTCGTCGAAGGTGTCCGGCCAGCGCCCGGCGACCGGCCCGCCCCCGGTACTCGCGTCCGGCCCGGCGCCGGCGTCGCCGGAACCACCCTCACCGCGCCCGCTCCCCCCGGCCTGCGCCCCTCGCCGGTACTCCACATTGGCCACCGCGAACCCCCGCCGCGCGAGGAAGTCCGCGAACGGCGTGACATGGCGCCGGTCGTACGGCGCACGCCAGGCCCCGCCGTGCAGGACGACGACCAGCGGGGCCGGGACGCCGGCAACGGCCTCGCCGCGCGGGGCGTAGAAGTCGATCACCTGGTCGGGGTGGTCACCGTAGGTGGCGATGGCGTCGGGGTCGACGGGCGGGTGCGAGAAGGCGGACTCCTCTTCGGCGGCGGCCCGGGCTGCTGCGACGTCGTCCGGCATGCTCAACCTCTCAGCGACGAAACGGTTTTGGACGAAAGCGGGGGTGGCGGACCAGGTGGGAATTCGGCCGTTGGCGGGGACGGTATCAGGCGGGTGACGTGCGTGGACACGCGGATGTCACGCTGGGTGAGGGATAAACGGTTCCACCGCGCCGAACCCGGCACCGTACGTCCCGGAGGGCGTACCGCGCGTGTCCGCGCGGCCGTGCTGCGGACGGCCGGGGACATCCTGGTGGAACAGGGCTTCGGCGGCTTCGACCTCGCCGACGTGGCCCGCCGCGCCGAGGTCGGCAAGACGACCGTGTACCGGCGCTGGGGCTCGGTGACCGGGCTCGTCGCCGATCTGCTCGCCGACATGGCCGAGCAGTCGCTGCCGCGCGAGGAGACCGGCTCCGTCCTGGGGGACCTGCGGGCCAACGCCGTGCTGGTGCGACGGACGTTGGCGGACCCCCGCCAGGGCGCCCTGTTCCGCGCCGTCATCGCCGCGGCGACCTGCGACGAACGTACGGCGCAGGCGCTCCGCCGGTTCTACGAGGTACGGGTGGCGGAGTGGGCGCCGTGCGTCGAACAGGGCGTCGCGCGCGGGGAGTTGCCCGTCGGGACGGACGCCGAGGAGGTCGTACGGGCGGTGTCGGCTCCCCTCTACCACCAGTTGCTGACGACCGGGGTGGTCCCCGACGCCCCCGCCGCGGAGCGCGCCGCGCGGGCCGCGCACGCGGCTGCCGTGGCGGGGGTGTACGTCGGTTAGCGCGGCAGGGGCGTACGACGGTCAACGCGGCAGGGGCGTACGTCGGCGGTCAGCGCGGCAGAGGCGTACGACGGTCAGCACGACGCCTGCCGCCACGACAGCCGCACGAGCGCTACGACACCTTGGCCAGCACCCGCGCCAGCACCCGAGCCGCCCGCTCCACGTCCGCGAACCCCACATACAGCGGCGTGAACCCGAAACGCAGCACGTCAGGGCGGCGGAAGTCACCGACCACACCCCGCTCGACGAGCGCCTTCATCACGTCACCGGCGCCCTCGCACCGCAGCGCCACCTGGCTGCCGCGCTCCTCGTGGGCCACCGGAGTCACCGACTCCACGCGCCCCTCGGGCACATAGGCCGCCACGCACTCCAGGAAGAAGTCCGTCAGCGCGAGCGACTTGGCCCGCACCGCCTCGATCGACACGCCCTCCCAGACCTCCAACGCGGCCTCCAGGGCCAGCATGGAGAGGATGTCCGGCGTGCCGACGCGGCCGCGCGCGGCGCCGTCCGCCGGTGCGAAGTCGGCGCGCATGCCGAAGGGGTCGGCGTGGGAGTTCCAGCCGGGCAGCGGGGAGTCGAAACGGTCCTGGAGGTCCCGGCGTACGTACAGGTACGCCGGTGAACCGGGCCCGCCGTTCAGGTACTTGTACGTGCAGCCGACCGCCAGGTCGACCCCGTGCTCGTCCAGGCCGACCGGCAGCGCGCCCGCGCTGTGGCAGAGGTCCCAGACGGCGTACGCCCCCGCCGCGTGCACCGCGGCCGTGAGGGAGGGCAGGTCGTGCAGCCGGCCGGTGCGGTAGTCGACGTGGTTCAACAGCACGGCGGCCGTACGGTCGCTCAGCGCGGCCGGCACCTCCGCGGGCGTCACGGGGCGCAGCGTACGGCCGGTCATGCGCGCCGCCGACTCGGCGATGTACCCGTCCGTGGGGAAGGTGGTCGCATCGACGAGGATCTCGTCCCGGCCGGAACCGGCGGGCTCCGCGGAATCGGCCATCCGCACGGCCGCCACAAGTGCCTTGAAGACATTGACACTTGTCGAGTCGCCCACCACGATCTGCCCCGGCGCCGCACCGACCAGCGGGGCGATCCGGTCGCCGATCCGCTCGGGCGCGGTCCACCAGCCGCTCTCGTCCCAGGACCGGATGCGCAGCCGGCCCCACTGCCGCAGGACGACGTCCTCGACCCGCCCCGGCACATCGGCCGGCAGGGCGCCCAGCGAGTTGCCGTCGAGGTAGACGACCTCGTCGAGCACGAACTCCGCGCGCTTGGCGGCGAGTTCGTCGGTGGCGTCCCGCTTCTCCGCCTCGGCGGCGAGCTCCACGGCGAGTTCCCCGAATTCCTCTCCGAACCCGGCCCCTTCCCCGAACTCAGACATGGGACCTCGCCGTCCACAGCTCCGGGAAGACGTTCTTCCGCGCCCGCTTCTCCAGCCAGGCCACCCCGGCCGAGCCGCCCGTGCCGGACTTGGCGCCCATCGCGCGGCGGGTGGCGACGAGGTGGTCGTTGCGCCAGCGCCAGACCAGTTCGGCGAGGTCGGTCAACGCCTCGCCGAGGCGGGTGAGTTCGGAGTTCTGGTCACCGGAGTAGATGTCGGTCCACACGGCCTCCACCGCGTCCGACGGCTCGTACCGCTGGGACACGTCCCGCGTCAGCACGCTCTGCGGGACCGGGCAGCCGCGCCGGGCGAGGAAGCGCAGCACCTCGTCGTAGAGGCTGGGCTCGTGCAGGGCCTTCTCCAGCTCCGCGTGGACGCGCGGGGCGCCGCGGTGCGGGACCAGCATGGACGCGGACTTCTCGGCGAGCAGGAACTCCATCCTGCGGTACATCGCCGACTGGAAGCCGGAGCCCTCACCGAGGGCGCTGCGGTACGCGTTGAACTGGGCCGGCGTGAGCTGGCCGAGCGGCTTCCAGGAGGCGTTCAGGGCGTCCAGTTCCCGAACGGAACGCTTCAGGGCGTCGATGGCCACGCCCGGCCGGTCCTCGCGCAGGGCGCGGGCGGCGGTCTCCCATTCATGGACGATGACCGTGAACCACAGCTCCATCACCTGGGTCGTGACCAGGAAGACCATCTCTCCGGGGTCGTCGGAGAGGGTGTGCTGGAGGTGGGTGAGCACGTCCGCCTTGACGTAGTCCTCGTACGGCGTCGTGCCGGCGAAGTCGAGATTGGGAGTCTCGAACTCCTGAGGGTGGGACATCGCTGTCTCCTGTGTAACTCCGGGTAGCGGTCCGCCCTGCCGTTATCGGCAAAGGGGCCCCGGTCCCCACCCGGCATCCTCAGGTATCTCCCCCCGCATCGCAAGGCCCGCCCGGGTCACATGGCGGGCCTCACGTGGGGCCGGTCGGCGGGGTCTAGCCCAGAGTCTGGGCCGCCGTCGGCGAGGAGTCCTTCAGGAACTGGGTGCAGCGCTCGTACTCCTCCTGCTCGCCGATGGATCCGGCGGCGCGGGCGAGGGCGTGCAGGGCACGCAGGAAGCCGCGGTTCGGCTCGTGCTCCCAGGGGACCGGGCCATGGCCCTTCCAGCCGCTGCGGCGCAGGGCGTCCAGGCCGCGGTGGTAGCCCGTACGGGCGTAGGCGTACGACTCCACGACACTGCCGCGCTCGAACGCCTCGTCGGCCAGCTGGGCCCAGGCCAGGGAGGAGGTGGGGTACTTCGCGGCGACGTCCGCGGGGGCGGTGCCGCCGGCGAGCAGCTCGCGCGGCTCGGGGTCGTCGGGGAGGTGGGT
>NZ_JAKEIP010000208.1 GCF_021474425.1 Streptomyces muensis | reverse complement strand
GGCGAACAGCCCGAACGGTGTGGCGCGGTGCTGCATGCGCAGCAGGTAGCGGGCGAGCGAGGCCGTGGTGCGCCGGAAGCGCGCCAGGCCCGTCGTGTCCCCGAGCCCGAAGGCGACGGCGAAGACCTGCGCCATGACAGCGTCCAGCGGGTCGGGGCTCTCGTACCGCACGAAGGACAGGGGCAGCAGCACCGAGCCCGGCTCCGGCACCGGGCGGCGCGCGGGGCGGGTCAGCAGGGCGACGGGCCGTTCGTCGCGCAGCAGCCACGAACTCGTCGCGTCCTCCCGCTTCAGCACCCAGCGCTGCCCGGGCAGCCGCACCTCGACGGAACTCCTCGACCTGCGCCGCTTCTTGTCGAGGCTGAGCTGCGCGGTCGTGTCGCCGACGGTCAGCCGCAGGCCCTTGGCCGGCTGCGGGGAGTCGCGGCGGAATCCGTGGGGTGCCCGGATACGGACGACGGGCGCCCCGGGCCCCCAGACGTCCACGCGCACCAGGCGCCGGTCCACGGCGACGGCGATCGGTCCGGCGGGGCCGGGCGCGAACCGCCGCGCGATCCACAGCGGTACGCCCTCGGCCCGGGCCCGGTCCGCCAGCGCCGCCACCTGCCCGGGCCCACCGCACCGCCGTACCGCCAACTCGCCCAGCGCACGGGCGAACTCGGCGGCCTGCCGTACCTTCACCGGCGTGGCGGTCCCGGTGATACGGGTCACCGGGACGATCCCGGGCCCCTCCGGCAGCCGCTGAAACGGGCGCTCCGCCCCGCCGCCCCCGAGCCAGTGACCGCGCCGGAACGCCTCGGCCATGGCAGGGAGGTTCAGCTCACCCAGCGGCGTCGTCCGGCCACCTCGCCGCAACTGCTCCTCGGTCAGCTCGACAGTCCGCGCCAGCGGATTCCACGACCGCTCGCCGTACAGCACCTGGCTCACAACATCCCCCCATACGTATGTGGCTCAGCAGAGCACACCCTCACACAGCCGGACCCGCATTCCGGCGCCGCAGCACCCTGCCCACGATCCCCAGCAGGCCCGCCACCACCCCGAAGACC
This sequence comes from Streptomyces muensis, assembly GCF_021474425.1. GTDB lineage: Bacteria > Actinomycetota > Actinomycetes > Streptomycetales > Streptomycetaceae > Streptomyces > Streptomyces muensis. Next base: position 13,816 of record NZ_JAKEIP010000208.1, on the reverse strand, counting down.
GCGCCTGCCACCAGGGCGCCCGGGAACAGGGCCGACCAGAAGTCGGGGCCGAAGAGCGGGGCCAGCTCGTCCTCGCGCACGGCGTCCGTCACCGGGTACGGGGTGTCGGCCGTGGTCGGCTCGTCCGAGCGCTCCGTCTTGTCGAGGACGGTCATCAGAGCGGCGAGGCGGCTGCCCATCAGGTGGTCGTCGGCCTCGTCGGCACGGGCGTCGCCTGCCGTGATGGACTCCGGCAGGTCGAAGGCGAGGCTGTAACCGTCCAGCCGCAGCCCGTGGTTGAAGACGTCGATGGAGCCATGCAGCGGATCGGCGACGACGTACACCCCATCCTCGCCCACCTTGTCGTAGACCGCCGCCGCGAACGCCGCCTCGTCGCCCCCGGACTCGTCCTCCATCAGCTGCGGGACCAGCGAGACGAAGACCGGGCCGCCGCCCTCGGAGCGCGCGAACGCACGGATGCGGTCGTGGAGCCGGTCCAGCTGGGCGGCGTCCAGGACCCGCGGACTCTCCGGATCCTGATACACCGGGTCCTCGGCGAGGCCCGCCGCCACCCGGTCGAGGCGGGCGTTGAGCTCGATCGCCCGGGGCGGCGGCGACCAGCTCGTCCTGGTCTGGCCGTGGACGAGGGGAGCGGTCACGACGACGGCGACGGCGGAGGCGAGGGCCAGGACCGCGACGGTCCAGCGCAGGGCGCGGCCGGCCTTCGGCACGACGGGGGCCTTGGCCTGCCTGCCCTTCTTGGCCTTCTTGGCCTGCTTGGTCTGTTTGCCGGTCTTGCTGAGACTGGTCCGCTCGGTCTGCTCGGCCCGCTCGGCCCCCTTGGTCGCAGGGGCTTGCCGGAGGCGAAGCCACCACCGTCGTACGTACGGAACCAGCAGCAGGATCAGCAGCGGTACGGCGACGAGCAGGACGCCCGTGAGGGACGACTGCTCGCCGCGGTCGGTCTCGTCGATGTACGCGTCGGCGGGCTCGGCGCCGTCGTCGTACTTCTCGCGTGCCGCCTCCGCCCGCGCCGCCGCCTTCTCGCCGCCCTGCGCGACGACCTCGGCGAAGCGCTCGAAGCGGCGCAGTGGGCCCGCGTCGTAGGGGAGTTCGTACAGGGCGACCGTCGAGGCGTCGTCCGCGGGGACGTCGACGCCGTACGCCACGGCGTCCGTCACCGTCGACTCGTCGACGAGCACGTACAGCCCGTCCCGGCCGAGTCGCTCGTGGACCGCGTCGAGCAGGCCCGGATCCGCGCTCAGGCTCGGGAGGACGAGGACGTACGTCGGTACGCCGGTCCGCTCGGCCACCTCGGCGAAGGCGCGGGCCGTGGACCGCGGTACCTCGCGGGGGAGTTGGTCGGTGATGTGGACCGGGTTCGCGCGGAGGCGGTCGGCGAGGTGGGCGGCCTGGGCGGCGGTCTCGGTGGCCGCCCGGGCGGGGGCCGTGGCAGTCGCGAAGAGAGCTGCCAGGGCGCAGAGGGCGAGGAGCATGCGCGCGGTGCGGGTGCGCCATGGATGCCGGGTCCTGGATATGCCGTTTGCCATGGTTGTGCGCACTGCTGCCTTCCCCCGTGTCACGCCGATCACTGTTTGCTCGCGGCACTTTACTGATCGCGCCTTACTGAGTGCGTCGTCGACGCCGCCTTCGACGGTGTCGGTGGGAGTCCATAAGATCTCCCGCCATGGACACCGCCCTGCTGGCGCTCGTCGCCGCGCTCTGGGGTGCGGCGGCGGGGACGCTGCTGCCCCGGGCCGCGTACCGCTTCTCCGTGCCGGAGGGGCAGGAGTGGCGGGAGCGGTGTCCGGCCGGGCATCCGATCGCGGGCTGGATCGGGCGGGCCCGGTGCCGGGAGTGCGAGGGCGCGGGGACGTACGGTCCCGGCACCGCCGTCCTGGCCACCACGACCGCCCTCGTCTGCGCCGCCCTCGCCGCCGCCACCGACACCCGCCCCGAGCTGGGCGTCTGGCTGCTGCTCGCGCCCGTCGGCGTCCTGCTGACGGCCGTCGACTTCCGGGTACGTCGGCTGCCCAACCCGCTGACTCTCACACTGGCGCTCGCCATCCCGGCCCTGCTCGGCCTGGTCGCCCTCGTCCCCGAGCACGCCGGCGACTGGCCGACCGCCCTGTGGGCCACGCTCGCGCTCGGCGCCGGCTACTACGTGCTGTACCTGGTCAACCCGGGCGGCATGGGCTTCGGCGATGTGAAGCTGGCGCTCGGGGCGGGGGCGGCGCTGGGCTGGTACGGCTGGTCGACGGTCATGCTCGGCAGCTTCGCCGGGTTCCTGTTCGGGGCGCTGTACGGCTGGGGGCTGGTGCTGCTGCGCAGGGCCGGACGCAAGACGGCGATACCCTTCGGGCCGTTCCTGCTCGGCGGGGCGTTCGTGGGGCTGCTGATCGGGGCGTACGCGGCCTGAGGTGAGCCTTGTAAAAGGGCTGGCGTAGGCTGGTTCGGTCCGTCCACAACCCTTACGAAAGGGACGCCCCGGTGACCGAGAAGGCCGACCTCCAGTCCGTGCTTGACCGTGCCGCCGCCGGTGGGCGAATCACCCCCGAGGAAGCGCTCGACCTCTACCGTGACGCCCCGCTGCACGCGCTGGGCGCCGCGGCCGACGCCGTACGCCGCCGTAAGTACGCGGGTACCGAGCACATCGCGACGTACATCATCGAGCGCAACATCAACTACACGAACGTGTGCGTCACGGCGTGCAAGTTCTGCGCCTTCTACGCGGCCCCCAAGGACACGGCCAAGGGCTGGACCCGCGACCTCGACGACATCCTGCGGCGCTGCGCCGAGACCGTCGAGCTCGGCGGCACCCAGATCATGTTCCAGGGCGGCCACCACCCGGACTACGGCGTCGAGTACTACGAGAAGCACTTCGCCGCCATCAAGAAGGAGTTCCCCCAGCTCGTCATCCACAGCCTGGGGGCGAGCGAGGTCGAGCACATGGCCCGGATCTCCGGCGTGTCGGTCGAGGAGGCCATCACCCGGATCCACGAGGCCGGCCTGGACTCCTTCGCCGGCGCCGGAGCGGAACTCCTGCCCGCCCGCCCCCGCAAGGCCATCGCCCCGCTGAAGGAGAGCGGCGAGCGCTGGCTGGAGATCATGGAGGCCGCGCACAACCTCGGCGTCGAGTCCACGTCGACCATGCTCATGGGCACCGGCGAGACCAACGCCGAGCGCATCGAGCACCTGCGGATGATCCGTGACGTCCAGGACCGCACGGGCGGCTTCCGCGCCTTCATCCCGTACACCTACCAGCCCGAGAACAACCACCTGAAGGGCCGCACACAGGCCACGATCTTCGAGTACCTGCGGATGATCGCCATCGCCCGGCTGTTCATGGACAACATCCAGCACATCCAGGGCTCCTGGCTGACCACCGGCAAGGAGATCGGCCAGCTGTCGCTGCACTACGGTGCCGACGACCTCGGCTCGATCATGCTGGAGGAGAACGTCGTCTCCAGCGCCGGCGCCAAGCACCGCTCCAACCGGCTGGAGATCATCGACCTGATCCGCAAGGCGGGCCGGGTGCCGGCGCAGCGCACGACGACGTACGAGCACATCGTCGTGCACGACGACCCGGCGAACGACCCCGTCGACGAGCGGGTCGCCTCCCACATCTCCTCGACCGCGATCGAGGGCGGCACCGCCCACCCCGAGCTGAAGCTCCTCGCCTCCAACTGACCCGCCCGTGCTGACGATCCACGCCGACTCCAGAGGCCACGCGCTCGTCGTGAAGGGCGCGTGGATCGCGGACGCGGGGCAGCTGGCGGATCTGGCCGCGGCGCATCCGCGGGCGCGGGTGCGGGAGTGGCCGGGCATTCTGACGCCGGGATTCGTCAACCTCTACGGCACCGAGCTGCTGGAGGAGACGTACCACCCCGATCCGCGCGAGGCCGACGAGTTGGGCACCGAGCCACTGACGGGCGACGCGCTGGCGGCCCTCGCCATGGATGACGCCCGCTGGGGTGCGAGCGCCCGGCGTGGGGTTCAGCGGATGCTGGCGAACGGCACGGTGGCGGCCGCCTGCGAGTCGATGCGCAACCGCGCGGTACGCGACGCCGTACACCGCTCGGGGCTGGGGATCGTGGGCCGGCTCGGGAGGCCCCTCGGACCCGCGTCCCTCGATCCGTACGCCTGCGGTCTGCCGGCGGAGTTGGCGCAGCCGAGGGAGCAGGGCTCAGCCGCCCGTTTCGCCTTCTTCGACGTACGGGACGAAACAGAACTGGCCGAGCGCGGTGCGGCGACGTGCGTGGCAACGGTGGCGGAAGGCCGAATCGTCTACCGCCGACGGTAGGAAAACGCCCTCGTCTTTAGGGGCGCGGGGAACTGCGCGATCAACCACAACGCTCCCGCACCCCGCGAATCACAGACCCCCCCGAGCTCACCCCGAAAACGCCTCCCCAAACGCCCCATCCTCCTGATCGACTCCACTGCAATTCGTCAGGGCGTCATCCGAAGAGACCTCGTCGTCACACTGCCGGTCCCGAAACGTCGCCCACATCGACACCCACCCCACCCCCTTCCCCTCCGCGAACTCCCGCACCTGCACCGCGTCATCAACCGTGAACGTCTCGTTCTCCACGTCATTCACCCCGAGCATCGACGTCAACGCCATCCCCTTCCAAGCGGCAGCGCCCGACGTCCCGAAAACTCCCCTCAACTGCGCATGCGCGGCCTCGGCCGAGGTGACGGCATAGTCACCCATGTCCCCGCCGTACGACTCCCCGTAATTCATCGTCATGATGTTCACGGTGGAGACCTGAACGTCATGCTCGTTGGCGGACTCCAGCAACGCCACGCCGTCGTCGTCCAGCCCCGACGGCATCACCGGCAGCGTGAAGGACACCTCCAGATCACCCCGCTCCTCCTGCAACAACGCAATCGCCTCGGACCGCAGGTCCACCGAGTCGGAGTCGCTCAGCTCGTCGCCCTCGATGTCGAAGTCCGCCTGGCTTGAACCGGCCGCGTCCAGCGCCTTCCCGTACGCCGCCGCCAGTTCGGACGCGCTGTCGCAACTCGCCGCCAGCTCCTTGCCGGAGGCGCCGCCGAAGGAGACCCGGACGGTGGCGCCGTCCTGGGTGAGCTTCGCGATACGGGACTTCGTGGCCGAGTCGGTGACGGCGGTCGTGCCGTTCCACTTGGGGGTGCAGCCGCTGCCATCCGAGATGACGAAGGCCAGGTTGTACGTCTCCGGGGAGCCGGCGGCGTCGTTGTCGGAGGCGTCGGTGGCGCTGACGTAGGGCGCGTACGACGTGGTCGCCGAGGCCGACGACGCGGAGGGCTGCCGGGATGTCGGCGGCGCGGCGTCCGTGGTGTCGGCGGAGCCCGCTGTGCACCCCGTGACGGCCATCGCACATATGCAGGTGAGTCCGGCCGCCGATTTCCCCAGGTACGTTCGCATGCCCGCAAATCTCTCATCACTTCGCGGCCGTTGCGGAAAACTCTCAGGCAAAAGACAGGCTCGGGTGTTTCTCATATGCCTCTCACACAGAGCGCGAGTTCGAGTCACATAAAGGCTCCGTAACGTCCGGGGAATGCAATCCGAGACTGCCATCGACAAGCAGGCCGACGTGCGCGGCCGTCGCCGCAGGCGCGGCAAGGCCTCCGCCGAGGGGCCCGTGTTCGTTGACAACTCCGGACGCCGCTCCAAGCTGCTGCGTCGCCTCGGCCTCCTGGTCGGCGTCGCCTGTCTCGGGTACGCGGTCGTGCTGGGCATGGCCTTCATGGGCATCGGCACCTCGCTCACCCCGTCCGAGCTGCTGCCCTTCGCGAACGGCCAGGGCGGCCCCGGCGGCGCAGGCCCGGGCGGTCAGCCGCAGGGCGGTGTCGGCAACCCGGTCGCCCCGCCCGGCGGCACCCCGTCGGCGCCGCCCTCGGGCGCCCCCGTCCCGTCCACCTCCGCATCGCCCGCCGCGACCGCCGACTGACCGGAGCGCAGCCCACTCATGCCCACGACGACGCCCTCACGTCGCCGCCGTCGAGCCCCCTCCCGTATCGAGCGGGTGGCGGGCAAGGCCGCGGCCCTCCAGAAGCCCCGGGTCATCCTGGCTCTGCTGCTCCTGCTCGCGCTGACCAGCGTCATGCTGCTCGACGGCTATCTGCGCGCCGAGGTCGGCGGCGACCAGCGGGTGCGCACCGGGGCCAGCTCCAGCAAGGTCCCCGACAAGGTCCTCGACGGCGGACCGATCCTCACCTTCCGCGGCGGCCAGGCCACCACCGTGTCCGTACCGGACAAGACGATCGCGCTCACCTTCGACGACGGCCCGAACCCCACCTGGACGCCACAGGTCCTGGCGATCCTGAAGAAGTACGACATTCCCGCCACGTTCTTCGTGGTCGGCTCGATGGTCTCGCGCTACCCGTCGATCGTCGCCGACATGGTCGAACAGGGCAACGAGGTGGGCATCCACACCTTCACCCACGTCGACCTCTCCTACCAGAGCGACGCCCGAGTCAACCGCGAGATGCAGCAGACGCAGCTCGCGCTGGCGGGCGCGGCCGGCATCACGACGACGCTGTTCCGCGCGCCGTACTCCTCGGAGACGGACGCCATCGACAACTACAGCTGGCCCGTCTACAAGAAGCTCGGCGAGGACGGCTACACCAGCGTCTTCGTCGACACCGACAGCGACGACTGGAAGCGGCCTGGCGTCTCGAAGATCGTCAAGTGGGCGACACCGGAGGACGACGAGGGCGCGTCCGTCCTCTTCCACGACGCGGGCGGCGAGCGCTCGCAGACGATCAAGGCCCTGCCGAAGTACATCGAGAAGATGCAGGCCAAGGGCTACACCTTCACGACGATCAGCGGCGCCATCCAGCAGGAGGAGTCGGCGGGCGGCGGGCAGTCGGCGGGCGCGGGTGCTCAGGCGGGTGGTCCGCAGCCCGGCGGTCAGGAGGCTCCCGCGGGGCAGGCCGGTGCGGGCGCCGCTGGTGGCGCGCGTTCCGGGACCTCGAACCTCCAGGCCGCCCACCGCGAGGCCACCGGCGCGACCCTCTACGAGGGCAAGGCGCTGATCGGGGCCGTGGCCGTCGCCGAATGGGCGGTGCCGGTGCTGTCGGTCGGCCTCATGGTCGTCGGCGTCGCCGTCATGGGCCGCTTCGGCATGATGCTGCTCCTCGCCCGCCGCCACTACCGACAGCGCAACAAACGCCGCTTCAGCTGGGGGCCGCCGGTGTATCGACCGGTGAGCGTGATCGTCCCGGCGTACAACGAGAAGGAGTGCATCGCCAACACCCTCGCTTCGCTGGCGAAGAGCACCCATCCGATCGAGATCATCGTCGTGGACGACGGCTCGACGGACGGCACCTCCGAGATCGCGCGCGAGGCGGCCTTCTCGCTCGGTATGACCAACGTCCGCGTCATCCGCCAGGAGAACGCGGGCAAACCGGCCGCCCTCAACAACGGGGTGCGCAGCGCCAGTCACGACATCGTCGTGATGATGGACGGCGACACGGTCTTCGAGCCGGACACCGTACGGCAGCTGGTGCAGCCCTTCGCCGACCCCGAGGTCGGCGCGGTCGCCGGCAACGCCAAGGTCGGCAACCGCAACACCCTCATCGGCGCCTGGCAGCACATCGAGTACGTGATGGGCTTCAACCTGGACCGCCGTATGTACGACCTGCTGCGCTGCATGCCCACCATCCCCGGCGCGATCGGCGCGTTCCGCCGCGAGGCGGTCCTGGAGGTCGGCGGTATGAGCGAGGACACCCTCGCCGAGGACACCGACATCACCATCGCCATGCACCGCGCGGGCTGGCGGGTGGTCTACCAGGAGCACGCGCGCGCGTGGACCGAGGCGCCGGGCTCCCTGAAGCAGCTGTGGTCGCAGCGCTACCGCTGGTCCTACGGCACCATGCAGGCCCTGTGGAAGCACCGCGGGTCCCTGACGGACAAGGGCCCTTCGGGCCGCTTCGGCCGCGTCGGCATGCCGCTCGTCGTGATCTTCCAGATCGTCACGCCGGTGTTCGCCCCGCTGATCGACGTCTTCACCGTCTACTCGATGATCTTCGTCGACTTCACGGCGGCGCTGCTGGCCTGGCTGGCCGTGCTCGGCGTGCAGCTGCTGTGCGCGGCGTACGCCTTCCGCCTGGACCGCGAGAAGTACCGCTACCTGCTGATGATGCCGCTCCAGCAGCTCGCCTACCGCCAGATGATGTACCTCGTCCTCATCCACTCCTGCATCACCGCCCTGACGGGCGGCCGCCTGCGCTGGCAGAAACTGAAGCGAACCGGCGAGGTCGGGACGGCGGCGGGGGTGAGCTGACGGTGGGTTCACACAGGAGGGGCGGACCGGTCCCCGCCGCTGCCGCGTCCGCTACCTCTGTGGGCAGTCGTTCCGCAGGGCGGAACGGGTGGGCACAGCCTGCAGCGCCGGGTACGGCTGCGACGGACCCCGGGGAGGCCGACCTCGACCCGCGCCCCGACCCCCCTGCGAGGGACCGCTACTTCGACACCCTCCGCGCCGTAGCCCTGGTAAGAGTCGTCGCCTACCACACCTTCGGCTGGGCCTGGGCCGGCATGGTCTTCCCCTCGATGGGGGTCATGTTCGCCCTGGCCGGCACGCTGATGGCCAAGTCCCTGGAGCGCCCCGCGCTCAAGGTGATCCGCGGCCGGCTGCGACGCCTCCTGCCCCCGTTCTGGTTCTGGGGCGTCTTCGTGGTCGTGGCCATGCTGATCCACGACTGGATGCCCGGCTGGCAGATCGTCTACTGGATCGTGCCGCTGGGCGACCCGCCGGGCAACGCCTGGGGCGAGCAGGCCTGGGAGATCCTCTGGTACCTGCGGACGTACCTCTGGTTCGTCCTGCTCTCCCCGCTGCTGCTCAGGGTGTTCCGCCTGGCCCCCGTCCCGGTGCTGCTGCTCTCCCTCGGCCCGATCCTGGCCCTCCACTTCGCCTGGGAGCCCCCGGACAACCGCCTCGGCAGCGCGCTCACCGACCTGGCCACGTTCCTCTTCTGCTGGATCCTCGGCTTCGCGCACCGCGACGGCGTCCTGCGCCGCCTCAGGCCGTCCGCCGTGGCGGCCCTCTCGCTCGCGGCCCTCGCCTACGGCGGCTGGTACGCCTTCACGCACCAGGCCGAGACGGGCTCCTACGACCTGGACGACATCCCGCTGGCCCAGGCGTTCTGGTCGGCGGGATTCGTCACGCTCCTGATGTACGCGAAGGACCACTTCCGGATCGACTTCGCCCGGCTGACCCGCTTCCGCCGCCTCGACCGCCTCGTCACGGTCTTCAACGCACGCGCCGTGACGATCTACCTCTGGCACGAGATCGCCCTGATCCTCGCCGTCCCGCTGATCGACCGGTTCTGGAACGTGCCCGCGTTCGAGACGTACCTGCCGCTGGAGAGCCAGTGGTTCATGTTCGGCGTCGGCTGGATCCTGATCGCGGTGTTCGTCCTGTTGTGCGGATGGGTGGAGGACGTGGCCGGGAGGAAGAGGCCCAGGCTCGTCCCGTGAGGCCACGCTGCGACGCCGTACGGCCGTACTGCCACAATGGGCCTGTGACCCGGGCATCCCTGAACAAGCAGCCGCACGAAGTCGCCTCGATGTTCGACGACGTGGCGGAACGGTACGACCTGACCAACGACGTGCTGTCGCTCGGCCAGGACCGTGTCTGGCGCAAGGAGGTGGCGAAGGCGGTCGACGCCCGCCCCGCGCAGAAGGTCCTCGACCTGGCGGCCGGCACGGGCACCTCGTCCCTGCCCTTCGCGCGGACCGGCGCGTACGTCGTCCCCTGCGACTTCTCCCTCGGGATGCTCCAGGTCGGCAAGCGCAAGCACACCTGGCTGCCGTTCACGGCGGGCGACGGGACGAGACTGCCGTTCAAGGACGACACCTTCGACGCCGTGACGATCTCCTTCGGGCTGCGCAACGTCCAGGACTTCGACGCCGCCCTGCGCGAGATGTACCGGGTGACGCGGCCCGGCGGCCGGGTCGTGATCTGCGAGTTCTCGCACCCGACCTGGGCGCCCTTCCGCACGGTCTACACCGAGTACCTGATGCGCGCCCTGCCCCCGGTCGCCCGCGCGGTGTCCTCCAACCCCGACGCCTACGTCTACCTCGCCGAGTCCATCCGGGCCTGGCCCGACCAGCCGGCCCTCGCCGAGCACCTGCGCAAGGCCGGCTGGTCCAAGGTGGCCTGGCGCAACCTGACGGGCGGGGTCGTGGCCCTGCACCGGGGTTTCAAGCAGAGCTGACGACCGGGTACGGGTCCTCGGGCTGGTCGAGTTCACGCTGCAGCCCGCCCGACGGCGGCCGCGGAATACGTGGCTCGCGTACGCCCCCGCCGCCCTCCCCCTCGCCGAAGTCGAACCAGACGTAGACCGACGACTCCCGCGGCACCTCGGCACCGGGCTGGGGGTACTGGCGTACGACGTAGTCGACGACGGTGAGATGGAAGTCGGGCCGGTCCGGTGCGTTGAGGAGCAGGCCGTGCGACTTCGCTGCCTCGCGCGCGTCCATGGCCATCAGTCCGACGAGTCTCGGCACTCGCACCTCGGGCTTTTTGGGTGTTATGCGCACAGATGTCACCCCCAGCGGTACTGGCAGGGTAACCGCCCGGGGGTACCGACCGGAAGCGTCAAGTGTCTATCTGTAGCAGTTGGTTACTCAGGGTGATCTCTCCGGCCGGTCTCCGGTGATCAGAGGTCGAGGCGGTACTGGTGCGCCTCCTGCCGGTACTTCGGCTCCGCGAAGACGTTCTCCAGCCGCATGCCCAGCCGCCTGGTCACCGCGATCGACCGTTCGTTGCCGGCCAGCACCATCGCCACCACGCTCTCCACCCCGGCCGCCCTCAGCCGCTCCAGGGTCATCAGCGCCGCCGCGGTCGCGTACCCCTGGCCCCAGTACTCCCGCCCGAGCCGCCAGCCGATCTCGATCTCGCCCTTCGGACCCCAGTCCTGCGGCCACGGCTGGGCGCCGGTGAAGCCGATGACCTGCGCGGCGTCGTCCAGCATGGTCCACAGACAGAAACCCCGCTCGGCGTCGTGCCGGCGCTGGCGGGCGGTGAGTTCCTCGTAGACGGACAGGTCCCTGGCCTTGCCGCCGTGGAACTCCATGACCTCAGGGTCGTCGAAGATCCGGTGCCAGGCGACCGCGTCCTCGTCGGTGGGCACGCGCAGCCGTACTACGGGGAGAGCTCGGTTCACGGGGCAGCCCTTCAGCCGGTGATCAATTCTGCTGAATAGACTGCCCATGTCCAGTGCCGGTCGGCACGCAGATTTCGAACTTGGGGAGATCCCGCCGTGACCGAGCCCCTCTCCGAAAACACCGCCGATGTGATCGTCGTCGGCGCGGGGCCAGCCGGCTCCACCACCGCCTACTACCTCGCCAAGGCCGGACTCGACGTACTCCTGCTGGAGAAGACCGTGTTCCCGCGCGAGAAGGTCTGCGGCGACGGACTCACCCCGCGCGCCACCAAGCAGCTCGTGGCCATGGGCATCGACATCTCCGAGGAGGCCGGCTGGCTGCGCAACAAGGGCCTGCGGATCATCGGCGGCGGCGTGCGCCTCCAGCTGGACTGGCCGGATCTCGCCTCCTTCCCGGACTACGGCCTCGTCCGCAAGCGCGACGACTTCGACGAGCAACTCGCCCGCCAGGCCCAGAAGGCCGGCGCCCGCCTCTACGAGCGCTGCAACGTCGGCGCCCCGATCGTCGACGACCGCACCGGCCGGATCACCGGCGTCCACGCCAAGCTCGGCGAGGACAAGCGCGAGGTCACCTTCCACGCCCCGCTGGTGGTCGCCGCCGACGGCAACTCCACCCGCCTCTCCCTGGCGATGGGCCTGCACCGCCGCGAGGACCGCCCGATGGGCGTGGCCGTACGGACGTACTTCGAAAGCCCCCGCCACGAGGACGACTACCTGGAGTCCTGGCTGGAGCTGTGGGACCGCCGCGGGCCGGGAGAGGACCGCCTGCTCCCCGGCTACGGCTGGATCTTCGGCATGGGCGACGGCACGTCCAACGTCGGCCTGGGCGTCCTGAACACCTCCGACTCCTTCAAGGAGCTGGACTGGCGCGAGGTCCTGAAGGCCTGGTGTGCCTCCATGCCGGAGGACTGGGGCTACACCCCGGACAACATGACCGGCCCGATCCGCGGCGCCGCCCTGCCCATGGCCTTCAACCGCCAGCCCCACTACACCAAGGGCCTGCTGCTGGTCGGCGACGCCGGCGGCCTGGTGAACCCCTTCAACGGCGAGGGCATCGCCTACGCCATGGAGTCCGGCCAGATCGCCGCCGACGTCATCGTCCAGGCCCACGCCCGCCCGACGCCCGCGAGCCGCGAGCTGGCCCTCCAGCGCTACCCGCGCGTCCTGAAGGACACCTACGGCGGTTACTACACGCTGGGCCGCGCCTTCGTGAAGCTCATCGGCAACCCGAAGGTCATGAAGATCGCGGCCCAGCGCGGCCTGACCCACCCGCTCCTGATGAAGTTCACCCTGAAGCTCCTGGCCAACCTCACCGACCCGACGGGCGGCGACGCGATGGACCGGATCATCAACGGGCTGAGCAAGGTGGCACCGAGGGCCTGATCAGCCCTTCAACGCCTCGACGTTGGCGGCCCGGCGGGCGAACACCTCCTCCCGCCGGTCCGCCACCTGCCGCAGCGCGTCCTTCCGCTCCCGCCGGGAGAGCCGGTCCAGATAGACCTGCCCGTTGCAGTGATCGGTCTCGTGCGCGAGGCAGCGGGCGAAGTACCCCGTGCCCTCGATCGTGATCGACTGCCCGTCCTTGTCGAACCCGCGCACCACGGCACGGTCCGGACGCGGTACGGCCATCACGGCGCCCGGGACGGAGAGGCAGCCCTCTCCCTCGTCGAGAAGCCTCCTCTCCCCGGCGTCGAGCGGCTCCAGCACCGGGTTGACGATGTGCCCGACGTGCCGGACCCCGTCGTCGTCCGGGCAGTCGTACACGAACAGCCGCAGATCGACCCCGACTTGGTTCGCCGCGAGTCCCGCTCCGTCGGCGATGTACATGGTCAGGAACATGTCGTCGATGAGCGCGGCGAGATCGGGCCCGAACTCGGTCACGTCCCGGCACGGCTTGTGCAGTACCTCCTCACCCGTCTCGGTGATCCTGCGCACCGCCCCGCGCCGGGCCTCGGGCGCGAGCGGCGGATACGTCTCGACGGGCCTGCCCTGGACGAACACACTGGGCATCTGTGCCTCCTTGTGGTTGTGAGGATGCTGTGGGTGGCCGGGAATCGGGCTTCCGACCTTCGAAGCCCCTCCCTACCCTCCGGGAATCATGACAACAGAACACGCACAGGAGCCCCGGGAGCCGGCAGGGCACACACGATCCGGCCATACCCGCAGACGCTTCCTGGCCGGTGTCGGGGGAGCGGCCGGCGCCCTCGCCTTATGGCCCGCAGGCGGCGCGAGAGCGGCCTCGGGCAAACGCGTCGCCGTCCTCGGCGGCGGAGTCTCCGGCCTGAGCGCCGCCCACGAACTCGCCGAACGCGGCTACGCCGTCACCGTCTATGAGTACTACGACGCCCTCGGCGGCAAGGCCCGCTCGATGCCCGTCCCGGGCACGGCGACCGGCGGCCGCGCCGACCTCCCCGCCGAACACGGCTTCCGCTTCTTCCCCGGCTTCTACCGGAACCTGCCGGACACCATGCGCCGCATCCCCGTCCCCGGCAACGCCCATGGCGTCCACGACAACCTCGTCAGCGGCACCGAGGCCCTGTTCGCCCGCGCCGGCGGCCGCCCCGAGCCGAACCGGAAGCCGCCGACCCCCGCCGCGAGCGGCTCCAACACCTCCCGCGCGCCCAGGTACACGCTCAACAGCCCCGGCGCCCGCGCCACCGCCAGCGCCTGTGTGAAG
>NZ_JAKEIP010000207.1 GCF_021474425.1 Streptomyces muensis | reverse complement strand
GGCGGAAGGGGCGGACGCGGAGCGCGGTCGCCCCGGCGGGGGCCGGTGTCGCGGGCCGCGGGGTCGGCGCGGGCGCCGGAACGGCACGCGCCGGCCCGCGCTGCCGCGGCATCCCGTCCAGCAGCCCCGCGACCTCGGGCTCCGGGACGTCTGATTCGGCGACCTCGGGCTCCGCAGCCGAGCCCGGCACGCCTCCGACCGCAGTCCGTTCCAAGGTGAGGCGCTCCTTCCGTTTCCCCCAGCCTCGGACCATTGATCATCCGTGTCTGTGATCTGCACCACACGGCAGCGGATTCTCAGCAACCTCTCAACAAGTTCTCGCGTCTCAACAGTTCACGCATTCGAAGGCAATCCCCTCGACCGCCCCGGCCACCCGCCCGGACCTGCCAGGATGGCGGGATGCCCACTTCGTACGACATCCCCGAAGTCCTGGACCGTCGCGAGGGCCCGCACGGCGAGATCGTGCTGCGGCGGCACGGCGACCTGCTCCAGATCATCGCCAACGGCTGCTTCCTGATGGACACCTCGGACGGACGTTCGGAGCGGCTGCTGGTCGACGCGGCGCTCGGCGCGCTGGACGGGCGGCCCGCCCCGGAAGTGCTGATCGGCGGGCTGGGCGTCGGCTTCTCGCTCGCACACGCCGCGGCCGATCCGCGCCCGGGACGGATCGCCGTCGTGGAGCGTGAGCGCGCGATTATCGACTGGCATCTCGACGGCCCGTTGTCCGACTTCTCCGCATCGGCCCTCGCCGACCCGCGCACCGAGATTCTGGAAACGGATCTCGTGGCCTACGTACATGAGACTTCCGCCACGTATGACGCCCTGTGTCTCGACATCGACAACGGTCCCGACTGGACTGTCACCGAGGGCAACGACAGCCTGTACTCACCGGCCGGACTGGCGGGCTGCGCAGGGGTGTTGAGGCCCGGCGGGGTACTTGCCGTATGGTCCGCCCAGCCGTCTCCGGAATTCGAAGAAACCTTGTGTAATGCCGGATTCCAACAGGTGCGTACCGAAGAGATCCCCGTTGCCCGGGGCGTTCCCGACGTCGTGCACCTCGCCGTACGGCCTGGATAGCCGTGGCACGGTGACTCCCCGTACTCTGCTCACCTGACGCGGATCATTCAAGCGTCAATCGCAAGCATGCGCAGGCATAGCCAGTAAGCGGGATCACCCCACGGATTCCGGAAAGCAACTTTGGGGCGGGCGATGGAGCAGACACACACCTCCCACAACGGCACGGCGGCGACCCCTGGCGCTCAGCGCAGGGTCCTCGTGGTCGAGGACGATCCGACCATCGTGGACGCCATCGCGGCCCGTCTGCGCGCCGAGGGCTTCCTCGTGCAGACCGCGGGCGACGGTCCGGCGGCGGTCGACACGGCTGAGGCCTGGCAGCCCGACCTGCTGATCCTCGACATCATGCTGCCGGGCTTCGACGGCCTGGAGGTCTGCCGCCGGGTGCAGGCGGCGCGGCCGGTGCCGGTACTGATGCTGACCGCGCGCGACGACGAGACCGACATGCTGGTCGGGCTCGGCGTGGGCGCCGACGACTACATGACCAAGCCGTTCTCCATGCGGGAGCTGGCGGCACGCGTGCATGTGCTGCTGCGCCGCGTCGAGCGGGCCGCGCTGGCCGCCACGACCCCCCGGTCGGGCATCCTGCGCCTCGGCGAGCTGGAGATCGACCACGCGCAGCGGCGGGTGCGGGTGCGCAGTGAGGACGTCCACCTCACGCCGACCGAGTTCGACCTGCTGGTGTGCCTGGCGAACACCCCGCGCGCGGTGCTCTCCCGTGAGCAGCTCCTCGCCGAGGTGTGGGACTGGGCGGACGCCTCCGGCACCCGCACGGTCGACAGCCACATCAAGGCGCTGCGCCGGAAGATCGGCGCCGAGCGGATCCGCACCGTGCACGGCGTGGGCTACGCCCTGGAGACCCCGACGCCATGAGCGACGGGCCGGCGCGGAGAGGCCCCGGGGAGCCCTGGGGCGGCGTAAGTCCGTTCTCGATCAAGACCAAGCTGGGCGCGCTGGTCATCATCGCGGTGCTGATCACCACCGGCCTGTCGATGATCGCCGTGCGCACCCAGACGGAGCTGCGCTTCATCACGGTCTTCTCGATGATCGCCACACTGCTCATTACGCAGTTCGTGGCGCATTCGCTCACCGCGCCGCTGGACGAGATGAACGCGGTGGCCCGGTCCATCTCGCACGGCGACTACACCCGCCGGGTGCGCGACAACCGCCGGGACGAGCTGGGCGACCTCGCCGGGACGATCAACCTGATGGCCGACGAGCTGGAGGCCCAGGACCAGCAGCGCAAGGAGCTGGTGGCGAACGTCTCGCACGAGCTGCGCACCCCGATCGCGGGCCTGCGGGCCGTCCTGGAGAACGTCGTCGACGGCATCGCCGAGGCCGACCCCGAGACCATGCGCACGGCCCTGAAGCAGACCGAGCGCCTCGGCCGGCTCGTGGAGACGCTCCTGGACCTGTCCCGGCTGGACAACGGCGTCGTACCGCTGCGGCTGCGCCGCTTCGAGGTGTGGCCGTACCTGTCCGGGGTGCTGAAGGAGGCCAACATGGTCTCCTCGGCGCGCGGCGGCATGGCCTCGGGCTCCGGCAGCCACACCCGCACCGACGTCCATCTGCATCTCGACGTCTCCCCGCCGGAGCTGACCGCGCACGCCGACCCCGAGCGCATCCACCAGGTCGTCGCCAACCTCATCGACAACGCGATCAAGCACAGCCCGCCGCACGGCCGCGTGACGGTCAAGGCGCGGCGCGGGGCCCATGCCGAGTCGCTGGTGCTGGAGGTCCTGGACGAGGGTCCGGGCATTCCGAGGTCGGACTGGCACCGGGTCTTCGAGCGGTTCAACCGGGGCGCCGTGAGCCGGCCGCACGGGCCGGGCAGCGACGGCGGCACCGGACTGGGGCTCGCCATCGCGCGCTGGGCCGTCGACCTGCACGGCGGCCGGATCGGGGTGGCCGAATCCGATCGGGGTTGCCGGATTCTTGTCACGCTTCCAGGGCAGCCATCCGTACCAAGTTGACGTAAAGTTCGAAGCGGAGCGTCAAGATCCACGTCTGTCCTGGCTGACGGACACGTGTGATCAGGTACAGACCTGCGCCTTCGGCGTGTCAGGTCGTGATCGCGCCTTCCCATCTGAGGTCATCCGAAGCGGAACCACGCTTGTTTCCCGCCATTTCCAGGCACGAAACACGCTTTCCGATGTGACTTACGCGACGATGACCTTGCTCAGCCTGACCTTCCCGGCCATGGGGGCGTAGCCTTGATTCCCGCTGTCCATCACCTTGTGAAGCGGAAGAGGGCGGTTGCCGCCGTGTCGCCACAGTCCCCCAGTAACGCATCGAGCATCTCGACCGACGCAGACCAAGCGGGCAAGAACCCCGCTGCCGCGTTCGGTCCGAACGAGTGGCTCGTCGACGAGATCTATCAGCAGTACCTCCAGGACCCCAATTCGGTAGACCGCGCCTGGTGGGACTTCTTCGCCGACTACAAGCCCGGGGCGGCCGCCGCCTCGGCTCCGGCGGGTACCGCGGCCGCGGGGGCCGCGGGCACCACCACGGCTCCGGCCGCACCGGCTGCTCCGGCCGCCCCGTCGGTCCCCGCGCCAGCCCCGGCGGCCCCGAAGCCCGCCGCCGCCGCGCCCGCGGCTCCCGCCGCTCCGGCCCCGGCCGCCGCGAAGCCCGCCGCGCCCGCGCCGGCCGCGAAGCCCGCTCAGCCGAAGAAGGCCGAGCCCGCCGCCGCGCCCGCCGAGGGCCCCGAGCTGGTGACGCTGCGCGGCCCCGCCGCCGCGGTCGCGAAGAACATGAACGCCTCGCTGGAGGTGCCCACGGCCACGTCCGTGCGCGCGGTCCCGGTGAAGCTGCTCTTCGACAACCGCATCGTCATCAACAACCACCTCAAGCGTGCCCGGGGCGGGAAGATCTCCTTCACGCACCTGATCGGCTACGCGATGGTGCAGGCCATCAAGGCCATGCCGTCGATGAACTACTCCTTCGCGGAGAAGGACGGCAAGCCGACCCTGGTCAAGCCGGAGCACATCAACTTCGGCCTCGCCATCGACCTGGTCAAGCCCAACGGCGACCGCCAGTTGGTCGTCGCGGGCATCAAGAAGGCCGAGACGCTCAACTTCTTCGAGTACTGGCAGGCCTACGAGGACATCGTCCGCCGCGCCCGTGACGGCAAGCTGGGCATGGACGACTTCACCGGCGTGACGGTCTCCCTGACCAACCCCGGCGGCCTCGGCACCGTCCACTCCGTGCCGCGTCTGATGCCCGGCCAGTCGGTCATCATGGGCGTCGGCTCCATGGACTACCCGGCGGAGTTCCAGGGCACCTCCCAGGACACCCTGAACAAGCTCGGCATCTCCAAGGTCATGACGCTCACGTCGACCTACGACCACCGGGTCATCCAGGGCGCCGCCTCCGGCGAGTTCCTGCGGATCGTCGCGAACCTCCTCCTCGGCGAGAACAACTTCTACGACGAGATCTTCGAGGCGCTGCGCATCCCCTACGAGCCGGTCCGCTGGCTCAAGGACATCGACGCCTCCCACGACGACGACGTCACCAAGGCCGCCCGCGTCTTCGAACTGATCCACTCCTACCGGGTCCGCGGCCACGTCATGGCCGACACCGACCCGCTGGAGTACCAGCAGCGCAAGCACCCCGACCTGGACATCACCGAGCACGGCCTCACCCTGTGGGACCTGGAGCGCGAGTTCGCCGTCGGCGGCTTCGCCGGCAAGTCCCTGATGAAGCTGCGCGACATCCTCGGCGTGCTGCGCGACTCGTACTGCCGCACCACCGGCGTCGAGTTCATGCACATCCAGGACCCCAAGCAGCGCCGGTGGATCCAGGACCGCATCGAGCGCGCGCACACCAAGCCCGAGCGCGAGGAGCAGCTGCGCATCCTGCGCCGGCTGAACGCGGCGGAGGCCTTCGAGACCTTCCTGCAGACGAAGTACGTCGGCCAGAAGCGCTTCTCCCTGGAGGGCGGCGAGTCCGTCATCCCGCTGCTGGACGCGGTCATCGACAGTGCGGCGGAGTCCCGTCTGGACGAGGTCGTCATCGGCATGGCCCACCGCGGCCGGCTGAACGTCCTCGCCAACATCGTCGGCAAGTCGTACGCCCAGATCTTCCGCGAGTTCGAGGGCAACCTCGACCCGAAGTCGATGCACGGCTCCGGTGACGTGAAGTACCACCTGGGCGCCGAGGGCACCTTCACCGGTCTCGACGGCGAGCAGATCAAGGTCTCCCTGGTCGCGAACCCCTCGCACCTGGAGGCGGTCGACCCGGTCCTGGAGGGCGTCGCCCGCGCCAAGCAGGACATCATCAACAAGGGCGGCACGGACTTCACCGTCCTGCCGGTGGCGATCCACGGCGACGCGGCCTTCGCGGGCCAGGGCGTGGTGGCCGAGACCCTGAACATGTCGCAGCTGCGCGGCTACCGCACCGGCGGCACGGTCCACATCGTCATCAACAACCAGGTCGGCTTCACGGCGGCTCCCGAGTCGTCGCGCTCCTCGATGTACGCCACCGACGTGGCCCGCATGATCGAGGCGCCGATCTTCCACGTGAACGGCGACGACCCCGAGGCGGTCGTCCGCGTTGCCCGTCTGGCCTTCGAGTTCCGCCAGGCGTTCAACAAGGACGTCGTGATCGACCTCATCTGCTACCGCCGCCGCGGTCACAACGAGTCGGACAACCCGGCCTTCACCCAGCCGCTGATGTACGACCTGATCGACAAGAAGCGCTCGGTGCGCAAGCTGTACACCGAGTCCCTCATCGGTCGTGGCGACATCACCCTGGAAGAGGCCGAGCAGGCGCTGCAGGACTACCAGGGCCAGCTGGAGAAGGTCTTCACGGAGGTCCGCGAGGCCACCTCGCAGCCGGCCGCCGCGGAGCCCTCGGACCCGCAGGCCGAGTTCCCGGTCGCCGTGAACACCGCGGTGACCTCGGAGGTCGTCAAGCGGATCGCCGAGTCCCAGGTCAACATCCCCGACCACGTCACCGTCCACCCGCGGCTGCTGCCCCAGCTGCAGCGCCGGGCGTCGATGGTCGAGGACGGCACCATCGACTGGGGCATGGGCGAGACCCTCGCGGTCGGCTCCCTGCTGCTGGAGAACGTCCCGGTCCGCCTGGCCGGCCAGGACTCGCAGCGCGGCACCTTCGGCCAGCGCCACGCGGTGATCATCGACAACCGGACGGGCGAGGAGTACACGCCGCTGCAGTACCTCTCCGAGGACCAGTCGCGGCTGAACGTGTACAACTCCCTCCTGTCCGAGTACGCGGCGATGGGCTTCGAGTACGGCTACTCGCTGGCCCGCCCGGACGCGCTCGTGATGTGGGAGGCGCAGTTCGGCGACTTCGTCAACGGCGCCCAGACGGTCGTGGACGAGTTCATCTCCTCGGCCGAGCAGAAGTGGGCCCAGACGTCCGGCGTCGTCCTGCTGCTGCCGCACGGCTACGAGGGCCAGGGCCCGGACCACTCCTCGGCCCGCCCGGAGCGGTTCCTGCAGCTGTGCGCGCAGAACAACATGACGGTCGCGATGCCGACCTCGCCGGCGAACTACTTCCACCTCCTGCGGTGGCAGGTGCACAACCCGCACCACAAGCCGCTGGTCGTCTTCACGCCGAAGTCGATGCTGCGTCTGAAGGCCGCCGCGTCGAAGGCGGAGGAGTTCACGACCGGGCAGTTCCAGCCGGTCATCGGCGACGCCTCGGTCGACCCGGCCGCGGTCAAGAAGGTCGTCTTCTGCGCCGGCAAGGTCTACTACGACCTTGAGGCCGAGCGGAAGAAGCGCGGCGTCACGGACACGGCGATCATCCGCATCGAGCGCCTGTACCCGCTGCCGGGTGCCGAGCTCCAGGCCGAGATCGCCAAGTACCCGAACGCCGAGAAGTACCTGTGGGCGCAGGAGGAGCCGGCGAACCAGGGTGCCTGGCCGTTCATCGCGCTCAACCTGATCGACCACCTGGACCTGGCGGTCGGCGCCGAGGTTCCGCACGGCGAGCGGCTGCGGCGGATCTCGCGTCCGCACGGGTCGTCTCCGGCGGTCGGTTCCGCGAAGCGGCACCAGGCTGAGCAGGAGCAGTTGGTGCGTGAGGTGTTCGAGGCGTAGGCCTCCGGCGGTTAGCCGAATCTCAGGGCCCGGTGCCGAGTTGTTGCTCGGTGTCGGGCCCTTTCGCCTGCCCAGAGGGGTGGTGGAGACCGTACGCGGCTGCGGGTCCGTTGTGGCTTGTCGCGCAGTTCCCCGCGCCCCTAGGGGAATCCGGGTGCCGTTGGCTGATCAGGGCCCCCGGTCAGATCGGTTGGGGCTCGAAGTCCCAGTACGGGCGTTGGCGTTCGAGGATGTGGCGGGTTTGGGGGTGGTCGGCGCCCAGGCGGGAGGTCAGGCGGGTCACCGTGTCCTGGTGGAGGGCCTCGGACTCCTCGCGTTCGCCCAGTTCGGCCAGGTCTAGGGCGAGTCCGGCTCGTAGGCTGATGGTGAGGACGTGGGCGTCGCCCAGGACGCGGGCGGAGCGGGTGGCGGTCTCGCGGCCCAGGGCCGCCGCCGCGTCGATGTCTCCTACGCCGGCCAGCGCGGCGACCTCGTTCTTGGCGCAGCCGATGGCCCACGGGTGGTCCCGGCCCACCGCGCGGCGCATCTGGGCCGCGGTCTGGCGGGACAGGGCCAGCGCGGCGCGGTACTCGCCCATGTCCCGCATGACGGTGGCGACGTTGTCCCGGGCGCCGATCGCGTACGGGTGGCGTTCGCCGAGCTGGGCGGCGTACTGGGTGGCGGTGGCCTCGGCCAGGCCCCTGGCGTCCTCGGTGAGGTCGAGGTCGCGCAGCAGCATCGCGTAGTCGCAGGACGCCATCAGCGTCTCGGGGTGCAGCGGGCCACGGCGGCGGATCAGTTTCTCGCGGACGCCGCGCAGCATGGCGTGCGCGAACTGGAGGTCTCCGACGCGGCGGGCGCACAGCGCGAGGTTGTGCTCGGCGAGCAGGGTCTGGCTGTGGGTGCGGTCCAGGACCTGGCTGTGGACCCGGGAGTTGTGGCCCTGGATGGTCAGCGCCTCGCGGTAGCTGCCGAGCAGGCGCAGCATCCAGGCGGTGCGCAGCGAGGAGTTGAGGGTGAGGGCGTCGCGTTCGCCGAGCAGGTCCAGGCGGGCCTCGTAGATCCTGCGGTGCAGGGCGAGGGACTCGGTGTAGTGGCCCTGGAGGCCGAGGGCGACGGCAAGGTTGCTGCGGATGGCGAGGGTGCGCGGCACCTGTTCGCCGCCGAGTTCGGCGGCGGCGCTCGCGGCGGCCTCGTCGAACAGGGCGCGGGCCTCGGGGTAGCGGCCGAGCGCCATGAGGGTGCCGCCGAGGCCGTCCTTGGCGCGGATCACCTCGATCGGCCGGACGTCGTCGGCGCGTTCGAGCCGGCCGAGGATGTCGCGGCCGACGCTCTCCGCCTCCGCGTACTTGCCCAGCCGGCGCAGCATGTTGGCGAGCTGGTGGACGGCGATGAGGACCGAGCGGTCGGTGTCGCCGGAGGTGCCCCGCCAGTGCTCCACGGCCTGCCGGCTGAGCCACCAGCCGTCGTGGTACTCGCCGCGCATCCGCAGGTACTCGATGCAGTTGAGGACCAGTTCGCGGGCGTCGTCGTCGGCCGACTCCAGCGCCCCGGAGGGTTCCAGGTGCGGGATGAGGGCGGCGTAGCGGGCCCAGTTGCCGGCCGAGGAGGAGTCGCGGGGGTCGGCGGAGACGAGGACCCTGCGGGCGGCGGCCGAGTAGCGCTTGGCGTCGGCGGGCGACTGGATGGACCGTACGAAGCGGTGGAAGAGGCGGTGCATGCGCAGGGTGCCGACGGTCTGGGTGTCCATGCGCGGCCCGGCCTCGTACTCGATCCGCATGGAGGTGATCTCGGAGAGCCGGCGCAGCGCGGTGTTCCAGCTGCTGGGCTCGGCGATCAGCTCGTCCAGTTCGGCGGGCAGGTCGCCGTGCCGGGCGGTCTGCAGCAGCCGTACCGGCACCACGTCGTGGGAGAAGCAGACCAGCAGGTTGAGCAGTTGCCAGGCGGATTCCGAGCCGTCGCGCAGGGTGTTGACGAGTTTCGCCCAGGCGACCTCGAAGCTCTCCGGGTACTGGCCGGAGGCCATGACGCCGAAGCGGTGCGGGCGGCCGTCGCGGATGTCCCGGATGTAGTCGTCGACCGGCACGGTGGGGTTGATGTCCAGCCACGCGGAGGTCTGGTCGAGCAGCAGCGGCATGTCCTCCACGGCCTCGGCGAGCCGCTCGGCCTGGCTGTCGCTGAGGCGGTCGGTGCGGCGTCCGGCGAAGGCGACGCTCTCGCGGCGTTCGAAGACGGGTACGGCGATGTTCTCGGCGTGGGCGCCCCACTCGCTGCTGTGGGTGGTGACGAGGATGTGGCCGCGGCCTTCGGGCACCAGGTCGATCAGCCGCTCCGGGTCGCCGGCGCCGTCCAGGACGAGCAGCCAGGGCCGGGCGGTGCGGTCGAGTTCCCGGCGGACGGCGGTGATGGTGGTGGCGAGGTCGCCGGAGTCGCGCAGGTCGAGGGCGGCGGCGAGGTCGGCGAACTGCTGGCGGGCGGTGACGCGTTGAGCGGCGTTGATCCACCAGACGATGTCGTACTCGCCGGCGAACCGGTGGACGTACTCCAGGGCCAGCTGGGTCTTGCCGATGCCGCCGGGGCCGAGGAGTGCCACGGCGGCGCCCGTGGGTCCGGCGGCGGAGAGGGCGCCGTAGACCTTCTCCAGCAGTTCGGTGCGGCCGACGAAGCGGAGGTTGCGGCGCGGGACCTGCCAGACGTCCGGCGGGTCGTCGGGGAAGCGGGGGCCGCGGCGCAGGTCGATCAGGACGCCCGGGGCGGGTATGCCGGCGCACTCCAGGACCCGGCCGCGCGCCACTTCGGGGCGCAGTCCGCGCAGTTCGACGGGGGCGAGGGCGATGACGGCCTCGGGCATGGGCCGGGCGGTGATGCTGACGGCGGCGATCCGGTCCTGGTACGCCGGCAGGACCTGGCGCAGTGCCTCGGCCCAGGCCTCGAACCGCTCGTTGCCCAGTCGTTCGTGCCAGTCGTCGATGACGAGCAGGACGCGGCCCGGCGCGCTGAGCAGGCTGGTGAAGGCCTCGGCGGTGGGCGGTCGGCGCAGCGGGTTCCACCTGATCAGCGTGGTGCCCCGTCCCGCGGCCCGGATCTGGTGGTCGATCCACTTGGCCCAGGACTCGCTCTGCCCGGCGAAGACCACCGTGACGTGTCCGAGTTCCGCCGCCATCTCGCCGTTTCCCCTCGACTGAACCTGGTCACGTGTGTGCACAGGTCATCCAATTGTGCGTCAAATTGGTTCCAGAGGTAATGAGTTGAGCATGGTTCCAGTCACCGGGCTGCGCGTGACGTCCGCTCAAGCCGGTGCGCGATGTGCCGGACGAGCCGCTCCAGGTCGGCGCAGTAGACGCTGGGGTGCCGGAACCCGGTCCCGGGAGCGTACCGGTGCACGTAGTTCCCGCCCCCGCACACCTTCCCCACGGGACAGCCCAGACACTCCTCGGCCAGCGCCCGCTCCCCCAGCTGCCGTGCGGCGACGCCGGGATGGCGCAGGGCCCGGTCGAAGGGGTGCCGGAAGACGTCGAGCCCGGTCTCGGAGGCTCCCTCGTACGCCGACCTGAGTGAGTCCACCTGCTCGATGGCGCCGTCCGTCTCCACCACGACGGCCGCCATCGGCGACAGTCCCACTGCCTCGGCGCGGCTGGGGGCGCCGAGCAGCAGCCCGGCGATCTCCTGGAACAGCCGGATGCGGGTGCTGAGCCGCCCCTCGTCCCACCAGGCGTCGAAGACGGCGGCGAGCCAGTCGCCGTACGGCGTGGGGGCGGGACGGTGCCTGCCCGGGGGCTGGCGTCGGATGCCCGGGGGCGGCCGGTCCCAGTTGGCGTGCGGGAGGAGGAAGTCGACGCCGGGCGGGCGCAGGGCGAGCAGCGAGCGGTAGACGTCCAGGGGGTCGGCGGCCAGGTCGATCGTGCAGAGGATTCCGGCGTACGACCGCGGATGTGCCGCGAGCCGCTGGGCCGCCGCGCGCGCGGCGGGCCAGGCGGGGCGTCCGGCGTGGTCGACCCGGCGGGCGTTGTGCGCGGCCCTTCCGCCGTCGAGGCTGAGGCCGACCCGGACGCCGGCGGCGGCGAGGCGGTCGAGGGCGGCCGCCGTCAGACGGGTGCCGTTGGTCTGGACGGTGGCGGTGACCTCGCAGTCGACGGCCTCGCGTACCGCGGCGGCGTAGGCGAGGACGGGGTCGGGGCCGGTGAGGAGGGGTTCGCCGCCGTGGAGTTCGATACGGACGGCGTCCAGGCCGTGGGTGCGGACGTGCTCGGCGATCCGGTCCGCGGTGCGGCGCATGGTGCGCTCGGAGGTACGGGCCGGGCGCTCGCGCCAGCCGTGGTCGGGGCCCTGGTAGAGGTAGCAGTAGGTGCAGTCGAGGTTGCACCGGCCGTGCACCTTCAGCACGAACTGCCGGAAGGGGACGGGCCGGTGGGCCGTGGTGTCGAGCAGGGCGTACGGCCAGGGCGGGTGCGGGTGGATCGTCATGGCGCGTCTTCATAGTGGGCGACGACGACGGGGTCCCTCTCCCGGTCGCGCAGCTCGGTGAGGATCGCCGCCAGTACCGGGTGGTCGGTCTGGTCGGGGGGCGCGATCTCCGGGAGGGGTATGTGGGCGTCCTCGGCGGGGAAGGTCACTCGGCGGCCGTTTCGGGGGACAGTCGGGAGATGAGCACGCGCAGGAGACGCACGCGGTCGCGGTCGTCCGTCAGGCCGAGGGCGCGGTCGTAGTCGGTGCGGGCCTCGTAGGCCCTGCCCATCGCTTTGCGCGCCCGGCCCCGTTCGGTGAGGGCCGCGGCCGCCAGCTCCGCCTCGCCCGCCTCCTCGGCGATCTCGACGGCCTGGCTGAAGAAATCGACCGCCTTGTGCAGGTCGGCGACGGCCGCCGTGCGCTCGTACAGCAGCCGGGCCACGTTGCCGCGGCTGATCCGGCACTGGGCGAGCAGCCACGGGTTCTCGGAACCGCGGGCGGCCTCCGCGAACAGCCAGTCCGCCTCGTACAGGTCGGTCAGCACGCCGGCCAGGAGGTAACGCCGGTAGTAGGAGCGTCCCAGGCTGCGGCGCAGCCACGGAAGCTGGGGGTCGTCCGGTGGGCACTCGTCGACCGCCTGGCGCAGATGGTCGACGCTTCTGGCGATGTCGTCGGGCTCTGCCCGCAGGCCGAACCGGACATACAGTGCCCGGCCGAGGTCGGCCAGCGTCCGCGGCCGCCGCCGGTCGTCCTCACCGAGCAGTCGCACGGCCTGCTCCCATGCCTCGACGGCACGGTTCAGCTCGGTCAGTCCTCCGGTCTGGTCGTGGCGGTCACGGTATATCCGCCCGGCCCGCACCAGGCACTCGAACCCGAGCTCCGGGTCGTCGCCCGCGGCTCGCTCGGCCTGCTGCACGGCGTACAGCAGCAGGCTCTCCTCGCGCTCGGTCGGCGGGATCTCGACAGCGGCGGCCACGTCCAGCCAGATCCGGCAGCGGTCGGCGGCCGGCAGGGCGGTCTCGTCGCGGACGGCCTCCATGAGGTCCTCGGCGGCACTCGCGGCGGCGTCGGCGGCGACCACGTCGTGTCCGTCGTATCCCTGGTGCTCCCGGGCCAGGTCGAGCCACAGCCGACCCCGGGCGACGAGAGCGCGCACCGAGCCGGACAGCTGGAACCACGCGCTCGCCGCGTCGACGGCCCGGTGCAGGTGCAGCACACGCCAGTCCTGGACACCGACGACAGCCTCGGCCTCCCCGGGCACTCTCCGACCTGTCTCCACCGCGGTCTGGAACAAATCCCGGTGCTGGGTGCCGCCGACGGCCTCGGCCTCGCCCCGGGCTCTCGGCCCCGCTTCGGCAACGGCCCGCCGCACACTCGTCAGGGCCTCCGCCGCGGCGCTCCGGGGTCCCCGCGCCGCCGCCCCGGCGTCCTCGTCGGCCAGGACCGCGCCGAGGTCGAGGTCGGCCAGATACAGCAGGACGTCGCGGGCCCGCTCCGCCGCCGGCCCCGGCTCGCCCCGGGCCCAGTCCCGCAGGCTCGCCGGGATCCCGTCGAACTCGACCCCGCTGCCCCGCACCTCCTGCGCCTGGGCCCAGTACACCAATCCGAGGACGAGCCGTCCGCGCGGCGTGACGGACTGTCCGTCGAGCGCCTCCCACGCCTCCCGCAGGTCCTCGCCCACGCGGCGCACCCGCCACCGGGCGAGCAGCGCCTGGGCCAGCTCCTCGCGTGCGGTGACCCGCTCGCCGCCGGCGCCGCCCGCGACGGCGACCGCCCGCCGGGTGTACTCCACCGCCGCGTCGAGTTCCCGGGTGAGCCCCTCGCCGTTGAACCGCGCAAGGGCCTGCCGGCCCAGGTCGAGCAGTTCCGTCGCGCTCTGCCCGGCCACCGTGGCGCCCGCCACCGCGGGCAGCCGCGCCCCCAGATCCCTGAGCACCTCGGCCGACACCTCGGCGAACGCCCGCAGCCCGGCCGGTTCCCGCTCGCCCGACTCGATGAGCCGTTCCGGAGCCGCGTCCGGCGGCACCGCGCCGCGCAGGAACGCTCCCGCGAGCGCCGGGAAGTTCCGCGCGCTGCGCCCGAACTTCCGCTCCACGTACTCGGAGCAGTGCTTGAACAGCAGCTCCACCTCGTCGACCGAGAGCCGGGAGCGCAGTTCGGTCGCCACCCCCGGCAGGAAGTCGTACCGGACGGCCCGGGGGTCGTCCGCGTCCTCCCGCCGCCGGAGCAGCCCGCTCAGCAGCACCTCGGACAGCACGTCCGGTCCGCTGCCGGCCAGCATGGCGTGCTGGACGAGCTGCATCACCGGCAGGTACAGCGGCACCGCGGACAGGTACACCGCGAGGCGGCGCGCCTCGGACGACGCCGGACGCCAGAAGGCGCGGACGCGGTCCGCACCGCTGCGTTCCTGCGCGGCGCGCACCGGCGCCGCGGACGCCGGATGGTCGGCCCGCACCCAGCCGGCCGCGGCCGACAGCGACTGTCCCGTCGCACCGGACACCAGCCGCGCCCAGCCCTCCACCGACTCCCGCCGCAGCGCGAGCACGGGAACGGGCAGCGCGCCGAAGACCACCGGCTCCTTGTCGGGCCGGAACAGCAGCGACCCGGCGGGGCCTTCGCGCCGGTGCAACACCCCGCGCCGGGCGGGCAGATGGGTGCGCAGCCACATCCGCTGCGGCAGCGGCTGTACGACGGCGACGGGCGCGGTGCTGGCCCAGCGGTGCAGCAGCCGCTGCACCTGTCCGCTGCGCCACATGGGCCCGGCGCAGTCGCTGAGCAGCAGGGTGACCCGGCGCCCGGTGGGGTCGCTGAGCTGCTCCGGCGCGTGCAGGGCGGCTCCGGGCTCGGGAGTGGCCGCGCAGCCGGGCAGTCCGCCGGGCGCCTCGTGCAGATAGCGCACCTGCACCTCGCGGAAGGCGCCGGCGCGGGCGCAGACCTGGCGCAGTTCGTCGAGGGCCTGCTGCCATACGACCGTGGAGGTGGAGACGTCCATCAGGAGCAGCAGCCGGGCCTCGCGGCGTCGGTCGGTGCGCAGGACGGGCAGGACGAGGCCGGACTCGGCGGCGCGCTCGGCGGTGGCGTGCTCGTCGAGGGTGCGCGGGACGGGGCGGACGGGTGCGCGGTAGCGCTGCAGCGGCCGTAACCCTCGTTGCAGGGCGAGCGGTTCGGGCAGGGCGGGTGCGGCGGGGACGCGGACCGGGGTCATCCGGACGTCGGTGCCGTCGCCGCCCGGGCCGGGCGCGAACAGACGGGCGCCGTCGGGCTGCCGCTCCTCGTCGTCCTCACCGGGCGTGCCGAGGGGCCCGGGCGGGGGCGGAGGGGGGTTGCCGGGGCCGAGGGCCGGGTCCGGGCCGGGC
>NZ_JAKEIP010000206.1 GCF_021474425.1 Streptomyces muensis | reverse complement strand
GCCCCGCCCCCGACTCCCGCCACTCCTCGGCCCGTTCGGCGAAAATCACCTCCGCCCTGCGCCGCAACTCCTGTGCCGACGCATGGTGCTGCCGCGCCCGTCCCCGGACATGCATGCGTCGTCGATGGCGGGCGCGGCTGTCGGAGTGGGGGGCGCGGCCCGGGCCACTGGTTGCCGTCGTGGTACGTGTGCGTGATCGAAGTGCCATGCGACGAGGATCGGGCACCTCGGCCCACCCGCGATGATCTTGCTCAAATCCCGGGGATTACCGCCCAGTTGTGGAAAACTCCGCCACCCACACGAGTGGCCCCCGCCTCCGAGCACTCGCCCAGTGGGCGCCCGTCCGCCCCGAAACCCCGCCCCTGAGCACCCGTCACCGAGGCGAAACCACAACCCCCAACAACCCGGGCCCGGTATGCGCCCCGATCACCGCTCCCACCTCGCTCACATGCAGGTCGGCGAGCCCCGGGACCCGTGCCCGCAGGCGGTCCGCCAGGGCCGA
This sequence comes from Streptomyces muensis, assembly GCF_021474425.1. Classification (GTDB taxonomy): domain Bacteria; phylum Actinomycetota; class Actinomycetes; order Streptomycetales; family Streptomycetaceae; genus Streptomyces; species Streptomyces muensis. The sequence continues at coordinate 14,617 of NZ_JAKEIP010000206.1, read as the reverse complement.
CGCCCGGTCGGGAGCGGCGAGATGGTGCACCGCGATGTCGACCTGCGCGCTGCCCGCCCGGTCGGCCGCGATCTCCTCCAGGCGTGCGATGGCCTTGGAAGCCGTGCGCACCTTCTCCAGCGGGCCGATCCGACCGCCCTCCAGCTGCAGCAGCGGCTTCACGGCGAGCGCCGAGCCCAGCAGGGCCTGTGCCGCGCCGATACGGCCACCGCGACGCAGATAGTCCAGGGTGTCGACGTAGAAGTAGGCGGCCGTGCTCCCGGCCCGCTTCTCCGCGGCCGTGACGGCCTCGTCCACCGTGCCGCCCGCCTCCGCCGCCTCGGCCGCGGCGAGCGCGCTGAACCCGAGCGCCATCGCGACCATCCCGGTGTCCACCACCCGCACCGGCACCGGCGCCTCGCGCGCCGCGAGGACCGCCGCGTCATAGGTCCCGGAGAGCTCGGCCGACAGGTGCAGGGAGACGATGCCGGTGGCGCCGGCCTCGGCGACCTTGCGGTAGTGCTCGGCGAAGACCTGCGGGCTGGGACGCGAGGTGGTGACAGGGCGTCGCTTCTGCAACGCCTGGGCGAGGGAACGGGTCGAGATCTCGGTGCCCTCGTCCAGTGCCTGACCACCGACGACCACGGTCAGCGGTACTGAGGTGATGCCGTGGCGCTCCATCGTCCGCGGCGGCAGGTAGGCCGTTGAATCGGTGACGATCGCGACATGGCGGGACATGAGCTGGAGGTTACCTGCCGTAGCGCCCGGGCGGCAGCCCGACCCCGCTCACCTGGAAATGCCTTGACCGGATCAACTCACGCTCACCCGGGCTCAAGTCGTGCTCTCGGGGCGGGGTTTCTTCTCCCAGGAGTACGTCGGGCGAGGGCCGGGCGGGGTGATCGCGGGCCGTGCGGGCTCCTCGGCCCGCTGCGTTCGAGAGGGGTCCGACCAGGTCTGCTCGGCCGTCGCTTCCGGCTGTGCGGCGGGGGCCTCCGGCCAAGGGGCCGACGGTGAGGTGGGCTCCTCCGTCTGCCAGTGCCGCAGGGCGCCGGTCTCCACGTCGATCTGGGCGCTGAGGGTGTCCAGGTCGTCGTCGGCGAAGCGGCGGGCCCGGTCGCGGGCGGCCCAGCGCAGCGAGTCGGCGGCATGGATGATGCGCTCGGTGCGTTCGCTGAGGTCGGGCAGCCGCTCGGCGAGCGTCGCGCGGTCCGGCTCGGACTCCAGGCGCCGCAGTTCGGCGTCCAGTTCATGCCCGTGCGCGCTGAGGCGCTGGAAGAGGCCGAGGGACTCCTTCAGGGACTCGTCCTCGGCCACGCCCGCGTGCAGCGCGTCCTGGGTGGCCCGCATGGAGGTGCGCAGCTTCAGCCGCAGCTGGGCGAGCTCGCCGGCCGGGCCCGGCTGGGCGAAGGACTTGGCCCGCAGGGTGTGGTCCTCGACCGTGCGGCGGGCGTGGCTGATGGTGTCGTCGACGCGGCGCTTGGCGGCACCGACCACCTTCACCGTGGCGTAGACGCCCAGCACGACGAAGAGCACGAACAGCAGGGCCACGACTGCGATCACTGCGTCCACGAACTCCTCCTCCGACCGGCCGCGACACCTGCCGCGTCACTCTTCAACGGTAAACGCAGCGGGCAGGCCCGGAGTTCCAGCAGAACCCCGAACCTGCCCGTAGGGGATCACCCCGAGCGAAGATCACACCGCGCCGAAAGCCGACGTCATCGCGACCCCGACGAGCCGCGACCCCAGCGCGCCGCGACCCCGACGGGCCGCGGCGGCAGCCCGGCCGGAGTCGCCGGCGCGCTCACGCAGCCGCGCCACCTACGCCGGAACGATGTTCACCAGCTTCGGCGCCCGCACGATCACCTTCCGGATCCCGGCGCCGTCCAGTGCCGCCACGACCTTCTCGTCGGACAGGGCGACCTTCTCCAGCTCCTCCTCGGAGATGGCCGGCGAGACCTCCAGGCGGGCCTTGACCTTGCCCTTGATCTGCACGACGCAGGTCACGGTCTCGTCCACGACGTAGGCCGGGTCGGCGACCGGGAAGTCCCGGTGCACCACCGAGTCCTCGTGGCCCAGCTTGCGCCACAGCTCCTCGGCGACGTGCGGGGCCAGCGGCGCGACCATCAGCACCAGTGCCTCGGCGACCGGGCGCGGCACCGCCCCGCCGGCCTTGGTCAGGTGGTTGTTCAGCTCGGTGACCTTGGCGATGGCGGTGTTGAAGCGCATGCCCTCCAGGTCCCCGCGCACGCCGTCGATCGCCTTGTGCAGGGCACGCAGCGTGTCCTCGTCGGGCTCGGCGTCCACCACCGTCACGGCACCGGTCGTCTCGTCGACGACGTTGCGCCACAGCCGCTGCAGCAGCCGGAACTGGCCGACCACCGCGCGCGTGTCCCACGGCCGGGAGACGTCCAGCGGGCCCATCGCCATCTCGTACAGCCGCAGCGTGTCGGCGCCGTACTCGGCGGCGATCTCGTCCGGCGTGACCGCGTTCTTCAGGGACTTGCCCATCTTGCCCAGCAGCCGGGAGACCTTCTCGCCCTGGTAGTAGTAGGCGCCGTCGCGCTCCTCCACCTCGGCGGCCGGCACCGCGATGCCCCGGCTGTCGCGGTAGACGTAGGCCTGGATCATGCCCTGGTTGAACAGCTTGTGGAACGGCTCCGCCGAGGAGACGTGTCCCAGGTCGAACAGCACCTTGGACCAGAAGCGCGCGTACAGCAGGTGCAGCACGGCGTGCTCGGCGCCGCCGACGTACAGGTCGACACCGCCGTGCGGCCGGCCCTCGCGCGGGCCCATCCAGTACTGCTCGATCTCGGGGTCGACCAGCTGCTCGCTGTTGTGCGGGTCCAGGTAGCGCAGCTCGTACCAGCAGGAACCCGCCCAGTTGGGCATGGTGTTGGTCTCACGCCGGTAGCGCTTGGGTCCGTCGCCCAGGTCCAGGGTGACGTTGACCCACTCCTCGTTGCGCGACAGCGGTGTCTCGGGCTCGGTGTCGGCGTCGTCCGGGTCGAAGGTGCGCGGGCTGTAGTCCTCGACCTCGGGCAGCTCCAGCGGCAGCATCGACTCGGGCAGCGCGTGGGCGATGCCGTCCTCGTCGTAGACGATCGGGAAGGGCTCGCCCCAGTAGCGCTGACGGCTGAACAGCCAGTCGCGCAGCCGGAAGTTGACCGTGCCCTCGCCGACGCCGGACCGCTCCAGCCACTCGGTGATACGGGCCTTGGCCTCGGCGACGCCCAGGCCGTCCAGGCTGATCTCGTCGTTCGCGGAGTTGATGATCTTCGCGTCGTACGACGAGAAGGCGTCCTCCCAGGTGGAGGTGTCCGTGCCGCGGCCGTCCGTCGGCTCGACGATGCAGGTGATCGGCAGCTCGAAGGCCCGCGCGAACTCGAAGTCACGCTGGTCGCCGCAGGGCACGGCCATGATCGCGCCGGTGCCGTAGCCCATCAGGACGTAGTCGGCGATGAAGACGGGGACCTGCTCGCCGTTGACCGGGTTGGTCGCGTACGAGCCGATGAAGACGCCGGTCTTGTCCTTGGCCTCGGCCTGGCGCTCGACGTCGGACTTGGAGGCGGCCTGCGCGCGGTAGGCGGCGACGGCCTCGGCCGGGGTCGCGTGGCCGCCGGTCCACACGTCGTGCGTGCCCTCGGGCCAGGCGTCCGGGGTGAACTTCTCCACCAGCGGGTGCTCGGGCGCCAGCACCATGTAGCTCGCGCCGAACAGGGTGTCGGGGCGCGTGGTGAAGACCGTGATGCGCTCCCCGTCGATCGGGAAGTCGACGCGGGCGCCCTCGGAGCGGCCGATCCAGTTGCGCTGCTGCAGCTTGATGGCCTCGGGCCAGTCCAGCTCGTTCAGGTCGTCCAGCAGCCGGTCGGCGTACGCGGTGATCCGCATGTTCCACTGGCGCAGCTTGGCCTTGAAGACCGGGAAGTTGCCGCGCTCGGAGCGGCCGTCGGCCGTGACCTCCTCGTTGGCCAGCACGGTGCCCAGGCCGGGGCACCAGTTGACCGGCGCGTCCGAGGCGTACGCCAGGCGGTAGCCGCCCAGGACGTCGGCGCGCTCGGCGGCGTCCAGCTCGCTCCACGCGCGCGTGCCGCCGTCGGAACCGGGTACGGCGCGCTCACCGGACTCGAACTGAGCGATCAGCTCGGCGATCGGGCGGGCCTTCTTCGCCTCGTCGTCGTACCAGGAGTTGAAGATCTGCAGGAAGATCCACTGGGTCCACTTGTAGTAGTCCGGGTCGATCGTGGCGAACGACCGGCGCTTGTCGTGGCCCAGGCCCAGCCGGCGCAGCTGGACCTTCATGTTCTCGATGTTGGCCTCGGTGGAGACACGCGGGTGCGTGCCGGTCTGCACGGCGTACTGCTCGGCGGGCAGGCCGAAGGCGTCGAAGCCCAGGGTGTGCAGGACGTTGTGGCCGGTCATGCGCTGGAAGCGCGCGAAGACGTCGGTCGCGATGTAGCCCAGGGGGTGGCCGACGTGCAGGCCCGCGCCGGAGGGGTACGGGAACATGTCCATGATGAACTTCTTGGGCTTGGCGGCCAGCTCCGGGTCGCCCGCCATGTCGCCCTTGGGGTTCGGCGCCGCATAGGTGCCCTCGGCGTCCCAGAAGTCCTGCCAGCGTGCCTCGATCTCGGCCGCCATGGCGGCCGTGTAGCGGTGCGGCGCGGCCACCTCGGCGGTGGCAGCGGGGTTCGTCTCGCTCATGATCCTCAAAGCTCCATCGATCGTCTCTGCCAGCGGCTGCGGTTCTCTGGAAACGAAAAATCCCCTCGCACAGGAGGGGACGCCGCGCCGATTCCGACCATCCGATTCGCCCGGTGGTCGGGACTGATCAGCGCGGCCCGCTAAGCAGAAGGCGTACGGCACGCATGGCGTCAGGGTACCGCAGCGCCGGAGCGGGTCGCGACGGGCTTCCGGCGGGGCGCAGGACAGGCGCCACGAGCGGGCTCACACATGAACAACCGCGCCCCCTGTTCCGTACCTGAGAGTTGTGAAGACCTCGAAAAGCTGAACAACGTTCAACTGTTACCTGGCGTAACAGTCGCTAAGGGACACCGCAAGTCCCGTACAGCCCGTAGATAACAACGCAATAACTCAAACGCCGTACCCCTCGGTATGGAGCCACTTAGAGTGCGGCAGCGGGACCGCCTTCCCGAACCGCTCGGAGTTGCCCCCATGAACCCTCGTCGTAGTAACAGTTCGCTCCCCAAAACGGGCCGGTCGGCCTACGGGGTGGCGACCGCTGCTGTTCTGCTGCTCATACCCCTGGTCGTACTGGTCGGCGGGACCTGGCTGCAGGAGTTCCTCAACTTCGGCGCCGGTGTCCTGTCGCTCGTCTGTCTCACCTGCTCGGTGATCTGGGGCCTGGTCGCCCAGGACCGGATGATCCTCAACACCCGCCAGCGGATCATCGCGCAGGGCATCCACCGGGTGACCGCCGTGGCCTCGATCGCGTTCCTCCTGGTGCACATCGGCGTGAAACTGGCGCTGGACCACGCCAGCCCGATCGCCGCGCTGATCCCCTTCAGCCTGGTGTTCGCCGGCGGCGACGAGATCCCCGGCAGCGCCTTCCTCATCGGCCTGGGCTCCCTGGCCGCCCTGCTCATGATCTTCGTGGGCATCACCGGCGCGCTGCGCAACCAGTTCGCCTCCCCGGCGCCGGTCGCCGCCCGCTGGCGCGCGATGCACATGCTGGCCTACCCGGCCTGGTGCGCGGCGCTGGTCCACGGCCTGTTCGCCGGCCGCCCGGCGAAGACGTTCTTCATGGTCTGCTACGAACTGTGCGTCGTCGCCGTCGCCGCGGCCCTCGCGCTGCGCGCCGCCCCGCGCCCCGTCAAGCGCAGGTTCGCCGACTGGATCGCCCAGTTCGTCGGCCGCGACGAGTCGGCGGGCCGCGAGGACCTGGAGGAGAGCCGCGCCCGGGCCGCGTCCGGATCCGCGCTGCCGGGCTACGACAACCAGCGCCCGGGACGGGGTTCGCGCGGCGAACGGCCCTTGCGCGACGAGCGGCCGGGCCCGCTGCCCGGGATGCCCTCCCAGGCCCCGTCGGCCGCGGAGACCACGGGCGGGTTCGCCGCCGCCTACCGTGCCGTCTCACCCCGCTCCCGCGGGCCGCAGCAGTCCTACGCGGCCGACCAGACCGCCCGCATGGACCTGCCCCTGGACATGCAGCCGACGGAGGCGATCCCCCGCGTCGACGGCGGCTCCAGCACCTCGGGCAGCTGGCCGATCCCGTCCCCGCCGCCCGTCGGCGAGGCGCCCCCGTCGTCCTACGACCCGCTCAACGACACCGGATACAACATCCCCGTCTATGGCAATTCGGGCACCCAGGGCTACGGTTCCGGCGCCGCGGGCTACGGCTCGAGTGATGTGTACGACACCGCTGAGACGAACGCCGTCTTCGGTACGTACAACCAGAACGACACGTACAACAACAGCGGTCCCGCCACTGAAACACTGCCCGGTGCCTCCTACGACTTCGACGCACCGGGTTCGGGCGAACCTTGGAACACGCCTTCCGGAGGCTTTAAGTGAACGAGGCCCTGCCCGACGTACCCGAAGTCCGCGTGGTCGGTCTTCCCCAGCTCACGTCGGGCTTCGACCTTGTGGAGAGACTCGATCTGCCCATGCACCTGAAGGTGCACGGGCCGCTCGAACCCATGGGCGGCGAGCAGCTCGCGAAGCTCGCCGAGAACATCAATCTGAAGGGCCGCGGCGGCGCGGGCTTCCCCTTCCACAAGAAGCTGCGCTCGGTCGCGGAGGCCGCGATCAAGCGCGGCGTACGGCCCGTCGTGGTCGTCAACGGCAGTGAGGACGAGCCGGCCTGCCGCAAGGACACGGTGATGATCAACCGTGCCCCGCATCTCATCCTGGACGGCGCGCTACTGTGCGCCGAGGCCCTGGGTGCCCGCACGCTCGTGGTGGCGGTCACCCGGGAATCCACCCAGCGCTCCATGGAGGCCGCCCTCGCCGAACGCGGCCTGAGCAACAGCCGCCGCTCCGCGCTACGCGCGTTCGTCCAGCGCAACCCCGTGCGCATGGTCACCGGCGCCGCCGCCTCCGTGATCCGCTCCATCGACGGCGGCCCGGCGATCCCGCCCGGCCGCAAGGTCAGCGCCTCACAGAACGGCGTCGGCGGCGCGCCCACACTGCTGTCGAACGCCGAGACGTTCGCCCAGTTGGCCATCGCGGCCCGCATCGGCCCGGAGCGCTACGGCAACACCGGTCTGTACGACGAGCCGGGCACCGTCATGCTCACGGTCTCCGGCGCGGTCGCCCGCCCGATGGTCATCGAGGTGCCGACCGGCGTGCCGCTGCGCTACGTCCTCCAGCTCGCCGGCGCCCCACCCGTCCCCCAGGGCGTGCTGACCGGCGGCTATCACGGCAAGTGGATCGACGCGGCGACGGTCAACGAGGCGATCGTCTCCCGCAATTCGCTGGACGCGGTGGGCGGTGCGCTCGGCGCCGGCGCGATCCTACCGATCACTCAGGAGACCTGCCCACTGGGCGAGTCGCTGCGGGTGGCGCAGTGGCTGGCCGAGGAGAGTGCGGGCCAGTGCGGCCCCTGCTACCTCGGTCTGCCGGCCGCCGCGCGCGGCATGGAGGACATCCTCAACGGCGGTGGCCCGGCCGCCCTGGAGGCGCTCAAGCAGGTCGCCAAGAACGTGAAGCGGCGCGGCGCGTGCTCGCACCCGGACGGCTCCGCGATGTTCCTGGAGTCGACCATCAAGGCGTTCACCGACGACCTGGCGGCCCATGTCCTCGGCAACGGCTGCGGACGGCCCGTGGAGGGCGTTCTGCCGCTCTTCGAGGGCGGCAGGGCCCCCTCGGGCATCCCGGGCGGCGCCGAGGCCGAGGAGAACGGCCCCAGCCGTCAGAAGATCTACGTCGACTGGACGCTGTGCCGCGGCCACGGCCTGTGCGCGGACATCCTCCCGGAGGTCTTCCAGCTGGGCGCCGACGGCTTCCCGACCGTCGCCCAGGCGAAGGTCCCGCGCTACGCCGAGGCCAAGGCCCTGCGCGCGGTACGCCGTTGCCCCGCCCTCGCCCTGCGCATCGAGGAGGACACCCGCGCGGGCGACTCCTCCCGCAACAACCTGCCGGTCCTCTCCCAGGGCCGCGGCAGGCGCGCGCTGGGACGCTGAACACGCCGAAGGCGGACCATCCTTGTGGATGGTCCGCCTTCGACTTCTGTGGAGCTAAGGAGAATTGAACTCCTGACCTCCTGCATGCCATGCAGGCGCTCTACCAACTGAGCTATAGCCCCTTGCTTTGGTCCGCTCGGTTTCCCCGGCGGCGACGCCAACATTACCGGTCCACCTGGTGCAGCACCAAATCGTTTCCCGAGTGGTCCGATACGACCGCTTTTGTCCGGTTCAAGCCGTGACGAAGGAATAGAAACGCTTGAGCGTGCAGTGTTCTTCGAGGAGACGGCCGTAGATCGGTTCGCCCTCGAGTTCACGGTAGGTCTCGATCGGGTCGCCTTTTATGATCAGCGCCCGCGCGCATTCCTCGCACCAGTACTGGTAGTCGGGGTTCACCGGTTCCATGTCTCGGACGATCGGCGTTCCGCTGCCGCACCAGTCGCACTTTCGCCTGTGTGCACCCATCGATCAGCTCCAGCTGTGGCCGCAGGCCGTGCACACGTAGGAAATTCCGCCGTTGTCGCCAAGAAGCTGGGCGACATGGACGGAGCCGCAGGAAGGGCAGCTGAGGCGCGTGATCGTATCCCGTGTCAAAGCTGCTTCGGGGAGGCCACCGACCTCCTCGAGGATGCTCGCAGGCATCACTGCTCCCTCCCGTCGGGCCGCGCCCCCTTCCGGCCGTTTGATTCTGCCACGGCCGGACCAATACGGTCAGCGACGCCTCAGTACCAGTCCGGACACGGCAAGCCTTCGCCGCCGCACGGACCGTGCGCACCCGCGCCCCAAGCGCCTCCTGAGAGGTATACGCCCGCGAGGCCCAAGTCACTCAAGCCGGACCCGAACACTTTGGCGGATACCAGAAGATCCCGCCGATCGAAGCGATCGGCGGGATCTTGTTGTCTCACTGTGGAGCTAAGGAGAATTGAACTCCTGACCTCCTGCATGCCATGCAGGCGCTCTACCAACTGAGCTATAGCCCCTGGTCCCACGTGGCGGAGCCACATGGTGTTTCGCCCCGCTCGGCGGGGCGAACAAGAAGAACTTTAGCCTGCGACCTGCCAGAAAGTGAAATCCGGGCCTCGTCAGTCGTCGTCGGCGTCAGTCGTCGTCGCCGAGGACCGGCTCCGGCAGGGTGCCGGCGTTGTGCTCCAGCAGACGCCAGCCGCGGGCGCCCTCGCCGAGGACGGACCAGCAGCAGTTGGAGAGGCCGCCGAGGCTCTCCCAGGACCTGGGCTCCAGGCCGATGAGGCGGCCGATGGTCGTACGGATCGTGCCTCCGTGGCTTACCACGACGAGGGTGCCGTTCTCTGGGAGCTTCTCGGCGTGCCGGAGCACCACGGGGGCGGCGCGGTCGGCGACCTCGGTCTCCAGTTCGCCCCCGCCGCGGCGCACCGGCTCGCCGCGCTTCCACGCCGCGTACTCCTCGCCGTACCGCTCGATGATCTCCTCGTGCGTCAGGCCCTGCCAGGCGCCCGCGTAGGTCTCGCGCAGGGCCTCGTCGTGCGTCACCTCCAGGGCGGTGAGCGCGGACAGCTCGGCTGCCGTGTGGGCGGCGCGCCGGAGGTCGGAGGCGATGATCGCGTCGGGCTTGAGGCCGGCGAGGAGCCGGGCGGCGCGGCGGGCCTGGGCGAGGCCGGCCTCGGTGAGGGCGACGTCCGTGGTGCCCTGGAAGCGGCGCTCCACGTTCCACGAGGTCTGGCCGTGCCGCAACAGGATGACGCGGCGGCCGGGCCTGCCCGTGGGCACCTCGTCGGTGGTGCTCATCGCCACTCACCGCCCAGCTCGGCGGCCTCCTCGGCGGCCTGGAGCTCGGCGTGCTCGGCGGCCTTGCCGCGGGTGGCCTTGGCGTCCTCGGGCAGGTCGAGCTCGGGGCAGTCCTTCCACAGCCGCTCCAGGGCGTAGAAGACGCGCTCCTCGCTGTGCTGGACGTGGACGACGATGTCGACGTAGTCGAGCAGGACCCAGCGGGCCTCGCGGTCGCCCTCGCGGCGCACCGGCTTGGCGCCGAGCTCCTTGTTGAGCCGCTCCTCGATCTCGTCGACGATCGACTTGACCTGGCGGTCGTTGGGCGCGGAGGCCAACAGGAAGGCGTCCGTGATCGACAGGACGTCGCTGACGTCGTAGGCGATGATGTCGTGCGCGAGCTTGTCGGCGGCGGCCTGGGCGGCGGTGTTGACGAGCTCGAGGGAACGGTCGGTAGCGGTCACTACAAGGCTTTCGGTCGGCGGACACTTGGCTTCACTCGACCTCAAGGGTCTCACGGACCGGTGACAACACCCCACGTGATTACCGGCTCACGTGGGGTGGCCTGCGGTTTTGTACGGCTGTGGCTACGACGAGGACGGCTTGTAGTCCTGGCCGAGCACCACCGAGACGTCCGCGTTCCCCGCCACGTCACCCTTCGTGACCGCGTCGGCGGACAGTCCGAGGGTCTTGGCGACCTCGGTGGCGTTGGCCTTGTCGGCGGCGTCGGCGTAGACGACCTCGGACGTGGCCTCGGCGGACGCGGTGCCGCCCTCCAGGAAGGTGAAGCCGCCGTTCAGCAGCACCACGCGGGCCTTCTCGGTGTTGTCCTTGACGCCGCTGGCGTTGCGGATGGACACCCGGACCGCGGCGTCCTTGTCGGGGCTCTTGGCGGTGCCGCCGAGGACGTTCTTGACGACACTGGCGCTCGCCTGGGCGCTGAGTGTTCCGTCGGTCTGGACGGGCAGCATGGCCGTCTTGTAGTCGCCGCCCTTGGCCAGCTCGGCGAGCTTGGCCAGGAAGGCGCCGAGGTCCTTGTCGGTCAGCGGCGGCTCGATGATCATGCCCAGGGTCTGCACGGTGACGGTGGCGCCCTGGGTGTCCGAGGTCAGCTTGCGCAGCGTGGCCTGCATTACCTGCCCGAACCGCTCCAGCTGGGCGTTCTGCGCCTCGCCCGAGCCCTGGTAGGTGGCGTAGGCGACGGCCATCTTGCCGCTGAGGGTCTGGGACTTGCCCTTGCGGACGAGGGGCGCGCTGCCCTTGGCCTTGGCGTCCGGGTCGGGCACGTCGGCGTTGGTGTCGACCTCGATGTTGCCGACCAGGTCGACGAGGTTCTGCAGATACGGGGTGTCCAGGCGCCAGGTGCCCTGGATCTCGGTGCCCAGGACGGTGTCGATGGCGTCGCGGGTCCCGGAGGAGCCGTCGTCGTCGACCGACTTGGCCAGGGTGGTCGTGCCGTCGTCGCCGGTCAGGGCGAGGGAGTTCGGCAGCAGGACGGTGGTGCCCTGGTTGGTGGTGGTGTTGTCGACGAGCAGCGCCGTGGAGGTGCCGCCCTTCTTGGTGTTGTGCAGATGGACGACGATCACGTCCCGCTTCTGGGCGCCCACCGCCGTAGCGGTGCCCTCCTTGCTGTCGCTCGACGACAGGACGGGCAGCTTCCCTGCGTACCAGAGGTAGCCGACGCCTCCGGCCGCGACGACCGCCAGGACGACCACGAGCGCGATCACGCGCGCGCGTGCCCGTCGCCGGGCCTCCTCGCGGCGCTCGGTGCGGTTCTCGGTGAACTTCAGCCAGTCGATGACGTCCTCGGAGTCCCCGTCGGGCTCCTCGACGAACGCGAACTGCTCGGTCTGGTACTCCCGGTCGCCGCGGTCTCCCCGCTCCTGGGGATGCGGCTCCTCGACCGGCCCGGCCTGCTGCGGGATGTAGGCGGTCTGCTGCTCGGCGACCCGGTGCTGCTGTCCGCTGGTGGCGGTTCGGCCGTACGGGTCATAGGGGGGCGAGTGCGCGCCCGCCTGCTGGGGGTGCGTGCCGGTGCCGTACTGCTCGTAGGAGGGCGTGGGCGGCTGCCGGCCGGTGTCGCCGGCCGCGTAGGGATCGTACGGCGGGACGGGCTGCTGCCGGCCGGTCGCGTACGGGTCGTAGCCGTAGCCCTGCTGCGCGTACGGGTCGTACTGGTGCTGCGGTGGCTGTTGCTGCGCCGGGATCTGCCGGTAGACCGGCCGGCCGTACTCGTCGTAGCCGACGAGTTCGTACTGGTCGCCCTCGTATCCCGCGGCCCCCGCGTCGTATCGGTCGTTCACCGGTCGCCCCTCTCGGCTCACTCGCCTCACTCGCCGCGGTACAGCTCGCGCTTGTCGATGTAGCGCACGACTCCGTCCGGCACCAGATACCAGATGGGGTCGCCCTTTGCGACTCTCGCGCGGCAATCGGTGGACGAGATGGCCAGCGCGGGTACCTCGACCAACGACACGCCGCCTTCCGGTAGCCCGGCGTCGTCGAGGTCGTGGCCGGGCCGGGTGACGCCGATGAAGTGCGCGAGGGAGAACAGCTCCTCCGAGTCCCGCCAGGTCAGGATCTGGCCCAGGGCGTCGGCGCCGGTGATGAAGAAGAGGTCCGTGTCGGGGTTGAGCGCGCGTAGATCACGCAGGGTGTCGACGGTGTACGTCGGGCCGCCGCGGTCGATGTCGATGCGGCTGACGGAGAACTGCGGGTTCTCGGCGGTGGCGATGACCGTCATCAGATAGCGGTCCTCGGCCGGGGAGACGTGCCGGTGGCTCTTCTGCCACGGCTGGCCGGTGGGCACGAACACGACCTCGTCGAGGTGGAACTGCGCGGCGACCTCGCTGGCCGCGACGAGGTGGCCGTGGTGGATCGGGTCAAACGTTCCGCCCATGACGCCGAGGCGGCGCTTGCCGGGGTTCGACGGGCCGTTTCCGGGGCCGGTAGGCATGTCCTGCTCTCCCATGCGTGCAGACCCTACCGGCCCCGCCTGAGGGCCCAGGCCTGTCCGGGACTCAGCGGTCGCGGTTGAAGCGGGTGGTGATCCACAGCAGGAGCAGCAGGATGACGAAGGCGCCACCCCCGGTGAGCCACGGGCTGATGCTGTTGTGGTTGCCGCCGTGCTCCTCGCCCTCGGCGGCGAGAGTGACCAACTGGGCAGCGGCGCTGTGGAAGCTCATCTTCGGCGTGACCTATCGGGTGTGGGCGGGATAAAGATGTCGGCCCATCGTAAGCGGGCGCCATGACGGGGATCACGCCGACTCCACCGTTGGGGCGCCGGGGCGGCCGGTGGGGAACCTTCCCGGGCGCTCAGTCGTCCTTCCGCCTGTAGCCCCGCAACAGGAACCACGCGGTCAGCACACAGCCCACGACCATCACGATCAGCACCACCCGGAGCAGATTCCCCGCACCCTGCTGCTCGGCCGCGCTCGCGGCCTCGGTGAGCCAGGCGGCCGGGGGGTTGTGCTCCATGACGCGGAACTCCTTCGCTGTAGTGCCCGTCCACCGTAACTCGGCTTAGGCTGGGCTCTGCTTCGGGGGCGCAAAGGGCGGAACAAGGCTCTGCAAAAGGCCGCACAAGGCCTTACAGAGCCGTAGAGAGCCATCCAGACGCACATGGGGGAAGACATGTCCGACGGCCACGAGCAGGGCGGGCACGAGAACGTGCCGAGCAGGCAGCGCAGGCGTTTCCCGGGGATCTCCTCGCGTGCGTACGAACACCCGGCGGACCGCTCGGCCCTGGTGGCCCTGCGCAAGCTCAGCGGCTTCGACACCGTCTTCAAGGCCCTGAGCGGCCTGCTGCCCGAGCGCAGTCTGCGGCTGCTGTTCCTGTCCGACTCGGTCCGGGTCTCCGAGCAGCAGTTCGCGCACCTCAACGACATGCTGCGGGACGCCTGTTACATCCTGGACCTGGAGAAGGTCCCGCCGATGTACGTCAACCAGGACCCGGTGCCGAACGCGATGTGCATCGGCCTGGACGAGCCGATCATCGTGGTCACCACGGGGCTGCTGGAACTGCTCGACGAGGAGGAGATGCGGGCGGTTGTCGGCCACGAGGTGGGTCACGCCCTCTCCGGCCACTCCGTCTACCGCACGATCCTGCTCTTCCTCACCAGCCTCGCCGTCCGGGTCGCCTGGATCCCGCTGGGGAACATCGCGATCATGGCGATCGTGACGGCGCTGCGGGAGTGGTTCCGCAAGTCGGAGCTGTCCGCCGACCGGGCGGGGCTGCTCGTCGGGCAGGACCTCACGGCCTCGATGCGCGGCCTGATGAAGCTCGCGGGCGGTCACCATCTGCATGAGATGAACGTGGACGCGTTCCTGAAGCAGGCCGAGGAGTACGAGGCGGGTGGCGACCTGCGTGACTCCGTCCTGAAGATCCTGAACGTGCTGCCTCGCTCCCACCCCTTCACCACGGTGCGGGCGGCCGAGCTGAAGAAGTGGGCCGAGTCCCGTGACCATCAGCGGATCATGGACGGGCACTATCCGCGCCGCTCGGAGGACAAGGACACCTCGGTCACCGACTCCTTCCGTGAGTCGGCCTCGCACTACGCCACCCATGTGAAGTCGTCCAAGGACCCGCTGATGAAGCTGGTCACGGACATCGCCGGTGGTGCGGGCGATCTGGGTGGCCGGGTGCGGCGGGGTTTCGGCGGCTTCACTGGTACGGCCTCGGGGGAGGCGCCGCGCCGGGACGACGACAGCGAGGACAACACCTGACGCCCACCTGCGGCTTCCACCCCATTTTCCTC
>NZ_JAKEIP010000205.1 GCF_021474425.1 Streptomyces muensis | reverse complement strand
GTGTGGTGGCGGTCTTGGTGGGGGTGGGCGTCGGGGTGTTGCCGCCCCCTCCGCCGCTGCCGCCGCCGTCGGACGGGGCGGAGGTCTCGTCGGTGGGAGTGGCCTGCGTCCCGCCGTCCGTACCGCCGGTGGACGCGTCCGGGTCCGCGGACTCCTCGGCCGTCGAGCCGGTGTCCTTCCCGCTTCCCTTCCCGTCGCCCTTCCCCTTGTCCTTGTCGGAGGAGGGCGAGGTGGTGGGGGAGGGGGAGGACGAGGCGTCGGCGGCGGTGCTCTCGGCGGCCGTCGCCGCGGCCGGGGCCGTGTTGTCGGGGGCCGGGCGGGTGAGGAAGAAGGCGCCCGCGGCGAGGGCGCACACGGCGAGGCCGGCCGCGACGGCGAGGTACGTCTTCCGCCGCTTCCGTCCACCGCCGTCGCCGTCGCCGAGCGTGGACGCCCGCGTGGAGCCGGGAGTCGGCAAGGCCGACTGCCCCGCACCAGTACCCGCACCCGCACCCATACGCGTACCCAACTGGACGGTCTCGTGCGCACCGCCCTGCTGGTCCTGCACGAGCTGCTGTACGGGCACCCGTTCGAGTACGTCGCAGGCCTGCCGTCGGGCCAGCAGCCGGCCGGCCAGCGGCTCGTGCCAGGAGGGGACGCGGCCCTGACCGGCGGCCGTGGCGGCCTCCGTCAGCCGGCCCGGGGTGGGACGGCCGGCGGGGTCCTTGGAGAGACAGGCCGACAGCAGCGCGGCCAGCTCGGCGTCCCGTGCCGCGAGTCCGGCCATGACGTCGGCCTTGGGCTCCTCGAACGCGACCCGGTGCATCACGTCGACGCCCGTCCCGTCGCCGAACGGGGCGTGCCCGGTGGCCGCGTAGATCAGGCTCCCGGCGAGCGAGAAGACGTCGGAGGCGGTGTCGCAGCGGCCCTCGCGCAGATACTCGGGCGCCATGAAGGCGGGCGTACCGACCCGGCTGCCGGTGGAGGTGATCGCACTGCTGTCGGCGGCCTGCGCGATGCCGAAGTCGATGACGTGCGCGCCCTGTTGGGACAGGATCACGTTGGACGGCTTGAGATCGCGGTGTACGACTCCGGCGACGGCCAGCGCCGACAGGGCCTGTCCGAGATCGCCGACCAGCCGCCACACCCCCTGGCATTCGAGGGTGCCGCACTCGCGGACGGCGTCGGCCAGGTTGAGGCCGGGCACGTACTGCGTCGCCATCCACAGCAGCGAGTCGTCGAACCCGGTACCGAGCAGCTGCGGCGCCTGCGCCGAACGCACCCGGGCGTGCAGGGACGCCTCCCGCTCGAACCGTCGGCGGAAGCGGGGGTCCTCGGCGTACTCGGGACGGATCACCTTCACGGCGGCGAGGCCGGGAGTGCCGTCGGCGGGGCGGGCGAGGTAGACGCGGCCCATGCCGCCGCTGCCGAGGAGGCCGAGGGGCAGGTAGGGGCCGATGCGGCCGGGGTCGGCGGGGCGCAGCGGGGTGGCGCCCGCCTGCGGCAGCGCGGTGTCGCCGTACACCGGTGTGTACGGCGACCCGGGTGGCTGGTCTGTCATGGGTCCCCCGACGGGTTTGCCTGGCGCAACGTGCCCTTTTGTCACGTCAGTTGACGGTCGAGAGACTATCGTTCCACGGTGCCTGGAGTGCACGCCGTCGAGACCTCGGCAGCCTCAGCAGCTGGCGTATGTGTAGGACGCTGGTTTCCAGCCGACGTTCGGGATGTGGATCCGGTAGACACCGGTCGAGCTTCGGTACAGGAAGAAGGAGTTCGCGTCGCCCTTGTAGCGCAGCTTCGTCCGGTACGCGCCGCTGTCGTAGTCGGTCGACACGTACTCGATGTTCTTGTCGACCGCGCCGAAGGTCTCGGTGCCGACCTTGCCGTCGATGTCGGCGCGGAGAAACGGGTCGCCGTTGCTCTTCTCGGCGCCCTCGGCCCACAGGACCCACTGCCAGAGCGCCGTGGCGTTGGTGTGCGCGTACGAGCTGGTGGTCAGCGTGCCTTCGTCGCCGAAGTCGTCCTGGAACTCGTAGGCGCCGGAGACGTAGCCGTCGGATGCGTTGGCGGAGGCGGGTGCCGCGCCGGCGGCGAGCGCCCCGGTGACCACGGCTGCGATCATGGCGCTCAGTCTCGCCCGTCGGGTGTGGATCAGCGTCATGTCTCTCTCCGTTACGGAAGGGTGTCGCAGTGGCCGGTGGTGCTCTGCCACTTCAGCTTGTCGCGGGTGTTGGGGCCGTAGACGCCGTCGTTCTCGAGGTCCAGACGGGCCTGCACGATCTCCAGCTCTTCCTCGGTGATCCGTCCGAAGTGGCCGTCGACCTCCACTCGGGTCCGCTTGTGGCAGTGGCGAAGCGACTTCTGGATCGCCTCCACGTGGGGGCCGGAGGCCCCTCGCGCGGTGATGCAGTTGTCGGTGCTGCCGTAGGCGGGGATGTTGGCCAGCTCGTGGCCGTTTCCGCCGTTGATGAAACGGCCGAGCGTCTTGTTGCACCAGTAGGTGGCGGCGTTGGCCTGGCCGGCGGTACCGGCCACGCCGAGACCGGCCAGCAGCATCGCGCCGGCCGCCACACCCGCCTTGGCGCGCAGCATGCGGGACTCCTTCACGGGCTCCTCTTTCGACCTTCGGGTTGTGGTCCAGGCCATGGTGAACAGAGCGGGTCGGCGGGGGAACCTGCAAAGTTCCAGGTACCGCGCGAGACGGGTGCTCTCCAGGCTGATGCCGCGGCGGTGACACCCGTACGTACACCGCCAAGATCAGCGACCACGTGACCACCACCAAGAGGAACAGCGGCGATTGCGCTGGCCTCGCAGCACAAGGACTGCGACTGCAGCACTGCCAACGTCCACACCCTCAACCCGTAAGGCTCCCCCGTTCGTCATGCGTGCAGCTCGCACCACACCGTCTTGCCGGCCGGTGTCAGCCACACGCCCCAGCGCCGGGTCACCGCGTCGAGCAGCAGGAGACCGCGCCCGGTCTCGTCGTCCTCGCCGGGACGGCGCGCGATGAGCCAGGCGTGCGGGTCGGGGTCGGTGACCTCCAGGCGGGTACGGCCGTCCGGGGTGAGGAACAGGCGGACGGTCACCGGGGTGGCCTCGCCCACGTGGGCGATCACGTTCGTCAGTAACTCGCTCACACAGAGCTGGACTTCGGGACAGGGTGAGCCCAGGTGCTCGCGTACGGCGTGACGCACCTCGGGTACGGCCTTGGGGAGCGCGAGCAGGTTGAGCACGAGGGGTCTCACCGGGCCGCCGCCTTGCGCAGGGCACCGATCAGCGCGCGGGCGGTGGCCTGGTTGCAGTTGCCGAGTGCGATGAGGGGGCGCGGGGGGAGTGTGCCGGCGAAGGTCGGCAGGTCGACGCCGAGCGAGGGCAGCGTGATGCCGTTCGCCTCCAGCGCGGTGCGGAGGTCTTCGACGCAGGTGTCGGTCTCGTGGTGGGGGTGCATGGGGGACGCCTCCATGTGCGTTCTGTGATGAATCACTCACAGGCTGGCGTCGAGTTGCGTACCGTGAAAGGGGTTTCGGGTGTGCATGAGCAAGTGAGAAACGGCGGTGGTGGGTTGTGCCCGCGAAGAAGGACCCGGACGCGTCGATGAGCGTTCCCTGCTTCTACGGCGCCGAGTTGCGCTGGAAGCGAGAGCAAGCAGGGCTGACGCTGGAGCAGTTGGTGGAGGGGAGCTTCCGGGGGATCTCGTTCCTGAGCCAGATCGAGCGTGGCGAGCGGGGAATGCCGATGGACTTCGCCCGACATGCGGACGAGCGGCTGGGGACCGACGGGTTCTTCCAACGCCGGTGCGAAGACGCGGCGAAGGCGCGGCGGGCGGGGCACGCGTGGTACTCCGCGGACGTCACGGACATGGAGAAGACAGCGCTGACACTGGAGGAGTGGGCACCCAACGTCGTCCCCGGGCTTCTCCAGACCGGAGCGTACTTTCGGGGGCAGATTCAGTATCAGGACCCGGAAGCGTCACCGGAGGTGGCTGAGAAGCGTGTCAGTGCCCGCTTGGCGCGTGCGGAGTTGTGGAAACGCGAGGATCGGCCCACCTATTGGGGGATCCTGCGGGAGTCGGTCATCCGGAGAACGCCGCTTCCTCCGGCAGTGATGGCCGAGCAGGTGGAGCACATCCTCGACGTCATCCGGTCCGCGCGGGGTGTTCTTCAGATCGTTCCGGAAACGACCCCCTGGCACCCGCTCGCCCACGGCATGGCCAAGTTCATGACCTTCGCCGACGCCCCGCCGCTGGTGTACACCGAGGGCGATCACAACGGAAAGATCGTCGACTATCCGGCCGAAGTGCAGGCGTACCGTCGTAAGTACGATCTGCTCAGGGCCGTCGCGCTGCCACCAGAGGCGTCCCTGGCGTTGCTGGAAGATGCAGTGAGGACCTATAGAGATGAAGCTCAGCAAGGGGATTGACCCGGTCTCTGCCGCTTGGCGCAAGAGCAGCTACAGCAACCAGGAAGGCGGCGAGTGCGTCGAAGTCGCCGACAACCTCCCCGGCGCCGTCGTCCCCGTCCGCGACTCCAAAACCCCGGAGGGCCCCGCGCTGGTGTTCCCCACCCGCGCCTGGGCCCTCTTCGTCGAGTCGCTCTGAGGCCGGCGGGAGCGGGAGGTACCTGAATAGTTTCAGGTACCTCGTAACGCCCTCGGCCGTCATCGTGGGAGCCCACCTGGCATCGACAACGGGGGTTTCCCATGAGCATCCGCAAGAGGTTCGTCGCCGCGGCCATGACCAGTGCACTCGCAGGTGCCGGACTGGTCGGAGGTACGGCCGTGACCGCCGGCGCGGCCACCACGCAGGGGGACGTGACCGCCCAGGCCTGTTACCAGGACTGGACGTACAACAAGCCGGCGGGCACTCGCTTCCTGCCGGAGAACTACCTCTACATCACGACGGACAACTGCGCCGACATCAACATCAAGACCGGCACCAGCCGCACGGTGCGGGTCTGCTTCTACGCCAGCGGCGGCGGTCTCAACTACTGCCAGAGCAGCTACAAGACCACCACCGCGAACCAGTGGAAGGTCATCGCCAGCGACGTGCTGGACGGCACCAAGTTCCGGTTCGAGTTCAGCAGCACGGCCGCGTCGACGGGCTACAGGGCCCACTGACTAGCCGTCCACCTCGTACTGCCCCACCTCGATGAAGTACCGCAGCTCCTCCGGCGTCCCGTCGATCACATCCTCCGCGGCCGAGCGCAACGCGTCGCTGATCGTCGGGTCGGCGAGGATGCGGGCGACGCGGACGCGGTCGTCCTCGGCGACGGCGAGGCGGTAGCCGGTCTCCAGGAAGGCGCGCAGGGCCTCAGGGGTGTTGGTGTCGAGGGCTTCGTTGGCCTCCCTGATGACCGCGCGGTCGGTCTTGGGGTCGGCGGTGGCGAGGATGCGGGCGATGGCGACGCGGTCGTCCTCGGCCTGGGCGATCCAGCGGCCGGTCTCCAGGAAGTACCGCTGGTCCTCGATGGTGCCGTCCATGGCCTTCTGCGCGGCGGCGTAGACGGCCCTGCCGGTGTCCGGGTCGGCGATGATGCGCATGATCGCGACGCGGACGTCGTCGTCGGACATGTCGTCGACGCCGGATCCGGCCACGTCGGACGCGGTCGCCACGGTCGTCGCCGAGGTCGCGGCGACGGCCGGGGTGGCCAGCACAAGCGCCGGGGTGAGGGCGGTCGCCACGAGGGCCAGGGCAGCACGGGTCGGTCTCACGTGTAAGCCTTTCTTCCAGGGTTACCGGTGAAACACATGTTCCCTTATGTGGTACGGGAGTTCACTGCCGGGACCCGGCAGTCTTCGATCCGGTCAGGCTTCGTCGGCCTTGCGCAGCGCGCTCCACGTCCGCGGCCCCACCACCCCGTCCGCGTCCAGCCCTGCCCGCTTCTGGAAGGTCACCACCGCCTTGTGCGTCAGCGGACCGAAGATCCCGTCCGCTTCGCCGACCTCGGTGATGCCATGCAGGTACCGGAGCAGGCACTGGGCCTCGTGGACCTGGCTGCCGCTTTCGCCCTGTTTGAGCGTGAAGTCCCAGGTTCTGTTCCAGCCGGCGGTGTAGGCACGGCCGTGCTTCTCGTCCTCGTACACCGCGGGCTTCTCGCAGGAGGCCGGTGTCGCGGCGACAGGGGTCTCGTCGCGGAGCGCGTACGGCACCGCCGTCGCGCCCAGCACCGCCGTGGCCGCGAGGGCCGCGATCAGCACCGGGCGGCGCCACCGGCGGGGCCGCAGCCTCGGCAGGCGGGCGGAGGGGGAGGAGCCCGCGGCCGCTTCGACGCGGCGCAACAGGGCTTCGGTGTCGGGGACGCGGGCGACGCGGGCCGCGTGCGTGGGGGCCAGACAGTCCTGGACGATCTCCCGCCAGGCGTCCGGGAGTCCGGGCGACAGACGCAGCTCCTCGGTGCCGCGCGCGTACCGCGTGGCCGCGTCCGTGCGGGCCTCCGTACTGCCGCCCGGCAGCGGGAAGGAACCGGTCAGGGCGACATGCGCGAGGACGCCGAAGGCCCAGATGTCGGCGGTGGGCCGGATGCGGGTGCCGCGTTCGTCGATCTCGGGCCACAGCAGCTCGGGCGGGGTGTAGTCGGGCGTGGCGAAGGCGGGGGCGTAGGCGTGCGTGCCCTCCAGTTCGGCGGCCATGTTGAAGTCGGCCAGCCGTACCGAACCGCCCTTCAGCAGCAGCACGTTGGCCGGTTTCAGGTCACCGTGCACCCAGCCGGCGTGATGCAGCTGGTGCAGGCCCTCGCAGATCTGGGCCAGCAGCGCCGGAGCCGACTCGGGCGTCGGGTCGTGCTTCAGTACGGCGTCCAGGGAGCCCTCGGCCAGTTCCAGGACCAGCACGGTGGCGCCGTCCAGCTCCGGGTGGCCGGGGTCGTCGACGGTCAGGGTGTCGTACATGCGGATCAGGCGGGGCGCGCGCAGCCGGCCGAGCAACTCGACCTCGCGCTCGGCCAGTTCCCGCAGATGCCGCAGCTGGCGGGGCGTGCGGGTGCCGGTGGGCAGGAACTTCAGGGCGGCCCGGGCGGGCAGCTCGGGGTCCCCTTCCTCGGCGAGCCGTGCCGCGTACACCGTGGCGAAGGCGCCGGACGCGAGGGGCTCGCGCACCTCCCAGGGGCCGACCCAGTAGCCCTTCGGGACGGGGACGGCGTAGGACCGGCCGGTCACCGCAGCGCCTCGGCGACGGGGGCCGACAGCACGGTCAGGTCGTCCTCGCGGACCAGGTCGAAGCGGAGCGCGAGGGAGACCAGGGACTCCTTCTTGCCGTTGACGCGCTGGCCGGGCGTGGCGGTGTCGGGGCCGGGGCGCAGCCGCAGCTTGAGCGCGAGGTAGTCGATGTTCCAGTACACGGCGGACCGGCTGACCGTCGGCCAGACGCCCCGCAACCGCTCCACCAGCTGCTCCACGGCCGGCAGCGAGGCGTGCGGCTCGCCGCGCAGCCGGGGCTCGCACAGGGCGGCCAGCACCGCGAAGTACCTGCTGGTGCGGTCCAGGGCGAACGCCGGGGCCGTGACGGGGCCGGGCAGGCCCTGGCGGTCGGCGCTGCGGAAGGCGTGGCGCGGGGCCCAGACGTCGAAGGTGAGCAGGTCGCCCGCGGCGGGCAGGACCACCCGCGCGAACTCGAACGGCACGGGCGCCTCGAGACGGCCCGGCGCGATCTTGAGGTGTTCTCCGGCGCCCTCGGGGTTCTCCACCACATAGGTCTGGTGCTCGCTGAGGTTGCTCAGCAGCCAGAAGGACCGGTGGGCGGTGATCTCCCCGGCGACCCGGGGCACCCCCTCGTGCGCGATGGTCAGTCCGCCGTTCGGCGCGGTCCTGCCGAACGCGAGGCGCTCACCGGTGGCGATCCGTATCTGCTCGTCCACACTGCCGCAGTCCGGCGGCACGACGATGACGCTGTACATGGACCTGTCCCCCTCAAGATCCCCAGTTCAACGTTCAACGGGAAAAGGGTAAGGGAGACCTGATTGCGGGAGCGAAGGATTGGGACAGCATGGCGCGTCGCGGTGTCCGGCCCTCCCCCGAGGGAGCCGGAGGCCGCGACGCGCGATGCGAACCACGATGACGCCGGCCGGCCGCGCGCGGTACCTGAGAACTCTCAGGGTCACGCCTTCCGCGGCGGGGTGTACTCCTCGAGGTAGTGAGCGACACGGGCGGTGTAGTCGCGGTCCTGCGGCGTGTACTCCTTGAGGAAGTGGGCGACGCGGGTGGCGTAGGAGCTGGTGTTCGGGGGAACACCGCCCGCGTCGTTCACCTTCTTGTACGAGGTCCGGTACGCGGTGGCCAGCAGCACCCGGCGGTCGCCCGAGAGGTTGTCGCGCAGCCGGGGCTCGATGAAGCAGAGATAGCGGCCCACGGCGGGAATGGACTCGGAGGGTGTGATGGGCGGTCGGGGCGTCTCCTTCGCGGGCACACCGTCGTCCCGGATCCACCAGCGCAGCACGCCCGGTGTCCAGCGGGCGATGCCGTACTCGTCCTTGTCGGGATCGGCGAGATCCGGGTCGAAGTCGCTCTCCGCCTTCAGCAGCGCGGCGATCAGCGCGGGCGTGACCTCCGGCTGGACACAGTCGTGAGCGGAGTCGACGATCAGCCGGCGGTACGCCGCCGGGATGCCCTTGTCCGTACGCAGTTCGTCGGCGCCGTAGCTCGCGGGCGTCACCTTCTCGCTCTCCCCGCCCGAACCACCCGCGTCCGCCCACCTGCTGACGCCGTAGCCGAGTACGGAGGCGGCGACGACGGCGAGCGCCGTGGCCAGGATCCCGGTACGACGGGACCGGCGGCGCGGCAGCAGTCTGCGGGGCAGCCGGGGCGAACGGCCGGTGCCCGCCGCCGCCTCGACCCGGCGCAGCAGGTCCTTCGCGGGGATCCGGTCGGCATGCGTCCGGGCCAGGCAGTCCCGCACGATCTCCCGCCAGACGTCCGGGAGTTCGGGCGACAGCCGCAGTTCGTCGGTGCCGCGGGCGTAGGCGGCGGCCGCGTCGCGACGGGCCGTCGGGGTGGCGCCGGGCAGCGGGAAGGAGCCGGTGAGGACCAGATGGGCCAGCACCCCGAACGCCCACACGTCCGCCGACGGACGGATCCGGCGGCCCCGTTCGCCGATCTCCGACCACAGCAGCTCGGGCGGCGTGTAGTCGGGCGTCGAGAAGGCGGGCGTGTACGCGTGCGTGCCCTCCAGCTCCGCCGCCATGTTGAAGTCCGCGAGCCGGGCCGAACCGTCCGCCATCAGCAGCACGTTGGCCGGCTTCAGATCCCCGTGCACCCACCCCGCGTGATGCAGCTGTGTCAGCCCCTCGCAGATCTGCGCGAGCAGCACGGGCCCGCCGTCGGGGCGGGGCTGCGCCGCGAGCAGCGCCGACAGGGAGCCCTCGGCCTTCTCCAGTACGAGGAGGGTGGCGCCGTCGAGGGTGGGGCTCGCCGGGTCGTCGACGGTGAGGGTGTCGTACATCCGGATCAGCCGCGGCTGCTTCAGCCGGCGGTACAACTCGACCTCGCGCTCGACGATCTCGCGCAGATGGGTGAGCTGGCGCGGGGTGCCGGTGCCGGTGGGCAGGAACTTCAGGGCCGCCGACTTCGGCAGGTCCGGCCGCTCCTCGTCGGAGGCGACGCGCCTGCCCTCGTACACGCTCCCGAACGCCCCTGTGGCGATCGGCTCCCGCACCTCCCACGCGCCCACCCGGTACCCCTTGGGCACCGGCACGGCGTACGGCTCGGTCACCGCGCCGGCCGACCGGAAGCCGAGGCCGACGACGGCTCCCGCAGCGGCTCTCTCAGCACGACGAGGTCGTCCTCGCGCACCAGGTCGAACCGCAGCGCGAGCGAGACCAGCGACTCCTTCTTGCCGTTGAGCCGGGGACCGGTGTCCGCGGTGTCCGGGCCGGGCTTGAGCCGCAGCTTCACGGCGAGGTAGTCGATGTTCCACTGCACGGACGTACGGGAGGCGGCCGGCCAGTGCGGGCGCAGCCGGTCCACGACCTGGTCGACCGTGGGCAGCGCGGCGTGCGGCTCGCCGCGCAGCCGGGGCTCGCACAGCGCGGCCAGGACCGCGAAGTAGCGCTTGGTGCGGTCGACGGAGAAGGCGGGCGCGGTGGTCGCGCCGTCCAGGCCGCCGTCGGAGCTGAGGTAGTCGTGGCGCGGCGCCCACACCTCGATGGCCAGCAGGTCACCGGCCGCGGGCAGCACGATCCGCGAGAACTCGAAGGGAACCGGCGCGTCCAGCCGCCCCGGCCCCACCTTGATGTGCTCGCCCGCCCCTTCCGGGTTCTCCACGACGTACGTCTGTTCCCGGCTGAGGTTGCTCAGTATCCAGAAGGCGCCCTGCGCGGTGATCTCGCCCGCTCTGCGGGACACCCCGTCGTGCGCGATGGTCAGGTCGTTGTCGCCGGCGGAAC
Source organism: Streptomyces muensis (assembly GCF_021474425.1). Lineage (GTDB taxonomy): Bacteria > Actinomycetota > Actinomycetes > Streptomycetales > Streptomycetaceae > Streptomyces > Streptomyces muensis. The sequence continues at coordinate 4,951 of NZ_JAKEIP010000205.1, read as the reverse complement.
GGCCGAAGCCGAGCCGTTCGCCGGGTGCCAGCCGGAGCTGGGCGCGGTCGGTCTCGTCCTCCGTGGTCGGCGGAGGTACCACGATGATGCTGTACAAGGTGCGTCTCCCCGTGCCTGACGGCTACCCACGTCAGATTAGGGGGACGCGGCGGGGCCGTGTCCCCCTCGTACGAGTGAGACACGGCCCCGGCGGTTAAATGGCGCGAACTCTTCAGTCCCGCGTGAATGTTCGGTGCGTTCGGTGAATCGTTCGGTGAAGCGCTCAGTAACGCGGGCGGTTGAACCACGCCTTGCCGTTGGCGTTGCCGACGAACACGGCGACCAGGATGGCCAGCACCGTGTGGGCCAGGCCGACGAGGACGAACGGGTAGATGCCGAGGACGGCGGTGATGATGGCGAAGACCAGGATCGTGACGCGCGCGCCGTTGCCGCCCGACTTGAACTTCGTGGCCAGCACGACGGCGAAGATCGCCCACGCGACGCCGAAGGCCGCGTAGCCCCACAGCACGCCGGCCGAGTCGCCCAACGCGTCCTGGAGGGCGGAGCTCTCCTGGGCCGTCGCGCTGTCCTGGAGGTCCTTCGCCGCGGCCGCGCCGAGAGCCATCAGCACCACGCCGATGGCCTGGAGGCCGACGATGACCCACAGCATCACGCGGGCCGCGCCCACCGAGCCGGGCATCGCCGTCATGGGGGCGCCGGCACCGTAGGGCTGCTGGACCGGCGGGGCCTGCGGGTAGCCGTAACCGGGCTGCTGCTGGGGCGCGCCCTGCGGGTAGCCGTAGCCCTGCTGGGCAGGGGGCTGCTGCTGCGGGTAGCCGGGCTGCTGGCCCTGGGGCGGGCCGTAGGGGTTGTTCGGGTCGCCGAAACTCATCGGGCGGTCCTTCCTCCATTTATGTCCAGTGCGGGGACGACGCGTGGCACGGCTCGGAGGAAGTTCTACGGATGCGGTTCGTCCCCCCGGTACTGCCCGCGGCACCAGCGTCACATCGTTCTTCAGCCCCCTCTCACTTGTCCAGCCGCATTCCCTATGTGTTGTGCAAGTGCAACATCACTGATCATGAGTGGATACGGGAGGAGATGCGGCGACGCAGGTGAAGGGAGACCCGGATTGGAACCGGGAGGGCGTCATCCGCGAGGATGGGGGGCATGACCGCCCAGATTCTCGATGGCAAGGCCACCGCAGCCGCGATCAAGTCCGATCTGACCGCCCGCGTGGCGGCGCTGAAGGAGAAAGGCGTCACGCCCGGCCTCGGCACCATCCTGGTCGGGGACGACCCCGGCAGCCAGAAGTACGTCGCCGGCAAGCACCGCGACTGCGCCCAGGTCGGCATCGCCTCCATCCAGCGCGAACTGCCCGCCACGGCGACCCAGGAGGAGATCGAGGCGGTGGTGCGGGAGCTGAACGAGGATCCCGCCTGCACCGGTTACATCGTCCAGCTGCCGCTGCCCAAGGGCATCGACGAGAACCGGATCCTGGAGCTGATGGACCCGGACAAGGACGCCGACGGCCTGCACCCGATGAACCTGGGCCGTCTCGTGCTCAACGAGCCGGCCCCGCTGCCCTGCACCCCCAACGGCGTCCTCACGCTCCTGCGTCGCTACGGCGTGGAGATCAAGGGCGCCGAGGTCGTGGTCGTCGGCCGCGGAGTGACCATCGGCCGTCCGATGCCGCTGCTGCTGACCCGGCGCAGCGAGAACGCGACGGTGACCCAGTGCCACACCGGGACCCGCGACCTGGCCGCGCACCTGCGGCGCGCCGACATCATCGTCGCCGCGGCGGGCTCCGCCCACCTGGTCCGCCCCGAGGACGTCAAGCCCGGCGCCGCCGTCCTCGACGTCGGTGTCTCGCGGGGCGCCGACGGCAAGATCGTGGGCGACGTCCACCCCGGCGTCGCCGAGGTGGCCGGCTTCATCTCCCCCAACCCCGGCGGCGTGGGCCCGATGACCCGGGCGCAGCTGCTGGTCAACGTGGTCGAGGCGGCGGAGCGCAGTGCCGGCTGAGGCGGGCTCCGGCAAGGCGGAGGGGATCGAGGAGATCGAGGTCCGGGACCCGGTGAGCGCCCCGGACACGGAGGGCGTGCCCCGGCGCACCACCCGACGCTTCCCGCTGTTCACCAAGGACACGGCACGCCCCGAGGGCGGCGGCCGCGCCGCGCCGGGTGACGCCCCGGCGCCCGCCCGGCAGTGGCCGGTGCTGCTGGTCCTGGGCCTGGTCGGCGTGGGCCTGCTGATCACCGCGCTCGACGTGTTCCGGGCCGGCACGCTGGTGATCGGCAGCGCGCTGCTGGCCGGTGCGGTGCTGCGCTGGTTCCTGCCGAGCGTCGGCATGCTCGCCGTACGCTCCCGCTTCACGGACATCGTGACGTACGGCGTGCTGGGCCTGGTGATCGTGCTGCTGGCGCTGATGGCGCAGCCGGATCCGCTGCTGAAGGTCCCGTTCCTGAAGGACGCGCTGCACTTCACGGTGGACAGCTGACGCCCGGGGGCCTTGGACCCTGTGTGTGACGGCGGCCCGTCCTCTCCCCCGAGGAAGGACGGACCGCCGTTTCGCGTCCACCCTCGGGCACGGCGAAGAGGCTGTTCAACGGCTGTCAGCGCGCTGTGGCACGGAAGTGACCGTTCCGCTACGTCCGGGCCGGTCCGGGGCGGTCCGGGAACCAATGCGCCGTCCCGTGTCGTCACCCGAACGGATCTGGTTCGGAGGTGAGCGATGGGTGCCTGGCAGCCGCTGCCCGACGATCTGCCGCCGGAGGTGCGGCATTTCGTGGAGCAGTTGCGGCAGCTCAAGGACCGTACGGGCCTGAGCCTGGTCGCGCTGGGCGCGCGTACCGCGTACAGCAAGTCGTCCTGGCAGCGCTACCTCAACGCCACCCAGCCCCCGCCCCGGCAGGCGGTCGTCGCGCTGTGCCGGGTCGCGGACGTCGGCAATGACGAGGCGGAGCGCTTCGGGGTGCGGTGGGAACTGGCGGTGCGGGCCTGGCCGAAGCCGGTGACCGTGCCGGTGCCGGTGGAGCGGGAGGGGGCCGTCGAGGGCGGCGGCGGCGAGGGCGTTGGCGAGGAGTACGAGGACGATCCCACGCTGCCGTGGTGGGACGCGCCGCCCAGCAGGTCCGGGCCGGCCACGGGGCGGCTGCTGGTCGTCGCCGTGGGGCTCGCCGTGGCGCTGGTGCTGGCGGCGGTGATCGGGGCCGTTGTGCTGGGTTGAGCGCGACGGGAGTGAAGTGTCCAAGTAGCCCGAATATGGCAGGTGTTACCTGAGAGTCCTTTTATGTGCGTTCTGTGTGTCGATGTGTTGACAAGTTCGCGGATTTGCAAGGAAGTCGTTCGGTAAGCGGGCTAGCGTGGTCGATCGGGACGTCCGGGGCGTCCCACTTGTTCTGTAAGGGCTTACTGCCAGGGTTGTGTCGGCCGGGGAGGGAGGCCGGTGGAACACTGGACGCGGTCCGATGGGCGTGCAACGGTGCATGGCCACGGTCCGGATGCTCCCGTGCGCCCCCACCCCGGGAACTGAGATCCTTGTCGGGCGCATCCCTGTGGGTAGCCAGAACGGGGACTCGGCAGAGGGCGTCACGCGCGGGGGAACGCGAGAAACACCAGCACGAACCGGGGGGAAGAGGGGGGAAGCAATGCCTCGTTGGAGGGCCTTGCCGGATGAACTCGATCCGCAGGTCAGGGAGTTCGCGAGCCAGCTGCGGCGGCTCGTGGACCGCAGCGGTCTGAGCATCGCGGCGCTGGCCGACCGGACGGGTTACAGCAAGACGTCCTGGGAGCGGTACCTGAACGGGCGGCTGCTCGCGCCCAAGGGTGCGATCGTGGCGCTCGCGGAGGTCACGGGTACCAATCCCGTTCATCTGACGACGATGTGGGAGCTCGCCGAACGGGCGTGGAGCCGTTCGGAGATGCGCCACGACATGACCATGGAGGCGATCCGGATCTCGCAGGCCCGCGCGGCCCTGAGCGAGTTCGGCGCGCCGCCGGCCAACGCCAAGAGCGGTACGAAGGCGGCCAAGGCCGCGCGCAAGGGCGGGAGCGCGACGGCGACGCCCGGGGTGGCGGGGCCGGCGGGCGTGGCCCCGACCGTGCCACCGGTGCCGGCCCAGCCGACGGCGCCGGAGGCGCGGGACTCTGCGGTACGGGATTCACCGGTACGGGACGCTCCGGTACGCGACGGTAGCTCGTCCGGGGCCAACTCGTGGGGTCTTGCGGGGTACCGGGGGCCGGCGCCGACGGGTGCGGGTGCCGGTGCTGGTCGTCCGTCGGGTGCGCCGGGTTCACCGGACCTGCCCGGTCATCCGTACGGCGAGCCTCCGCAGGGGCCTGTGCCCGGACCGGGCTCCTCCGGTGGGGGGAACGGCAAGCGGCGGCTGACGATGTTCCTCGCGGGGGTCGTCGGAGTGCTGGTCGTGATCGCCGCGGTCTTCTTCCTCACCGACGGTGGGGGCAAGAAGAACGAGGACGCGGTGCAGTCGCCCTCGCCGTCCGCCACGACGGATCCCGATCTGCCGGCCGGTGTGAAGTGCAGCGGTGACTCCTGTACGGGGAAGGACGCGGAGGCCATGGGGTGCAGCGGTGACCTCGTGACCACCGCCAAGACCGCGACCGTCGGTACGTCCGTGGTCGAGGTGCGCTACAGCGAGACGTGCGGTGCGGCGTGGGGGCGGGTCACGCAGGCCGGGCAGGGGGACGAGGTGGTGGTGACGGTCGGCAAGACGAAGCAGACCGGCACGATCAGCGTTGCCGGGGACACGATCGCGTACACCCCGATGGTGGCCGTGAAGGACGCGGGCGAGGCGAAGGCCTGCGTGACGCTGGCCGCTGGGCAGGAGGGGTGCACGCAGTAACGCCGAACGGGTTGTTCGTCGGGTGCGGGTGCGTGGGGGCTGATCGCGCAGTTCCCCGCGCCCCTTGAGGTCTTTCAGCCCGTCCGGCGTTTGAGGACGAGGCCCGTAGG
>NZ_JAKEIP010000204.1 GCF_021474425.1 Streptomyces muensis | reverse complement strand
GGGCAGCAGTGGCGGGGGCGGGCAGGGGTAGTGCCGCCTCCGTTGCCGCCGGCTGTGGCTCCGCAAGGCTGCGCGGGCCGCCGCCCTCGGTGGTCGATGTCGCCCGATGCACGGCGCTGACCATGGGGAACTCTCGTGTTCTGCGGGAGCGGCCGTAGGGGGCGACGCGGACCGGACGGGCGAGGCCCGGATCGGGGCCGGGGTCGCGCGACGGGGCGGCGGGACCGTGCGGCGGCAGTGCCCCCTGGTCGGCCCAGGGCAGCGGCAGGACGGCCAGCACCCCTCCGTCCCGCGGGTCCTGGCCCACGAGACGCGAGAGCGAGGCGTCGTCGAAGGCGAGTCGAGGGTCCGCGTCGGTGCCGTGCTGCCGGCAGAGCAGGTCCCATGTGCCGAGGAACGCCCCGAGGTCGTGCAGCATCAGGTGGTAGGCGAAGTTGTTGTACTTGTACGCCGACTTCCAGAACCGCAGGACGCAGAGCAGGAAGCCGCCTTCCGGGTCGCCGTCCTGGTCGCCGCCCGGCGTCCGCAGGGCGGCGCGGACCTGCGGCACGGGGTCTCCGGCCGCCACCTGTTCCAGGGCGTGCAGTCCGGAGGCGTAATGGTGGATCCCGGACGGCACGGGTGCCGAGGGCCCGGCGGCCAGGTAGAGCTCCACGGGGTAGGCCCCGCCGCCGGACGGGGTGCCTCTGCCCCATCGGGCCCCGGTGACGGACTCCGTCCGTGCGCGGTCGGGGCTCTTGTCGATCTCCCAGCGGCGGGACAGGACTCCGGCGGACAGCTGGAGGAACGAGCCGAGGAGCGGCACGTCGTAGCCGCCCTGGCGGGGCGTGGCACGGGCGGTGTGCAGCGGCAGGGGCAGTCGCTCGGTCCTCGGGTGGTAGGTGTGCGGCGCGGGGCGGTCGGCCCAGTCGGGCTCGAATCCCGGGGGCGCGACGGGATCCGTCCAGCGTGTGCGCACCGCGTGTACGTAGTCCAACACGGCCTGGGCCGCGCGGGGTTGGTCCATCGTTCGCCTCTTCCGGCTCGTCAGGGGAACGGGTGCGGGTGGCGGTGGATCTCGTCGTCCCTCAGGGGCGCGGCCCGCAGTCCGGCCCGGTGGGCGGCGGTGCGCAGCCTCGGGCTGTGCAGGGCTCGTTGCTGGTCCCAGCCGAAGTCGATGGGGATGAGCCCCTGGGAGACGACCGCGGCGGTGCGCAGTCCCATGCCGTACTGCTCAGGAGACGTCTGGTCGACCACGGCGAGATCGCCGCCGGCCGCGTCGGTGACGAGCCGCGCGCAGAAGGTGAGCCGCGTGCGCAGGTCGTCGTCCGTGGGCCGGATCCGGTCCCAGTCCGCGAACACCTCGTCCAGCGGGCGCGGTTCGGCCCGTGGGGAGTCGAAGAGGAAGGCCGTCCTGTCGGCCATCTGCGGCAGCCCGTAGAGCATGAGGTGGTCGTGGAGGGTGCGTACGCGGTCGTAGTCCTCGGCCATGGCCAGCAGGTCGCTCTCGGCCTTGGTGACGCGTTCGGGGAAGTTGTCCACCAGCGAGGACACCTCGCCCACGGCGGAGGCCACCGCGTCCGCGGGCTCCAGCGCCGCACCCGCGGAGAAGACCACGTCACCCGGTCCGGACACCCGGCGTTTGGCGACGCACAGGACGGCGGGCACGGGCAGGTCGACGCGCATGTCGAACAGGTGGATGTCATAGCCGGCGCCCCACATGCGGTCGATCAGGGCCGCCGTGCCGGGGCGCCCGCAGGTGGCGGGGTCGATCCGGGTGGGTGTCCGCGCCCCGTACCAGGTCAGCAGGAACGCGTCGCGCTCGATCAGCTCCAACAGGCCGAACAGGGCGGCCTCTTCGAGGCAGCTGCCGGTGGCACAGCCGCTGGAGGAGCTCGTGGTGAAGCGCACGCCGGGCGGCCGTGGCCCGTAGAACGCCAGCTGCTCGGGTACGAGCACGGGCTGCCGGTCGCGCAGGGAGTGACCCCACAGCCAGTCGACTTCCAGGTCCGGTGAGAAGGGCACCATGCCGGGGTGCCGCGCGGCGTAGAAGTCCGGTCCGTGCTGGAGGCCCTCTCTCGGGTCCAGGGCCGGAAGGGACCGCTCGCGCAGGTCGTCCAGCGAGGCCGTGGCCGCGGCCCGGCGTCCGCGCGCGTGCTGCCCCGCATAGCGTTCCAGGCCCTCCAGGAAGGCCATGGCCTCGCTCTCGGCGTACGACACGGAGTGCCCGGACCAGCTCACCTCGTAGAGGGGTACGCCCTCGGTGCGCATCCCGCCCAGGCGCATGGTGCCGTTGAGGTTGGCGTTGGTGGCCGCTCCGCGCGAGGAGGCCGTCGACAGGGCGCCGAGGACCCCGCACACGGGGTTGACCAGGGCCTTCCTCGGCAGCGTGTAGTCCCGCCAGCTCCGCAGCCGGGAGCTGCCCGGCGCCAGACCGGGGCGGGGCATGGGGAACCCCGTGGCCCGCGGCGGCTCGTCCGGCCGGTCCGGGCCGCACTGCGGGCAGTCGGGCTCGGCGAGCAGGGGGTGACGGGTCGTCCTGCCGGTGAGGAGGTCCACTTCGATGACGTCGGCCAGGTCGGCTCCCCGTTCCGGCCTGGGCGTGCCCCCGGCGTGCAGTCGTGCGAGGACGGCCGCGATGTGGGGCGTACCGAACTCCGCGAGGAGAGGGGTGACGCCCCCCACCACGTAGCAGGCACCGTCCCCTTCGAGGGCCTCGCGCTCATGCTCCCTGCGCAGCCTCAGCCAGCGGCGGCGCAGACACGTCACGCACGGCCGCCGCGTGGCGGCGGTACGCCGAACGGGGCCGATCAGCGCTGTGTCCCGGTACAGCAGGACCGGGACAACCGTCCGGTGGCGGTTCGCGTCAATCGACTCGGACGGCGCGCACGGCTCAGATGGCTCGGACGCGTCTGGCGGTCCGGACGGTCCGTGGTCTCCGGGCAGCCCCAACGTACCGATCTCCACCAGCAGTTCGTCCGAGGCCAAGCCGTAGGCGGCCGCGTCCCGCGCAAGCCTGTCGCGTACGGCCAGCACGTCGGGGGCGGGCGTCGCCACCGGGGGCAGCGTCACTATCTCCATCGTCTTCAGCGCACTCCTGTGCCGGTGGACCGGATCGTGCCGTGGTGGCCGGCCGCACAGCCGGCCACCACGACGGACATGGGTTACTTCTTCTCGGGGACCTGGTTGCAGTGGCAGCCGCAGAAGACGCAGTCGGTGTGCAGGGACTCCGTGACGAGCTCGGCGGGGACCGCCTCCAGCTCGAAGGACTCCACGGTCAGGCTGCTCAGGTCGGCGAGATCGTTCTGCATGAAGACATACCTTTCTGTTGGCCTTCTTCCGGGACTGCCCCGGAAGCCGCCCGGTGTCCGTGTCCGGCACCGGGAAGTCCAAGGGAGGTTCAGGGAGTTCAGGGAGTTCAGGGAGACCAGGGAGCCAAGGCGAGCTTCAGCGGGTGAGCAGGACGCGGCCGGTCAGCGCGGGCAGCCCCGCCGCGAAGGCCGGCGGCAGGGTGCTCACCAGGACCGCCTCACGACCACGCCGCCCCAGCGCGGCCAGGAGGCCCGCCAGATCGACGGCCTCGGGCTCCGCGGTCGCCGGCTCCGCCGACGCGGCGGGCAGCAGCCGCCCCTCCGGGCACACCAGCGAGCGAGCGCTGTCGAGGCGCGGTGTGTCGTACGGGAGTTGCAGCAGGCCTGCCAGTTCCCGTACGGCGCCGAGCAGCGCTTCGGCCCTGGTCAGGCCGATGGCCGCCACCTGTACCGAACGGTGTCGACCGTCGGTCCGCGGCTCCGCGCCGGCGACGACGACCCGGGCCGGCTCGGCGGGGTCGGGTGCGGGCAGCTCGCCGAAGTGCAGTTCGCCCGCCGATCGCCGCAGGGCGGGGAGGATCGACAGCTCCTTGCTGTCGTGTTCCTCGGCGGTGAGCTCCAGAGCCCGAACCGTCACCTCGCCGCGGAGCCCCGCCTCGACGCGTTCGTGCAGCAAGACGGAGAGGACTCCGGAGAGGGCGGTCTCCTCGAAGGTCGCCCCCGCGCCGTAGCCGATCGCCGCACCGTGGCCAGTCGCCGCACCGTGGCCGGTCGCCGCACCGGCGCCGTCCGTCCCGGCCGGGGCGAAGGCGATGTGCTGGGGTATCCAGGTCAGGGTGCGCCGGCTCAGCGAGAAGGCGGGCACCCAGGTGGACTTCTCCGTGGGGCCGTCCTGGGGAGAAGTCCGGTCGGGACCGTCCGCCGGGCCGTCCGCTGGAGCCGTCGGCCGGCGGCGAGGGCCGAACCGTGGGGCGGACAGGGCAATCGAGCCCTCGTCCGTCAGCTGCTCCCAGGTGCCGAGGACCTTCGGCAGGAAGGACGGAGTACGGTCGTCGACCGCCATACGGCGGACCATGCGTTCGACGGCGTCGATCCGCGCGGCCTCCAACGACTCGAAGCTGTACCCGTAGGCGTGTCGGACACCGCCCAGCCCTCTCACCCTGCCGGTCTTCACCAGGGTCTGGGGCAGCTCCTGGTCGTCGTGGTCCGCGAGCGGGCCGAGGGTGGGGGCGAGCGCCGCGGCCTGACCGGCGGCGCGCTCCCGGCTGTCGCGGGGCAGGTCATGGCGCCCGGAGGAAAATTCCAGAATATGGTCGATGCTGTCGTCAAGCGGTTCTTCGTGGCTGCAACGAGGGCATGCGGGATGGGCGACCAAGGGTTCCCGTACGCTCTCCAGGGAGAGCGGATCGCGTATGACGACACCGTTCGTGAGTTCCGACTCGATACAGCCGGACAGGCACTTGAAGAGTTCGGCGGCCAATTCACTTCCGGCAGCCGCGGAAACGGCCGGGAAGAGTCCGGAATACGGTTCTCCCTGCACGGCCGGCATTTCCGTTCGGGCGATCCTGAGCCGTAGGCAGTGCCAGCATGAATCGCCCGTCACGCCGTGCCGCACCAAGGGGCCGAGCAGCAGGCGGCCGGCCGTCGCGTACCCGGCGAGGAACAGCAGTCCGCGCTGGGCGGCGTGGTCGGCGAGTGCGGCGACCAGTCCGGCCGACGGCCCTTCCGGAAGGACGAGGAGGGCGTCGGGGCGCCAGCTCGTGGCTCGCCCGAGCACGGCCTCGTGGTCGTGGTCCGGGAACAGTTCGAGGCCGTCGGGCGCAGCGTCGAAGGAGCCGCACAGGGCCACCTGGCGCACACCGTTGCGCAGCAGCAGGCGGACCGCGGACGCGGCTGCGGGGCCGTCGCCGACCGCCAGCACCCGGGCCTGCCTGATCTTCCGGAAGGCGGCCTGCGGCGTGTCCGTGTGATGGGCCAGGAAGGAGATCTGCTCGGCGAACCGGGACCGGGTGGCCGCGTCGAGCACCCCCTCCTGCTCGACGCGGCGCACCCGCAGGAAACCGCTCTGTACGAGCTGTGCGAGCAGCCGCCGGACCGCCGCCTCCCGCTCCGCGTCGAGCCCCGCGCACAGGCGCTCGGGAGTGCATCCGGCGGAGAGCGCGGGAGCCAATGCCGTCAGCCAGCGGTAGGCCGATTTCCCTTTGAGGAAGAAGTCCTCGTCGCCTCCTCTGAGTAGCACCCCGTCCGGCGTCTCAAGAAATGCGGCGTCCTGCCTCAGGAACAGCTCTTCTTCGCTTTCCAAGAATCCCCCTCATTTCCAGGAAAAACATATACGCGCCAACTGCGCGGCAGCCACCGGCAGTTGAGACGAAGGCAGCATGAATCGCGCCGCGCGTCTTTGGGTGATGCCACAAGAGGTGGTGCTGTCACATGAGCTGTCGATGCCGCACGGGGACGCGCACCGTCACGCCACCGAGTCGATCCGCCCCGCGGGCCGCCCTGCCGTGTCGTGGTGGATCGGTGTGTGAGCCCCCGTCAGGGGCACCCCGCTGCCGCCCCGTCGGCTCGCGACGATCTCCGCGGCGATCGACAGGGCCGTCTCCTCCGGGGTGCGGGCCCCGAGGTCCAGCCCGATGGGGGACCTGAGCCGGGCCAGGTCCAGTTCGCTCACGCCGGCTTCCCTGAGCCTGGCGTCGCGGTCCAGGTGGGTGCGACGCGAGCCCATCGCGCCGACGTAGGCGACCGGCAGCCGCAGCGCGAGCCGGAGGAGGGGTACGTCGAACTTGGCGTCGTGGGTGAGGACGCACAGGACCGTCCGGGCGTCGACGGACGTCCGCTCCAGGTACTTGTGCGGCCACTCGACGACGATCTCGTCGGCCTCCGGGAAGCGGGCCTTCGTCGCGAAGACCGGGCGGGCGTCGCACACGGTCACGTGGTAGTTCAGGAACCTGCCGACGCGCACCAGCGCCGAAGCGAAGTCGATCGCGCCGAAGACGATCATCCGGGGCGCCGGGACCGAGGACTCGACCAGCACGGTGAGCGGGTCGCCGCAGCGCGAGCCCTGGTCGCCGATCTCCAGGGTCGCGGTGCGGCCGGCATCCAGGAGGGCGGCGGCCTCCGCCGCGACCGTACGGTCCAGTTCGGGGTGGGCGTCGAAGCCGCCGTCGTAGGAGCCGTCTGGGCGTACGACAAGGGCGCGGCCGGTCAGTTCGGCCGGTCCGGACACGATCCGGGCCACGGCCGCCGCCTCCCCGCGCGCGGCCGCCCGCAGCGCGGCCGCGAGGACCGGGTGGTACGGGTCGGCGGCCCGTACCGGCATGACGAGGATGTCGATGACACCGCCGCAGGTCAGCCCGACCGCGAAGGCGTCGTCGTCGCTGTAGCCGAAGCGCTCCAGGACCGCCTTCCCGTCCTGGAGCGCCTGTCGGCACAGCTCGTACACCGCGCCCTCCACACAGCCGCCGGAGACCGAGCCGACGGCCGTGCCGTCGGTGTCCACCGCGAGGGCGGCACCGGGTTGCCGGGGTGCGCTGCCGCCGACCGCCACCACGGTGGCCACGGCGAAGTCACGTCCCTGTTCGACCCAACGGTGCAGTTCCTGCGCGACGTCCAGCATCTGCCGGCCTCCTCAACACGGTTTGTGGGGAGGGCGCTTCATGAAGCTGCTAGTGCACTCCCATCCAGCTCTCAATGGGATTGAGGGCGAAATAGACGATGAAGATGCCTGTCAGGGCCCACATGAACGCCCCGATCTCCCGCGCCTTGCCCTGGGCGATCTTGATGGCGACGTACGAGATGACGCCGGCCGCGACACCGGCCGTGATCGAGTACGTGAACGGCATGATCACGACGGTGAGGAACACCGGGATCGCCGTGGCCCGGTCGGCCCAGTCCACGTGCCGCGCGTTCATCATCATCATGGCGCCGATGACCACCAGGGCGGCCGCCGCGACCTCGCCCGGCACGATCGCCGTGAGCGGCGTGAAGAACAGACAGGCCGCGAAGAACAGGCCGGTGACGACGGAGGACAGGCCCGTGCGGGCGCCCTCGCCGACGCCGGTCGCCGACTCGACGAACACGGTCTGGCCCGACGCCCCGGACACGCCGCCGATCGCACCGCCCGCGCCGTCGATGAACAGCGCCTTGGACAGACCCGGCATCCGGCCCTTGTCGTCGGCGAGCTTGGCCTCGGTGCCGACGCCGATGATCGTCGCCATCGCGTCGAAGAACCCGGCGAGCACGAGCGTGAACACGATCATGCCGACGGTCATGGCGCCGACCTCGCCCCAGCCGCCGAACTCGACGTTGCCGAAGATCGAGAAGTCCGGCATGGAGACGGCGCTGCCGTGCAGTTCGGGAGCGCCGCCCGCCCACTGCTTGGGGTCGATGACGTCGAGGGCGTTGAGGGCGACGGCGACGACGGTGCCGCCGACGATGCCGATCAGGATGGCGCCGGGGATGCCGCGCGCCTGGAGCATGAAGATCGCGACGAGTGTGACGGCGAAGAGCAGCACCGGCCAGCCGGCGAGTTCACCAGCCGGGCCGAGGGTGACCAGGGTGGACTCGCCCTGGTGCACGAAACCGGCCTTGGAGAAGCCGATCAGCGCCACGAACAGGCCGATGCCCATGGTGATGGCGTGCTTCAGCGCCAGCGGGATCGCGTTCATGATCATCTCGCGCAGGCCGGTGACGACCAGCAGCATGATGACCACGCCGTACATCACACACATGCCCATGGCCTGCGGCCACGTCATCTGCGGGGCGACCTGCGAGGAGAGGACGCCGGAGACGGAGAGGCCGGCCGCGAGGGCGAGCGGCACCTTGCCGAAGAAGCCCATCAGCAGCGTGGTGAAGGCCGCCGCGAACGCCGTCGCGGTGATCAGCGCCTTCTGGGCGAGCGTGTCCCCGGCCGCGTCCTTGCCGGACAGGATCAGCGGGTTGAGCAGGAGGATGTACGCCATCGCCATGAAGGTGGTGATGCCGCCACGCACCTCACGCGCGATGGTGGACTCTCTCTTGGATATGTGGAAGTACCGGTCGAGCCACGACCTGCCGGCCGGGACGCGGGTTCCTTCACCCGCGTCGTCGGCCGAGGTCGTGGGCTCCAGTGACTGCTGGGTCATGTGGGGCCTACTCCCAAGGTTCATAGGGGCACCCGCCGGTTGCCTTCGGCGATCAGCGGGGTTTGGGGAGGTGCACGACCCGGGGGACGGCCCGAGACGGACATTAGGGGGTCCGGGGGACGCAGTCCCCCGGGAAGCTCGCCGGTTCAACTCCCGGAGGGCTACGTTCCGGTGAGGTGTTCCGGACGTACCGGCGTGCGGTTGAGCTCCAGCCCGGTCGCGTCCCGGATCGCCGCGAGGACGGCCGGGGTGGACGACAGGGTGGGTGCCTCGCCGACGCCGCGCAGCCCGTACGGGGCGTGGTCGTCCGCGAGTTCGAGCACGTCGACGGGGATGATCGGCGTGTCGAGAATCGTGGGGAGGAGGTAGTCCGTGAAGGACGGGTTCCTGACCTTGGCGGTCTCGGGATCGACGATGATCTCCTCCATCACCGCGATGCCCATGCCCTGGAGGGTGCCGCCCTGGATCTGGCCGAGGACGGACAGCGGGTTGAGCGCCTTGCCGACGTCCTGGGCGCAGGCCAGTTCGATCACCTTGACCAGGCCGAGCTCGGTGTCGACCTCGACCACGGCGCGGTGCGCGGCGAACGAGTACTGGACGTGGCCGTTGCCCTGGCCGGTGCGCAGGTCGAAGGCCTCGGTCGGCCGGTGCCGCCACTCGGCCTCGACCTCGACCGACTCGTCTTCGAGTACGTCGACCAGGTCGGCGAGCACTTCGCCGCCGCCGGTGACGACCTTGCCGCCCTCCAGGAGCAGCTCCGCCGTCGCCCAGGCCGGGTGCTGGGAGCCGAACTTGCGGCGCCCGATCTCCAGGACCTTCTCCCGGACCAGTTCGCAGGAGTTCCTGACGGCGCCGCCCGTGACGTACGTCTGACGCGACGCGGACGTCGAACCGGCACTGCCCACCTGCGTGTCGGCCGGGCGGATCGTCACCTGGGTGACGCCCAGCTCGGTGCGGGCGATCTGCGCGTGGACGGTGACGCCGCCCTGGCCGACCTCCGCCATCGCGGTGTGCACGGTGGCGACGGGCCGGCCGGCGACGACCTCCATGCGCACCTTGGCGGTGGAGTAGTCGTCGAAGCCCTCGGAGAAGCCGACGTTCTTGATGCCGACCGCGTAGCCGACACCGCGGACGACGCCTTCGCCGTGCGTGGTGTTGGACAGGCCGCCCGGCAGCTGCCGTACGTCCACGCCCTCGCTGGACTCCCACTGGCGCTCGGGCGGCATCGGCATCGCCTTGACGCGGCGCAGGAGTTCGGCGACCGGCGCCGGGGAGTCGACGGGCTGGCCCGTCGGCATGAGGGTCCCCTGCTCCATGGCGTTCAGCTGCCGGAACTCCACCCGGTCCATGCCGACCGCGTCGGCCAGCTTGTCCATCTGCGCCTCGTAGGCGAAGCACGCCTGGACCGCGCCGAAGCCGCGCATGGCGCCGCAGGGCGGGTTGTTGGTGTAGAGGGCGAGGGCCTCGATGTCGACGTCGTCGACCGCGTACGGGCCGACGCCGAGCGAGGCGGCGTTGCCGACGACCGCCGGGGAGGCGGAGGCGTACGCGCCGCCGTCCAGCACGATGCGGCACTTGACGTGGGTGAGCTTGCCGTCCTTCGTGGCGCCGTGCTCGTAGTGGAGCTCGGCGGGGTGGCGGTGGACGTGTCCGAAGAAGGACTCGAAGCGGTTGTAGACGATCTTGACGGGTTTGCCGGTGCGCAGGGCCAGCAGACAGGCGTGGATCTGCATCGACAGGTCCTCGCGGCCGCCGAAGGCTCCGCCGACACCGGACAGCGTCATCCGGACCTTGCTCTCGGGCAGGCCGAGGACCGGCGCGATCTGCCTCAGGTCGGAGTGCAGCCACTGGGTGGCGATGTAGAGGTGGACACCACCGTCGTCGTCCGGCACGGCCAGACCCGACTCGGGGCCGAGGAAGGCCTGGTCCTGCATGGCGAAGGTGTACTCGCCCCTGACCACGAAGTCGGCCCGCTCGGCGGCTGCCGCGGCGTCGCCGCGCAGGATCGGCTGGCGGTGGACGATGTTCGGGTGCGGGACGTGACGGCTGTGGTGGTCGTCGCGGTCGTCGTGGACGAGGATCGCGTCCGGGGCGGTCGCCGAGGCCTCGTCGGTGATGACGGGCAGCTCGCGGTAGTCGACCTTGATCTTGGCGGCGGCGCGGCGTGCGGTCTCCGGGTGGTCGGCGGCGACGATGGCGACCGGCTCGCCGTGGTGGCGTACCTTGCCGTGCGCGAGGACCGGGGTGTCCTGGATCTCCAGGCCGTACCTCCTCACGTCGGTCGGCAGGTCGTCGTACGTCATGACGGCGTACACGCCCGCCGTGGCCAGCGCCTCGCTGGTGTCGAGGGACACGATCTCGGCGTGCGCGACGGTCGAGCGGAGGATCTGGCCCCACAGCATGTCCTCGTGCCACATGTCGGACGAGTACGCGAACTCGCCGGTGACCTTGAGGGTGCCGTCCGGGCGGAGCGTGGACTCGCCGATGCCGCCCTTGGTCCGGGAACCCTGGGTGATCTTCGTGGGAGTGCCGAGGGGGGCACCGCCCGCTCGAGCGAATTCGAGAGTGGGGGACGGCATGCCGATCAGACCGCCTCTCCCTGCCGGGCGGCCGCGAGGCGGACCGCGTCCATGATCTTCTCGTAGCCGGTGCAGCGGCACAGGTTGCCCGACAGGGCCTCGCGGATGTCCGCGTCGCTCGGGTCGGGGTTGCGCTCCAGCATCTCGTCGGCGGCGACCAGCAGACCGGGCGTGCAGAAGCCGCACTGGACGGCGCCGGCGTCGATGAACGCCTGCTGGACCGGGGAGAGTGCGGTGCCCTCTCCGGTCTGCGAGTCGACGGGCCCGGCGGCTCGTCCCTTGGCCTCGGCCAGCCCTTCGACGGTCACGACCTCACGGCCCTCGACCTGCCCGGCGGCGACCAGGCACGCGCACACCGGCACTCCGTCGAGCCGGACCGTGCAGGATCCGCACTCGCCCTGTTCACAGGCGTTCTTCGACCCCGGCAGCCCCATCCGCTCCCTGAGCACGTAGAGCAGGGACTCGCCCTCCCACACGTCGTCGGCTTGCTGCGGACGTCCGTTGACAGTGAAGTTGACGCGCATCAGGCCACTCCCTCCGTGCGGGCGGCGGTGCCTCGGTACGACTCCCAGGTCCAGGTCAGCGTGCGGCGGGCCATGACGCCGACCGCGTGGCGGCGGTAGCTCGCGGTGCCCCGGACGTCGTCGATCGGGTTGCAGGCGCCGGAGCACAGCTCGGCGAACCGCTTGGCGACCGACGGGGGGACGATCCTGCCGTTGTCCCAGAAGCCGCCCTCTTCGAGCGCCGCGTTCAGGAACTCCTCGGCGGCCTCGGCCCGTACGGGCGTGGGGGCGGCCGAACCGATCCCCGTACGCACGGTCCGCGACCCGGGGTGCAGCGCGAGCCCGAAGGCGCACACGGCGATGACCATGGCGTTCCTGGTCCCCACCTTGGAGAACTGCTGCGGCCCGTCGGCCTTCTTGATGTGCACGGCCCGGATGAGCTCGTCGGCGGCGAGCGCGTTGCGTTTGACGCCCGTGTAGAAGTCGTCGACCGGGATGCGGCGGGTGCCGCGCCCGGCCGACTGGACCTCGACCTCGGCGCCCGCCGCGAGGAGGGCGGGGTGGGCGTCACCGGCCGGGGAGGCGGTGCCGAGGTTGCCGCCGACGCCGCCGCGGTTGCGGATCTGCGGGGAGGCGACCGTGTGCGAGGCGAGCGCCAGACCCGGCAGCTCGGCGCGCAGGTTCTCCATGATCGTGGTGTACGACACCGAGGCGCCGAGCCGCACGCTGTCCTCGCCGACCTCCCACTCGTAGAGGTCGCCGACGCGGTTCAGGTCGAGGAGGTACTCGGGCCGGCGGTGGTCGAAGTTGATCTCGACCATCACATCGGTGCCCCCGGCGATCGGCACGGCGGTGGGGTGCTCGGCCTTCGCGGCGAGCGCCTCCTCCCAGCAGGCGGGGCGAAGGAAGTCCATGACCTGCTCTCTTCCTCGTCTCGGGGGTCGTACGGTTTGAGCCAGATCAGATGCGGTGGGACCGGCTCGTTCATGCTCTGTTAACGCGGATTGACGTCAGTACACAGCGCCCCCCAGCACGGCGGTCAGTCACGGAAACCATGAAGGAGTTGGCTGGCCAGGGCGGTCATCTTGTAGATTCGTATGAACGGAGGTCATCAGAAACCTCCCCGCTCTCCTCGGGAAACACCGGGCACAGCGCTGTGACCTGGGACACCGTCCGAAAGACGACGAGCACCGCCTTCGGCGCCGCTCACCGGGCCCGCGGAACGGGCCGCACCCACAGACCCATCAAGCTCATCAAGACTCATCGTAGATTTCGAGACAAAGAACGGCGGCGACGAGAATGCGGCTGCGCGCACTGCTGGACACCGACGCGCTGGGCCTCAAGCTGCTCGGCGGCGAGGACGAGCTGGACCGCACCGTGCGCGGTGTGATGACCACCGACCTCAGGGACCCCAGCCGCTACCTCTCCGGCGGCGAACTGGTGCTCACGGGGCTGGCCTGGCGTCGCGACTCCGCGGACTCCGAGCCTTTCGTCCGCCTCCTCGCCCAGGCCGGCGTGGCGGCCCTGGGGGCCGGCCAGGCCGAGCTCGGCGACATCCCGGACGACCTGGTGCTGGCCTGCGCCCGACACCGCCTCCCCCTGTTCGCGGTGCACGAGTCGGTGGCGTTCGCGACGATCACCGAGCATGTCGTACGGCAGGTGAGCGGCGAGCGGGCCGGGGACCTGGCGGCCGTGGTCGACCGGCACCGCCGGATGATGACCTCGGGCCCGGCGGGCGGCGGCCCGGACGTGGTCCTCGACCTCCTCGGCTCGGACCTGGACCTGCGGGCCTGGGTGCTGTCACCGACGGGCCAGCTCATCGCGGGCTCCAAGGTCGGCGGCCCGGCGCTGGCCCCCGAGGTGTGCGCGAGACTGGCGGCGGAGCATCTGACGGCCGCGCGCACGGGCCGCCGCGGCCCCCACCGGCTGCCGCTGGGCAGCACGCAGTACTCCCTTTTCCCGATCCGCAGCGCCGGCCGCTCGGCGCAGGCCGCGCGGGACGTGCGCGAGACGGTGCTGTCGGAGTGGCTGCTGGCCGTGGAGGCGGACGCGAGCGACTGGCCCGAGGAGCGCCTGGACCTCCTCCAGGGCGTCACCCAGCTGATCGCGGTGGAACGCGACCGGCGCGACGCGGCCCGCACGGTCCGCCGCCGGCTCGCCCAGGAGGTCCTCGAACTGGTCCAGACGGGCGCGGCGCCCGCCGAGATCGCCGCCCGTCTGCGGGTGGCGGCCCCGGTCCTGCTGCCCGGCCTCGGCACGGCCCCCCACTGGCAGGTGGTCGTGGCCCGGGTCGAGTGGGAGGGCGGTGACATCGAGGAGGAGGGCCCGATCGCGCAGTCCCTCCTGGAGGAGATCCTGGTGGACCCCCTGGCCACCGGCCCCGAACCGTCCGACCGCATCGCCGTGGCCCACATGGGCGACGAGGCCATAGCCCTGGTCCCCCTCCCGGCGGTCTCGTCGGAGCACGACGGCTCGGAGACCGGCATCCTCGCGGAGGCGCTCCTGGACTCGGTCCGGGACGCGCTGTCGGCGGGCCTGGACGGCGACGGCCGGGTCACGCTCGGTGTGAGCGCGGCGGTGCACTCCGCGGAGGGTCTGCGCGGCGCCCTGGAGGAGGCCCGGCATGCCCGCCGGGTGGCCGCGGCACGCCCCGGGCGGGTCTGCGCGGCCGGCCACCAGGAACTGGCCTCCCACGTCCTGCTCCTGCCCTTCGTCCCCGACGACGTGCGCCGAGCCTTCACGGCCCGCCTGCTCGACCCGCTCCGCGACTACGACCGCCGCCACCGCGCCGAACTCATCCCCACCCTCGAAGCCTTCCTCGACTGCGACGGCTCCTGGACGCGCTGCGCGACCCGTCTCCACCTGCACGTCAACACACTGCGCTACCGAGTGGGCAGAATCGAGCAGTTGACGAGCCGGGACCTCTCCCGGCTGGAGGACAAGCTGGATTTCTTCTTGGCATTGCGCATGAGTTGACCGCGCCCGGCTCCCCCGCCGGATGGCACCAAGTGCCGCCGCTGTCCCACGACTTTGTGAAATCCTTCACCCACCCTCTTGGCCGAACCCGCCGATCCGTGCTGAGATGCCGCCACCACTCAACAGCTCGATGGCGTGCTCGGGGAGGGCGAGGTGGCGCATACCGCCATGTCTGGTAACGGAACGACCGCCGGTGACGATCCACTCCAGACCGCGGTATGGCGGCTGCGCTCACGCGCGTGCTGGGCGGACGCGGCGGCCCTGCTACAGCCAGTGACCGCGCAGGCCGCGCTGCAGCGGGCGTCGCTGCTGGTGGAGCGCTGTCTCTACACCGAGCAGGGCTGGGAGGAGGCCGAGGACGCGTTGCGTACGGCCGAGGCGCTTGCTCACAGTGACGACGAGCGGGGTGCTGCCGCTTGTGAACGCGGGCAACTTGCCTATGCGGCGACGTTGCACTCCGTGCGGGATCGGGCCGACGAGGCGCGGGCCGCGCTGGGGAGGGCGGCGGCGTTGATCCCTCCGGGGGCTGCGGGGAGGGCGCTGCTGGACTTCCGTCGCGGCCTGCTCGCGGAGAACCTCGCGCGCTCGCCCCAGGCGGCGCGCGCGGCATACCGCCGGGCCCATGCGGGCGCGACGGCCCACGCCGACCCTCTCCTGCTCTCCTTCACCTGGCGTCACCTGGCCGGACTCGCCCTGCGCGACGGTGAGTTGGCGGAGGCCCGCCACGGTTTCGCCGAGTCCCTCCGCATCCGCGAGGAGCTCGGCTACCTGGTCGGTACGGCTCCCGCCCTGGCGTCCCTCGCCGACGCGGAGACCGAGCCGGAGGCGGCCCGATTGCGCAACGAGGCCCGCCGCCTGTTCCACCTCCTCGGCGGCGTCCCCACCTGGCTGGCCCGCCAACTGGCCCCAACGCCCCCCGCGGCGGCCTGACCCAACGTCC
>NZ_JAKEIP010000203.1 GCF_021474425.1 Streptomyces muensis | reverse complement strand
GCCTTCCCCAAGCCGGGCCAGAATCCGCGCCCCCGAGGGGCGGGCGGGGGCCGTTGACCGCGACCACGCCGGAAGTGCCGTCGCCCTGCTGGCCGATGACGGCCCGCAGCGAGCCGCCGACGTCGTAGACCTCCAGGGCGGTGTCTTCCAGGGAGGCGTGGCTGAGGCGGCTGGCGCGCTGCAGGCCGGTGATCTGCCGTTCGATGCGGGCGAGGCGGGAGCCGATGTCGAGGCTGCTCACGCGGCGGCCCCGTAGTGGAAGGAGTCGGCCCGGGCGAGGCTCACGGTGACGCTCTCGCCGTCGCTGCCGCCCGGGCGGACGCTCCAGCCCATGACCCGCATCCAGCCGGTGAAGGACACCCAGTCGTTGTGGACCCGGGTGTAGACGTCGTCGCCCACCTGGAAGGAGCCCAGCGGGGCGGCCGGGTGGTCGGGGCGGATGCGGATCTGTTCGATGGTGCCGCGGATCTGCCGGCGCTTGCGGTCGGCGGCGGCCCGCTTGGCGAGGATGTCGGTGCCCTTGACCTCCGGCAGGGCCAGCACGGTCTCCATGCGCAGCCGTCCGTCGCGGACGCTGTCGATGTGGCGGCGCTTGTTGCGGCCTTCACCGGAGCCAGTGGCGATGACGGTGTTGGCGAACTCGTCGGCGGAGCGCGGGACGGGCGGGGCGTCTAGGACGTTGATGCCGGTGGAGAAGGACACGTCGGTGCGGCGCGTGCCCAGCCGCGGGTAGCCCAGGCGCAGCCTGCGCACGATGGTGCCGTTCGCGCCCCAGGCGGTGTCGCAGGTGTAGTCCGGGGAGTCGTCGGCGGAGACCAGGTCGTCGACGGCGTCGCCGAGGACCGGCTCTTCCCACCAGGAGAACTTCAGCGGCTCGGCGGTCGTGCCGACCTTGGCGGTGGAGGTGGTGGGGTCCACGACGACGCCCAGGTTGCCGTCCGGCAGGGACTGCGCGTACGCCCAGACGTCCCGGATCACCTTGCAGGGGTCGGCGTTGACGTACGGGCCGCGGCCGTTGAGTTCGCCGTGGACGTCGTGGCGGCGCTGCAGGTACGACGACCAGCTGGCCGCCTCGAGGGAGAGGGTGCGGTCCTCGGGGGTGGCCTGCCACAGCAGTCCGCCCCAGCGCAGGTGCCCGTCGCGTTCGGCGTACAGCAGGACGTTGCCTTCGTCGGCGACGTCCGGCAGGGAGCGGGCGAAGCGCGGGGCGAGTTTGCCGGTCAGGGCGCCGGGCCCGTTGAGTTCGGGGCCGAACTCGACGTCGGTGAGGGGTACGTCCGGGCTGATGATCTCGCCGGTGAGGGCGTGCTGGGCGAGGTAGCGGTAGGCGGACGCCATCAGATGATCCCTTCGCTGAACTCGACGTCCGCGAAGATCGACGTGCCCGCGTCGACGCTGAGGTCGCCAGTCGGGGACTTGTACATGTAGGTCTCGACGTACAGGCGCTGGGTGGTGCCGCGGGCTGCCGCGGAGAGGGTGATGGTGTCGCCGAGGACGATGGTGTTGCGGCGGGTGTTGTTGGCCTGGTCGTCGTCGATGACGGTGGCCTGGCCGACGTCGGTGCCCAGGTACTGGCGCATCTGCGCGAACACGTCGGCCTTGGTGTAGCGCAGCCCGGCGACGGTGAGCATGATCTTCGCGGTGGTGGCCCAGGAGGGTACGGCGACGTTCCAGGTCGCCGCGGCCGGCCAGACGTGCCACTTGGCGTCCGAGTACGCCAGGGTGCTGAGCGCGGTGGGGAAGCTCGGGTACAGGGAGCGCTCGCGGCGAGGGTTGGCGATGCGCCGCAGATCGGTGATCATCGCGGCGGTGACGGTGCCGGTGTTCGCCGGGAGACTCACTCGGGCCAGGGGGATCGCAGAGTACCCGGCCGGCACGGCGGTGGCGGTGCTGGAGACCCCGGAGATGACGTCGAAGAACACCGTGTCGTCGGTGGCCGGGTTGCGGTTGCCCTCGTACTCCGGGTCCAGGACCCGCAGGACGACCATGTCGGTGCGCGGGCTGGCGCCGGTCGGCGCGATCGGGACCTGCTCGGTGCCGATGTTGTACGCGGTGTAGTGGCCCTGCCAGGGCACCGCGCGCCCGCGGACGATGCCAGAGCCCTCCCCCACCAGGACGCCGCCGGCCGGGACGGTCAGCGGAGTGACCTTCAGGTCGTTGCCCTCGGTGACGCCTTCGGCCCCGCGGGACAGGTCGCGGATCATCATGCGGAAGGTCTGGGCGGAGTGCTTCGCGCCGGTGGTGAGCAGCGGCGCCTGGGCCAGGGTCATACGGGGTCGCTCCTCTACAGGGTGGGCCAGGCCGGCCGCCACGTGGCGGTCAGGCGGGCGGAGTTGGTGGGGTCGGTGGCGGTCCACCGCAGCTCGCTGACGCCGGTGGGCAGCGTGAACGTGTCGATGCGGGAGGCGGCGGTCAGTGCCGTGGCGGCGTTGCCGCCGTTGCTGCGCAGCACGGAGCGCCAGGTGGGCCGGGTGTCGATCTCGATGAAGTCGCCCGGGTCGATGGCGGTGTTGAGCTGCAGCACGCGGCCGGACTCGACGTGGGTGATGCGTGGGTTGGCGCACGGGCCGTAGATCCGCAGCACGGGCCAGGTCGGGGCCTTGCCGTCGACCTGGATCCAGCCGGGCCGGGTGGTGCCGTCCGGGCCTGGGTCGACGACGATGGGCGCGACCACGGGCGCCGTGAACCCCCCGTCGGAGATCATGCCGAGCGGGATCGTGGCGTGCTGGGGGGTGTCGCTGTAGTAGAGGGGGTCGGCGGCGAGGAACTCGAGGTCGAGGGGCACCCAGCCGTTGACGAGCTGGGTCAGGTCCGGGTCAGCCTTGCGGAGGCGGCCGTTGAGGACACGGACGTCGCGGCCGGGGAACTTCAGCCGCAGTTCGGTGGTGGCGCCGCCGGTCAGGCGCAGCGCGGGGTCGTCGTGGACGTCCTGGATTGCGGCGAGGAGGTCGAGGGCGGCGGCCTGGTCGCCGGGGGTTTTGATCGCGGCGTCGATGCGGACGGTGCGGCCGGTGAAGTAGTCCGCGCCGAGCCAGATGCCGTCCGCGCTGGGCGGGTCGACGTCGGCGGTGCGTACCTCGGCGCGGCCCAGGCCCTCGATGGCGGCGATGGGGACCGGGGTGCCGGTGCCGATGACGACGCCGCCCAGTTCGTGCTGATGGTCCTTGAGGATGGCGTTCATCGGTGCTGCACCCCGCCTCGCTGAGCGCGGCGCAGCTGGTAGCCGACGGCAGCGGCGATCTGCTGTTCGGTGGCGCCGGGACGGTCGATCTGGATGGTCTGGTTGCCGATCAGCGGGGCGGCCTGCTGGACGACGATGACCTGCACGCGGCCGGCCGCGGCGTCCTGCAGGCCGGTGAGGGCGTAGCCGAAGCGCCCGGCGACGTCGCCCAGTACGGCGGTGGCGCGGCGGCGTTTGCCGAGGGCGAGCGGCACGTACGCCTCGCCCTGCGTGCTCGGTTCGGCGAAGCGGACCAGGCCGCCCGAGGTCGCGTAGATGCCCTCGCGGATGCCGCCGTCGGCGTAGGCGAGGCCCTTGTTTGCCTTGGTGAGGTCGGCGAGCAGGCGTGTCGCGCGGGAGCCGAGGGCCTTCTTGATCTGGGCGGTGGCCTTGGTGGCCACCGTGATGATCTCGTCCTCGTCGAGGCCGGTCGCGTCCGCGATGGCGTGGATGCCGGTGGTCTTCGACTTCGTCGCCCCGATGATCTTCACGAGGGTGGCGATCTGCTCGTCCGAGAGCGTCTTGCCCGCCGCCTTGGAGGCATCGTTGGCGGCCTTCGCCTTCTTCGGGCTCTTGACCGCCTGGGCCGCGAGGTCCTCGGCGTCCTGGTCGCCCTGCTCGGCCAGGCGCGCGGCGAGGTCGCCATAGCCGGAGGCGGCCAGTTTGGCCAGGTTCTGCTGGAAGGCGGTCTGGTCCTTCACGGCGCTCTTGAGCTGCCCGGTGTAGTCGCCCAGGCTCGCCTTGGACGCCTCGGCGAGGGCCTTGAGCTCCTTGGTCATCTGGCGGACGTACTTGCCGGAGCCGGTGGCCATCTTCCGGGTCAGCGCGACGCCGTCCTCGCCCATCTCCTCGAGGGCCTTGGCGACGTCGGTGCCGGCGCGGGCGGCGACGGTGGACAGGTCGCGGCGCCAGCGGGACATCGCCTTGGAGGACGCCTTCAGCTTCTTGAGGAAGATGTCGAGGCTGAAGTTGCCCTTCTTGTTCTGGGACTCGCTCGCGATCGACGACAGCGTGGTGTACGAGGCCGGGGTGTAGGAGAAGTCCGACAGGCCGCCGTCGGCGTACCAGTCGATCCCGGACGGGTCTCCGCCCAGGCGGCGCACGACCTCCTCGGTGATCCGGCGGGAACGGGGCCGCTTGGAGTGGGCGAAGGGGACGTATGCCTCCCCGTGAGTCTCGTCCTCCCCCCACACTCGCCAGGAGCCGCCCTTGGCGATCTGCGCGACGTGGTTCTCCTTGCGCATGCCGCCGTCGGCGTAGAAGTCGACGATCCCGCCGTCGGCCTGCTTGCGGACGTTGTCGGCCTGCTTGCGCAGCGCGTCGGCGAGGCTGGACGGGTCGGCGCCGAGGTTCGAGAAGACCGACACGTGCTTGGTGGTGATGGTGATCGACTTGTCGCTGAGCCGGTCCCGGGCGCCCTGGACCGCGGCGATGTTGGACAGGGCGGTGCCGGTCTTGGCGGTGACCTCCACGCTGCCGTCGGGCAGCGTCCGGGTGGTGAAGCCGACCTTGTTCAGGGCATCCATCGCCGTCTTGTTCAGCGTCTTGACGGTGACGGATTTCGCGCCGGGGGTGGCCTTGATCTTGGCGATCACGGAGTCGAGGCCGCCGACGGCGACGGCGGTCTTCGCGTCGACCTTGACGTCCTTGCCCGCGGGGACCGACGACAGGGCGCTGACGAGCAGGCCCAGTTCGGCACGGGCGCCCTGCGTGGGAGCGGTGATCTTGTATTCGCGGGTGCCGGGGATGAGCTCGATCGCGTAGCCGAGGTCCTCCAGCTCCTTCTTGGCCTGCTCCCCAAGCGCGTCGACGGTGATCGTGCGCTTGTCGGGGACGCGCGCGAACTCGGCCTGCACGGCGAGGAGTTCGGCCAGCGTCTGGTCGACTCCCTTGGTCTGCAGGAGGATCGACACCTGGCCGGGGATCAGACCCATCTGGTCGGCGACCTGCTGGGCCTGGGCGCCGGTGACGCCGTACTGGGCCAGCAGGTCCAGGGCGGACTTGCGGGCCTTGTCCATCTCGGTGCGCGCGGCCTGCAGCGACTGCGGCAGGTCCTTGCCCTGCTTCTGCGCGAAGTCGAACGAGGCGATCGCGGAGGACGCGGCGGCGTCGGAGATGTTGTTGAGGCTGTTGAACAGCTGCTGCCCGTTGCGGCTGGTCGTGTTCAGGGTGCCGTTGAGGCCGACGAGCTTCTTGCCGTAGTCGCCGGACTTCTTGATCTGGTCGTCGACGGCCTCGCTGGCGTTGAGGACGGCCTCGTTGAGCCGGGCCTGGGCCGCCTGCAGGCTCACCGACCCGCCGGACAGCAGGTCGAGGGCGTCCTTCAGGGCGCGGGTGCGCTGGTCGGCGTCGGCGGTGCGGTCGGCGAGCGCGCCGACGGCCACCTTGAGCTTGTCGTACGCGCTCAGCGCCCGGCCGGAAGGATTCTGCGCCTCCGCGAGCCGCTTGGCGTCCTTGACGCCCTGCTCCATCTCGCCGCGCATCGACTTCAGCGCGTCGGCCGCCTTCTTGTACCGCTCGCCGGTGTCGGTGTACTCAAGCTTGCTGGCCTTGCCGGCGGCGTAGTCGACGTACTCCTTGTTGGCCTCGGCCAGGTCGCGGTACTTCTTCTCCAGAGCGGCGAGGCTGGTGCCCTGTCCGAGGTAGGCGTCGGTGAGGGTCCGCATGGAGACGCCGGATTCTTCCAGGACGTCGACCAGCTTGGTCTTGCTGTCGTGCAGCTTGTAGTCGAGGAGGGTCTGGGCCGCGGCGGCCCGCACGTTCTCGTCGATGACGCCGCCGGAGTCGCGCAGCGCCCGGGTCAGGTCGGCAATGCGCTCCTGGTGCTCGGCGGCGGCCTGGGCGGCCTTCTGCTGCTGGGCGGCGAGCAGTCCGAGGCCGACGGTGACGCCGGCCAGCGCCAGCCCCCAGGGCCCGCCCATCGCGCCCATCAGCCCGGTCATCGCGCCACGCAGGCCGGTGCCCGCGGCCCGGGTGATGCCGTTGAGGGTGCCGGTGAACCCCGACCCGGCGGAGGAGGCGGTCCGGAAGGAGGACGCCATCTGCCCGATGATCGGAACCCGGGTCTGCAGCACGGCGAACGCGGCGCCGTACCGGGTGATGGACTGGCCGGAGGCGGTCGCGAGGCTGCGCTGCACGGCCATCTGGGAGTTGAGGCTGCTGACCGCGCCCGTGACCCGGCCGCTGATGGTGCTGGCGAGGCCGGACATGATCGGGCCGACCCGGCGGTACAGCAGCAGCCCGAACAGCGCGGTCTGCACGGGCCCCGGGAGCGCACCGAAGACGGAGACGAGTCCGCCGACGACCTGCCCGATGGGGACCAGGACCGTGGAGAGGGCCTCCACGGCGGCGGCTGCCGCGTCCAGGACGAGGACGATGACGTCGAGGGAGTTGGCCGCGCCGTCCGTGTCGCTGCCCAGGTCGGCCAGGGCCTCCCCGATCGGGGTGACGCCCTGGGCGAGGTTGTCCAGCACCGTCATCAGGGCCTGCCCGGCGCTGATGAGGACGTGCAGTCCGTCGGCGAGAGCGGTCTCCCCCAGTTCCTTCAGCGGCTCGAGGAGGCCCTTGGCCTCGTCGACCAGGCCGCCGAGCCCTTCGCGGGCCTGCGCGGCCAGGTCGGGCCCGAACAGAGTGGTCAGGTCCCGGGCGTAGCCGATGGCGCCCGTGATGTACGGCGTGGCGGAGGCCAGTCCGGAGGTGAGTCCGCGGGTGAGCCACTCCAGGCCCGGGGCGAGTCCCTCGTAGATCTCCAGGCCGGTCTGGCGGGTCTGCTTCTTCAGCAGCACCATGGCGCCGGCCAAGCCCTGGTTCTTCGCCGCGGCGATCGTCGCCGCCGCGCCGTTCTCGTTGACGGCCTGGTTGAGGGAGTCGAAGGAGACGACGCCCTGGTGGGCGAGCGCGATCGCGCCGGAGAGGGCGGGCTTGCCGAACGCCTTTGCCGCGGCAGCGGTGAAGTCCTGCTGCGACATCTCGTGCTGAGCGTGGCTCAGCTTGTCGATGACGTAGCGCAGGCCCTTGAAGCGGCCCTCGGTGTCCCACGCCTCGATGCCCATCTCGCGCAGACCCTCGGTCATTTTCTTCGTGGGGTTCGCGAGATTGGTGAAAATACCCCGGAGGGTTGTTCCTGCGGTTTGGCCGAGAATACCGGCCTTACCGAGCATGCCGACCGCTGCGGCGGCCTCTTCCATGGAAACGCCCAGGCCATGGGCTACAGGCCCGGCATATTTCATCGAATAATAGATATCGATGATGTCGCCGGATGCGGCATTTGCGGTCGCCGCGAGAATGTCCGCCGCACGGCCCGCCTGATCGGCACCCAGGGCGAATTGATCCATCATATCGCCGAGATATTTGGCGGAATCTGCGGCGTTGACGTTCGCGGCGGCCGACAGCTGCAGCGACGCCCGGGTGGCGCTGATGGCCTGGTCGGTGCGGAAGCCCGCCTTGGCCAGTTCCACCATCGCCTCGGCGGCACCGCCGGCGGTGGCGGTGGGCAGCTCCATGTCGGCGCCCAGAGCCTTGGCGGTGGACGAGGCGCGCTGCATCTGCGATGCCGTGGCGCCGGTGACCGCCCCGAAGGTGGCCATCCCGCGCTGGTACTCGTTGCCGTTCTCGATCAGTTCGTGCAGACCGAGGACCAGTCCTCCCCCAGCCAACAGCCCTGTCAGCCCGGCCAGT
This sequence comes from Streptomyces muensis, assembly GCF_021474425.1. Taxonomy (GTDB): domain Bacteria; phylum Actinomycetota; class Actinomycetes; order Streptomycetales; family Streptomycetaceae; genus Streptomyces; species Streptomyces muensis. The sequence goes on along the minus strand of NZ_JAKEIP010000203.1, from coordinate 7,536 downwards.
TCGGAGCGCAGACGGCGGGTGGCGGACTCCGTGTCGTGCAGTGAGCGGGTGCCGCGGCGGCCGATGCCCGCGAGGCGGCCGTCGGCGTTGCGGGCCGCCCGGGCCAGGGATGCCAGATCGGTGGTGGCCGTACGCAGCTGGCGGGACATGGCCCGCAGGTCGGTGGCCGCGGACCGGGAGGCGCGGGCGCTGGAGCGCTGGGCGCTGGCGGCCCGGTTGGCGTCGCTGCCCAGGCGGCGCAGGTCCCGGCCCGCCGAGGAGGCACCGGTGCGCAGGGTGCGCAGCGGGGTGGCGGCGCCGCGCAGGCCGGTGGCCAGCGTGCGCAGCGAGCGGTCGCCCGCGCCAAGGCGGCCCACCTCCCGGCGGACGGCGGCCAGTTCGCGGGAGAGGTCGCGGGCCTCGCGGCGGGAGCGGTTCAGGGTGCGCACGAGCCCGTCGCCGTTGCCCGTCAGGGCAACAGAGAGGCTCCACGCGACCACCGCCGCTCTCCTTTCCGCTCGCTAGAGGCGGTGATCCCGGCGGGTGCGCGCCCGGGTGCGCTGTTCGTGCAGTGCTCGGGGGATGAGGCCGACCTTCACGCCGTAGCCGTGCTGGCCGTCGGGGACGTGATCGCGTTCGTGGGCGATCAGCTCGCAGCCGGGGCAGCGGGAGGTGGTGCCGACGTACGCGAAGCGGTCGCCGCCGGCGTCCTCGTCCCACTCGTCGTGCCGGGTGCCGCAGTCGGGGCAGGTGAGCCGCTGCAGCTCCCGGTAGGCGAGGGCCTTGGCCCGGTCGACCGGCGTCCAGGTGCCGTCACCGCCGAGGAAGGCGCTGTGCGGGATCCCCCAGCGGTCGCACAGCTCCAGCTCGGCCCTCAGCTGCGGGTCGGCCCGGAGCCTTTTCCCCAGTCGCTGCGCTTGGTGTTCTGCGCGGCGAGCGCGGCCTGGAAGAGTTCGACACGGTCGGCCATGCCCCAGGAGGCGAGCAGATCGGTGGCCTCGTCCTCGCTCATGCCGTCCACGCTGGCGGCGGAGATGAGGGCGGCGGGGAAGGTGTCCTCGTTCCAGTCGGAGCCGGACTCGGCCTGTTCCTCCGTCGGCGGGTGCTCCTTGACCAGCTCGGCGAAGGCGTCACCGGGCAGGGCGCGGAAGGTGAGGACCTCGCAGTCGGCCTCGTACGCGGCGCGGGCCTCCTCGAGGGCGGCCTCGGCCGCCTTCGCCTCCTTGGCCAGGGCGTCGTTGCCCGGGTCGGCGTCGACGAGCTGGCGGAGGTTCTTCGCCTGCCGCAGGGCTTCCTCGAAGCGGTCGCGCAGGCCCTGGTCCTGCCACAGGTACAGGGGGACTTCGGCGGCCTTGCGGGCCCGCAGCCGGGCCATCTTCGCGGACCAGTGGGCATCGGCGGCCACGGCGGCGGCCGGCGGCTCGGTGTGGACGGCGGCGCTCACGACGTCAGCTCCTTCTTCGTGCTGTTGGTCGCGGTGTTGCCGACGGCCGGGACGGCCAGGCCCTGGGCCGGGCGGCGGGTGATGGTGAACTTCGTCTCGAACTTCGCCGCTTCGTTGTCGGTGGTGAAGGCGGGCGACTGGGAGCCGACGCGGACCGGGAAGACGTCCATGCTCTTGGAGTTGGGGACGTCGCCCTTGCGGAGGATGACGACGTAGCCGATGGTCCCCTTCTTCAGGAGCTGCTCGATCTCGTCGCTGACCTTGTCCTCGTAGAAGGTGAACGAGGAGTCCTCGGCCTTGTCGGATCCGGGGATGGAGGAATCGAAGTCGTCGCCCATGTCGGGCGTCTCGATACTCTGGTTCTCCAGCGTGAAGCCGGAGATGTTGGCGATCGCCGCGGACAGGTTGGTGCTGCCGTCGAGTTCGGCGCGGGTCGGCTTGAGGTTCGCCGCGTCGGCGATGGTCGGCAGCCACAGGAAGATGGAGACGCCACGGCGGCTGTACTTCTCAACCGTCTTGGCGGTGGGCAGTGCCATGGGATGGGCCCCTCGGGTCTGCGCGTCAGTGCAGGTCGGTCACCAGGTGCTGGTGCCGTGTCCGCGAAAGGGGCCGCCGCGGTGCGGGGTGGCGAGCCGGGCTAGCCGGTCGCCGGGGTCCAGCGGAGCTGGAATCTGATCACATAAGAAACGATAACGGCGGCCGGGTCGTCCTCCGGGCCAGCGTCAAGGGCCAGTTCGCGGGCGTAGCAGCTGAAGCCCGGCACCGTGAGGGCGTGCAGCCAGGCCCCGTCGGTGTCGCGTCCGAGGACGGCGGTGCGGACGCGGTCGGCGAGCCATTCCGCCTGGGCGTGGGTGCGGGCCACGCAGTCGACCTGGTAGTAGGTGTCGCTGTCCTCGTGCCGGTCGGTGAATGGGGCCCCGTCCAGGGTGAGGGTGAGGGAGCGCAGTACGGAGTACGGCGGCTCGGCCGGCTTGCCGTCGACCTGGGGCAGCGCCCCGGCGCCGCACGGCTTGCCGGTCGCGGTAGCGAGCAGTGCCCCCAGTGCCTGGGTGACGAGGCGGCGTTCGATCATTCGAAGGCCCCCATCGCGGCGGTGGCGATCCGTTCGGCGAAGCGGGGCTGGATCAGGGCGAGCGCCGGGGTGACGTGCGGGAAGGGCGGCTGGGCGTAGACCCGGCCGAGGGAGTCGGCGCCGTAGAAGCCGAGTTCCAGGCGGCGGGCCTGGGGGGCGAAGGTGCCCACCGTGGCGGTGGCGCCGTGCCGGCGGGGGCGGACCTGGACCTGCCAACTGGCCCGGTAGCGGCCGGTGATGACGTTCGGGCCGGGCCGTCCGCTGGCGGCGGCCTGGATGAGGGCCTGCAAGACCATGGCCTCGTGGCCGACGGCACGGGCGGTGGCCGGGCCGACCCGGGCGGCGGCCTGGGCCATGGCGGCGGCGAGCTGGTCGGGGTCGGTGAAGCGCCGGGCGGGGCTCATGGGCTGGCCCCTCGCGGGTTGTTCTCGTCCAGCCAGGTCACGCGGACGGCGATGACGGTGGCGGCCAAGCCCGGCTGGGCGCAGCGCCAGGTCCGTCCGACCAGCGCCGGATCCTGGGCGGCGCGCAGCACACGGACGGTGTCGTCGCGGGCGGCGACCGGGGCGTCGACGGGGGTCAGCAGCCGGTAGGTGGTCTTGGGGTCGTCCGGGTAGGGCTGGCCGGCGACGGGCACGGTGATGCCGGGGGCGGCGGTGTCGTCGAGGACGGCGCCGGGACCCTCGTACACCACGTGCGGAGGCGGGGCCTCGAGGTCGCCGGTGTCCGGGTTGAGGATGGGGGGCCCGGCCGGGCGGCTGATCTGGATGGTGTCGCCCATCACGAGGTCCTCGACGAGCGCGCCGAGGAAGCGGAGGTCGAGGGTCATGGGCGGCCTCCGGCCCACTCGGTGAGCTGGCGGAGCATGGCGGTGGTCAGCTCGGTGGGGCTGCCGTCGAGGTCGTCGCGATTGAGGGCGGCCTGCTGCAGGCGGGACGGGTCGATGCCGGCCAGGAAGGCCACGATGGCCTCGGTGGGCGGGACTTCGCTGGCGACGGCGACCTGGGCGTAGCCGTCGAAGACGGCGGCGTCGACCGGCGGGCGGACGTACAGCACGAGCAGCGGGGGCTGGTTGGCGCGGTGCTCGAGGGCGTAGCCAGACAGCGACGCGGAGACCTCGTGCCCGGCGAGGGTGACGCCGGCGCGCACTCCGTCGGTGGTGATGCGGACGGAGTGCAGGTCGTCGGCCAGGCTGGGTTCCTGCATGGCGGGGAGTCCTCGTCTCTCGGTGGCGGTGGTGGCGGGTGGCTACTCGGGGTCGTCCGCTTCCGGGGGCGGGTCGGCGCGTTCGGTGTCGGTGCTGACGGCGAACCCGAAGGGGACGTCGTCGGCGGGCGGTTCGGCGGGCAGGGCCTGAAGCAGGCGCAGCGCGGTGGTCTCGGCGGCCTTGAGGGCGGCGGTGCTGTTCTGGCCGACTTCGATCTCGATCTCGCGGCCGGGGGCGCGGACGATCAGGCGCATCGGCTGCCGTCCTCACCGATGGTGGGCCAGTGCCAGGTGCCGGGGGCCAGCGGTGTGGCGTCGGCGTGCGGCAGGGGGCCGCTGAAGAAGAAGCCCTCGGGGCTGAAGACGACGAGGGCGGGCTGTCCGGCCTCGTCGACGGCGGTGACGAGCGCGGCACGGCAGGTGCTGGGGTAGCGGCCGTCGGCGCTGCCGCGGGAGACGTAGTGGACGATCCGGCCGATGACCAGGGGCTGGTCGGTTCTCGGGGCGGTCGGGGCGCTCATACGGGTTGTCCCTCCTCGATGGCGGGGTCGTGGTTGAGGTCCGGGCGGGGGATGAAGCGGCGCAGGCATCCCGGATGGGCGATCGGGTAGATGGCGGCTTCCTCGGCGGAGCGGAGGGTGTCGTGGGCGCGGTCGGGTTCGGGATGGCTGGTCCACCCGCACTCGGGGCCGTCGGTGACCTGCACCCAGCGGGCCTCGAGGTCGGCGGTGGTGGCGGTGAGCGCGCCGGTGTTGGCGACGGTGACGGACTGCGCGGACAGCGCGGCCCGGGCCCAGGAGGCGGCCGGGTGCTGGGTGCCGCGGCCGTAGGGGACGGTGTCCAGCGGGTGCTGGGTGGCCAGGTCGTCCGTGGTGGGCGGATCAAGGGCGCGGGCGGCGGCGGTGGCGGCCCGGGCGAACGCCTGGGCCCGGCGGACGATGTCGGTGATGCGGCGGATGAGGACCGGGTAGCAGGCCGCGGTCAGGACGGACAGCACGTCCTGGTGGGTTGGGCTCCACTCGAAGGCCGCCCTGCGGGCGTCCGGTGTGAGCAGGGCGGAGCGCAGCGCGTCCTCGGCGCCGAGCCGGTAGGCCCTGGGCAGGTCGACGGCGGTCCACCGTTCGACGAGCGCGCCGACGTCGGTGTTGAAGCGGGCGGTCGCCGCGGTGAAGGCGGCCAGCGCCGTACGGACGGCGGGCGGTACGGCGCCGGGCCGGGCGCCGCGGCGCCGCGCGCTGGACAGGGCCCGCAGGACGGTCTGCTGAGCGGTGGTCAGCAGCAGCCAGTCGGCCTCGAGTTGGCGTTGGGCGGCTGCGATGAGTTGGCCGAGGGCCTCGTCGCGGGTGGTTTCGCGCGGGGTGCTCATCGGCGGGGCCGCTCGCGCAGGTACAGGACGCCGCCGCCCGGGCCGTCGCCGTCGCCGGGGGTCTCCTCGCCGGGGACGGGCGTGGCGGGGTCCTCCAGCTCTTCGATCTGCCGGTCCAAGGCGGCCACGTTGCCGCTGGTGTCGACGGAGACGACGCCGGACAGTGACACCTTCAGCGGCTGGGCAAGCAGCGTCGCGCGGCGTTCGCGCAGCACCTCGAGCGCCACGGCGCGCAGTGAGTGCAGGCGGGCGTAGCGCTGGTCGAGGTCGGTGGTGTCGGTGGCCGGGCCGAGCGTGGCCAGCAGCCAGCGGCGGGAGGCGTCGTCCATGGGGCAGCCCCAGACGGGTGGGAAGAAAAGGGGTCCGGTACGGGCCGGGTGAGGACGGGCCCGGCCCGTACCGGACGGCGAGGGCCGGGTTACTCCTCGGCCTTGGCGGTGGTGCGCCGGGTGCGCGGCTTGTTCTCCGGCTGCTTCGGTTCCGGCTCGGCCGGCTCCTGGGCAGCGGGCTCCTGCCCGCCCGCGCCCGGGTCGGGCGCCGCCGGGGTGTCCGCCGGGTCGGGCTCGGGCACCTCGCCGTTCTCCCACGCGGACGGGGTGCGGATGAGCTGGGCCAGGTGCGGCTCCGGCTCGGTTCCGGCCTCGCAGATGACCCACTCGTGCGAGGTCGGGTCCTTGACGTAGACGGTGGAGAGGAGTCGGGGCACGGTCACCACACCCGCGCGGCCATGTGGATGTCCGGCACGTACATCACCGGCATGGCGGAGGCCGCGACCTTGGTCCACACGGTGACCGGGTCGTCGGTGTAGCCGTGGGTGACGACGATGCCGGGCGCGTCCTCCCGCAGGATCGCGGGGTTGGTGCCGCGGGACAGCACGAGCGACTCGGCGGTGATGCCGTACTGCGTCTCGCCCCACTGGCGCGGGTTGGGCGGCAGCATCAGCCACAGGTTCTCCGGCAGTACCCGCGGGTTGGTGCCGTCGTCCAGGGGGATCTGCACGTCGTACACGGTGATCGGCGGCAGCCCGTACCGCGCACGCACGGCGTCGACCTCGTTGGGGGCGAGGACGGCGGTGGGGATCTGTGAGCCGAGCAGCGACCCGTAGTAGGCCGCCCGGTAGGACTGGTTGCCCGCGAGGAGGCTCTTGGCCTTGAAGGACGTGAAGATCCGGGTGGGCAGCGGTGCCCGGGCGTCGCGCAGCGCCTGGATCCAGCGCATCTCGTCCGCGAGGGCGTCGGCGGTCGGGTCGGTCCACGGCACCGGAGCGGTGGGCATGTGGGCGGCCGGCACCTGGGCGTCGTACTCGATGTACAGGTTGTTCTCGCCCTTGAGCGTGAACTTGCCGTCGGCCAACAGGTCACCGGCGGCCAGCTCCATGCGGGAGCGGATGGACAGCACGTGCGCGGCGACGTCGTCATACACGGCCTGGACCAGCTCGTCGGAGTTGGCGCCGCGGTCGGCGTCGAGGAGGATCTGCTCCATCTCGCCCACGAGGTACTTCTGGCCGAGTGGCGGGAGCTTGCCCTCGGTCTCGACCATGGTGATCTCGCGGGTCGCGATGGGCGTGGTCGCGTCCCAGGCGCGGTACTTGGCCGCCGGCACCCGGCGGTTGGTCCGCTTCACCCTCCACTTGACGGTGTTGAGGCGGACTTCCGGCAGCACGCTGCGGGTCAGCTCGTAGTCCTCCGGCCCGGGGATCGCGCGGACGAACGCGTTGATGTCGGTCGCCGTGAGCTCCCGGAGCAGGAGCTCGAGCATGTCGTGCATCTCGGTCGGCATGACGGGGCTCCCTCTCAGGATGCGTAGGTGACGGAGGCGGTGGTCTTCTTCACGGCGGTCGCGTCGAAGGCGACCGGGAGCTTCGCCGGGGCGACGAGGCCGTGGATGCGCAGCGCGGCGCCGATGCGGGTGGCGCCGACGCCGAAGGCGGTCTCGGTGTCGAGGAAGCCGGCGAGGACCTCGTGGCCGTCGGTCGCGGCCGGGTCGTACGGCTCGTACAGGCCGCTGGTGGCGTTGCGGGCCAGCGGCAGGCCGGACTTGAAATGCGCCTCGACGGTCTTGATGCCGCGCACCCAGTGGGTGTTCTCCGCGAACTTCGCAACGTCGAGGGTGATCGTCTGGTTGGTCTCGGTGCCGTGGCTGGACAGCAGCCAGGGGCGACCGACCCGCAGGCTCTGAGTGGTGGTGATCGGCTGGATATCCATGCCGGGGTCGTCCTCCCGTGGGACGGGCGCAGCAGAAGAGCGGGGCACCGCAGTTGGTGCCGTCGTCCACGGGGAGGAAGGGGGTGGGCGTGGTCCCAGGGGTGGTGCGGTGGTGCGGAGCGGCGGCCGGTCAGGCCGCCTGGTCGCCGGTGCCGAACATGCGGGCGGCCATCGCGCGGCCGGCGTCGCCGGGCTTGCCGGTCGGGGCCTGGCGCTGCGGGGGTCCGCCGGCCGGGGAGCCGGACGGAGCGGGCGGGGTCTGGGG
>NZ_JAKEIP010000202.1 GCF_021474425.1 Streptomyces muensis | reverse complement strand
CAGACCCGGGTCAGGAGGACCCACGCCCCCGCCTGCGCAGCACCCGCGTCGCGACGACCGCTCCCACCACCGCCCCGGCTGAACCCTGAAGGAGCCTCGTCCTCGAAACGCGGACGGGCCGCATGACGTCGGTCGCGTCTTGACCTCAAGTTTGGTTGAGGACGAAAGGTGATCGGTGAACGCATCGATCACCTGCCCCGGAGGCATCCATGACCCGCCGTACCGACGCCCACCCCGACCTCACCCGCCCCGAGGTCGGCGCCCCCTTCTTCAGCACCTGGCGGGTGGGCACCCCGTCGCGGCAGAAGCGGACCGTCGAGGCCATCGCCCGCACCTGGGAGGGCCGGCCCTGGCCCGCCGGCGATCTGCTCGGCTACCACGTCTACACCGGCCATGACGGCTCCACCCTCCTCCATCACTCGCAGTGGCGAGGCGAGCGGGCCTACGAGTCGTTCGTGCGGACACACCGGCAGGAGCGCGTCGACGAGATCGACACCGCCGTACCCGGCATCGAGCGGCTGGGGCTCGGCCGGTACCGGCGCTACCGCAGCGTCCGCCGGGAGGGCGACCCGCGTGTCCCCGGCTGCGTCGTGATCGTCGACGTCGAGTTCGAAGGGCCCGACCCCGAGCGGCAGCGCGCCTGGGTGGACGCCGTCCTGGAGGCGCTGGACGCCGAGCCCAACCCCCACCCCGGCGGCATCTCTGCCCACTTCCACCTCAGCACCGACGGCACCCGTGTCCTCAACTACGCCGAGTGGGAGAGCGCCCAGGCCCATGCCGATGCCCTCGCCGCCCCCGGCGACGGCGTCGGCTCGGCGACGGAGCTGTGGCATCGCGTACAGAACTGGCCGGGCCTCAAGGGCAGCACGGTCAGCCGGTACGACCACGCGCTCGGGCTCGTGCCCGCCTGAAGTCCCGCACCGGACACTTCACGCCGGACACTTCACACCGCACTTCCAGCCGAACACTCCTCTCGTCTGGACAAAAAAAGTTTTCGGTGAGACGCTGGACGCATGCTGGACGTCACCGTGATCGAGGACCCCGAGGCCGCAGCCGTCTCCCTGGACCCCATAAGGGCCCGGCTGCTCGCCGAACTGGCGGCCGGACCCGCGTCGGCCGCCATGCTGGCCGGCAAGGTCGGGCTGCCCAGGCAGAAGGTGAACTACCACCTCAAGGCGCTGGAGCGGCACGGCCTCGTCGAGCTGGCAGGGGAGCGCCGCAAGGGAAACGTCACCGAGCGGCTCATGCGCGCGACCGCCGCGTCGTACGTCATCTCGCCGCTCGCGCTCGCCTCCGTGCAGCCGGACCCGGACCGCTTCCGTGACCAGCTCTCGGCCCGCTGGCTGCTCGCCCTCGGGGCCCGGCTCGTCCGCGACGTCGGTTCGCTGATCACCGGCGCCACGAAGGCCCGCAAGCGGCTGGCCACATACGCGCTCGACGGCGAGGTCCGCTTCGCCTCGGCCGCCGAACGAGCCGCGTTCATCCAGGAGTTGACGGCCGGCGTGAGCGCGCTGATCCGCAAGTACGACGCGCCCGACGCCGAGGGCGGCCGCGATCACCGGATCGTCGTCGCCGTACACCCCACGGTCAAGGACCAGCAGCCCGCCCAGGAAATCGAGCAGTAGGACCCAGGAGCCCGCCATGTCCAAGGAATTCGAGATCGCCCGCGAGTTCGAGGTCGACGCCACCCCCCAGGAGGTCTGGGAGGCGGTCACCACCGGAACCGGAGGCTACCTCTGGCCGATGGAACCGCCGGAGCCCCGGGTCGGCGGCCGGGGGCCCTTCGGGTCGACGGTCACCGCCTGGGACCCGCCGCACCGCTACACCAACCTCGTCGAGGACGTCGAGGGCATCGCCGAACAGTCGAAGAACCAGCTCGACTACACCATCGAGCCGCGTGACGAGGGCCGGCGCGCCTGGGTGCGGTACGTGCACAGCGGTGTCTTCGTCGACGACTGGGACAACCAGTACGACGGTGCCGCCAAGCACACCGACTTCTATCTGCACACCCTGCGCGAGTACCTGGTCCACTTCGCGCCCCGGCCGGCCGCCTTCGCCACGTTCGACGGCCCCGAGGCGTCGAAGGCAGCCGACGCGCTGGCCGCCGTCGGGCGGGCCCTCGGCGTCGGGGAGGACGTGGCCGCCGGTACGAGCGTGCGGGTCCACGGGCCCGACGAGTTCGACGCCGTGGTCGACTTCCGCAACCCCTACTTCATCGGGCTGCGCACGGACCGGGGCCTCACCCGCGTCTTCGGGCGCAACCACTGGGGCCACCCGGTCGGCATCTCCCTGCACGACTTCACGCCGGGCGCCGACATCAAGGAGTGCGAAGCCGCCTGGCAGAGCTGGCTGAACGGCGTGTTCAGCCAGCCCTGAACCGCGCGCAGGGTTACGGGCGGAACCGCAGCACCTGCGGGTCGTGGTCGCTGATCTGGTCGTTGAACTCCGAGTTGATGTGCACGCTGTCGTACTCGAAGTCGCAGGACTTCCGGATCGACGGGCTGATCAGGATCTGGTCCAGCGTCTGGGCGTTGCCCTGGTAGACGTAGGAGTAACGCTCGCTCCGGGGCAGCGACTTGATCGCCGACCACAGGGCGCCGTCGTCCTCCAGCAGCTTGGCGGTGCCGGAGAACTCGAAGTCGTTGATGTCGCCGAGCGTGACGACGTCCGCGTTCTTCTGGACGGCCAGGATGTCCTTCACGAACGCGTTCACCGCGGTCGCCTGGAGGTGGCGCTGGGTCTCCGAGCTGCGGACCGGCGGCTGGTACTGCGCGTGCAGCGACTGGTCGCCGCCCTTGGAGGCGAAGTGGTTGGCGATCACGAGGACCGTCCGGCCGCGGAAGGCGAACTCACCGGCCAGCGGCTTGCGGCTGTTCGTCCAGGCCGCGTTCCCCGGGTCGATACGGCCCGGGGAGACCGTCAGCGCGGCCCTGCCCTTCACCTTGGTCACGCCGGCGGCCGTCGTGGCATCCCCGCCCGCACGGTCCACGAAGGACACCCGCTCCGGGTTGAACAGGAACGCCTGCCGGATGTTGCCACCCGGCTCACCGCCGTCGGCCTTGTCGACCGGGTCGATCGAGCGCCACTCGTACGCCGGGCCGCCCGCGGCGACGATCGCGTCGATCAGCTTCCCCATCGTCTGGTCGGCGGCGACCGTACCGTCGTCCTTCGCGCCGTTGTTGTCCTGGATCTCCTCCAGGGACACGATGTCGGGCGACTGCAGGCTGTTCACGATCGCGGAGGCGTGCTCGGCGAAGGTGGCGTCGGACGGGTCCAGGTTCTCGACGTTGTACGTCGCGACCGCCAGCTCGCCGCGCCCCTGCTTCCGCGTCGTCTCCCGCTTCAGAGCACCGCTCTCCAGCGTGCCCAGCTCGCTCGCGACCAGGGTGTAGCCGCCGAACTGGGTGTAGTCCAGCGGGCCGGTGGTGGTGCCGGCGAGGGTGTCGCCGACGTTCGCCTTCGGGAAGTCGGCCGCCGCGCCGAGGGACTGGATCTGCAGGCGGCCGGTGTTCTGCGAGTCGTAGGAGCCGTAGACCGTACCGCCACGCCGGCTCGCGTTCTCGCGCGGCTTCACCGTGACCCACAGTTCGTTGAAGCGGTCGGTGCCGGTGACCACCCGGGCGTCGGCGACCCGGACGTTCATGTGCTCCAGGGTCTCGTAGTAGTCCAGGGCGTACGCCTTGGGCCTGAGCGGCAGGCCGTTGACCGAGCCGTTCGCGGCGCTGTCGCCGGCGGGGGCGTACGCGTCCGGCACGGACTTGGCGGAGATGACCACGGCCGCCGGGAGGGCGTTGCCGCTGGAGACGACGGTGAACGTCGGCTTGGTGATCTCGGTGATCGACTGGTTGCCGGAGGCCGCGCCGCCCGGGACGTACTCCTGCACCGTGCCCGACACCGTGACCGCGTCACCGACGGCGACACCCTTCGGCGTGGAGTCGGTGTAGACGAAGAGGGCCTCGCTGGTGGCCGGGTTGTCGTCCGCGTCCGGATCCTGGATCCAGAAGCCTCTTGACGAGCCGTAGGTGCGCACGCCGGTGACGATTCCGGCCACGTCCGTGACCTGCTTGCCGGCGTACGGCGATATACGGGTGCTGCCCTGGACGTCATGGATGCGCACGGAGTCCGCGTGCGCGGGGGCGGTGAGGGCGACGGTGGACGCGGCGGAACAGACGGCGGCGACGGTGAGCGCGGCGAGACGCGCGGACTTCTTGCTCGGCAACGGAATCCCTCCGGGGACGTGAATGAGCGCCGGGACGAGGGTGGTGCGTGGAACTTGGAGGCAAAGCTGGTGCAGGCGCGACCGGTGGGGCGGCGGCGACGCGCGTAGAAAATACAGTGAACAGATGTCCGCCCGATTTCTACGCGCGTCAATCTCCTGCCTGGTCAAGCCACTTGTCAAGGTTTCGGCCATGTACGGCTCCCGACGGGGAGATGAACCGGGTGGCATGGGTGGAAATCCGTCTAGGCTGAGCGGTTGAGCCGTGATGTGTACGGCCGAGGGCCGTGTCGCATACGGCCATGCAGAACGCCCTAGGAGAAACAGCCGATGTCAGACAGCTCCCCCCTGCCGCCGGTGCGGCTGCACCCCGAAGCGGAGCTGGCGCGGGACGCGCTGTCCACGCCGTTGCTCGCCCGTGCCACGCGGCTCGCCCGCTGGGCCGGACCCGACACCCGGGTCGACGCCGGGGGCGGCCTCGTCGAGGAGCAGCTGCCGGCGGCCGCCGAGGCGCTCGGGCTGAGCGGGGACGACGCCGCCGCGTACGCCGGCGAGGCCTGGCGGGTGGCCGTCGACGCCGGGCTGGTCGAGATCGTCGACGAGGAGGCCGGCACGGTGGCCGTCGGCGCGGACCTGGCGCTGCTGACCGGCGGTTCGCCGCAGGACGTGCTCGGGGTGTGGCTGGCGGCGCTGGAGACGGTCATCGCCGACGCGAGCGTGCCCGACCTCGATGATCTCGTGGACGCGATCGACACCGGCGGCGAGATCGACTTCTCCTCGCTGGACTGGGACCCGGAGGCCGAGGCCGAGTTCCTCGACGGGGTCCTCGGCAACCTGTACCTGCTGACGGCCAGCGAGGACGGCCCCGGCGACGGACCCGTGCCGCTGCCCGCCCTCGCCGCGTCGATGATCGTGCCCAGCGACATGGGCGAGCCCACGAACGACGTGCTGGAGCAGGTCTCCGACGCGATGATGCGCCTCGACGACCAGTTCCGGGTGCTGGAGCCGGTCGGGCTGGTGGAGTACCAGCCGGTGGACGAGGCGCTGATGGCGGACGTGGACGCGGAGGCCGACGGTGGCGAGGGCGCCGGCGATGCGTCGGCCGCCGTCGACGACACCGACGTGTCACGCTACGGCATGGTGCGGCTGACCCCGCTCGGCCTGTACGGGCTGCGGTCGCGGCTGCTGGAGGCCGGGTTCGAGGCACCCGCCGTCGGGGACCTCGCGAACAAGGGCGCCGACGCGCTGCTCGACGGAACGGCCGGCTTCCCGCAGGCCGCCGCGCAGGCCGAGACCGAGATGTGGCTGACCCGACGTCAACCTCTTGCTGCGGCACGGGAGTTGCTGGCGGCGGCGCGAGGCCTGGACGCCGGGGCGCCGCTGCGGCGGCTGCGCTGCCAGCAGGCGCTGTCCCTGCTGGGCGCGGAGGCCGAGCCGGCGCTGCGGGAGGTTCTCGACGATCCGGAGCTGGGCGGGCTGGCCCGGGTGTGGCTGACCGAGGCCGGGTTCTCCGACGTGCCCGCGCCGTCCCAGGAGCTGGTGTTCTGGCTGACCGTCGACACGGTGGCCGCGCAGCTGGCGGCGGAGGGGAACTCCGACGAGCTGCGGGCGTTGGTGGAGGGGCTGGCCGCGCAGCACGGGGGGTTCTTCGCGGCGGCGTGGCGGGTGGATCACCCGGCTACCGCGGATGTGCTGGAGGCGATGGGGCGGTTGCATCCGGACAAGAAGATCGCCAAGGAGGCGCGGAAGGCTGCGTTCAAGGCTCGGTCGCAGCAGGGTGGGTGACGGCCGTTTGCGGGTGCGGGTGCGTGGGGGCTGGTCGCGCAGTTCCCCGCGCCCCTAGGGGGGTGCGCGCGCCCGGCGTTGATTCATGGAAGTGGGCGCCCTGAAGACGTCTCACGTTCAACCCGCGTTCAGGCATGGGCGGGACCGTTGCGCCGACTCGAGGTCCGCCACCCTCCACGGCACCCACTGTCTCAGGAGACACCATGTCGCTCACCCGTAGGGACTTCGCCAGGAACTCCGCGATCACCGGGGCCGGTGTCGCGCTGGCGGGCAGTGCCGGCGTGCTCGCCAGCGCGCCGAACGCGCTCGCGTCGACGGAGGCCGAGGCCGAGGGCGGGGAGGCGGCGGACGCCCACGCCGGCGGTGTGGGGTACGGGCCGCTGATCCCGGACCCGAAGGGCATCCTGGCGCTGCCCGCCGGGTTCAAGTACCGCGTGATCACGTACAGCGGGAAGACCAAGCTGGAGTCGGGCGAGTTCACGCCCTCCAACCACGACGGCACGGCCGCCTTCGACGGGCCGCGCGGCACCACCCTCCTGGTCAACAACCACGAGCTGAAGGGCCCGCGCGCCAACTGGAAGTACCCGGTTCCGCTCACCGAGGGCCTGGTCTACGACCCGGCGGCCTCCGGTGGCTGCACGGTCGTCGAGGTCCGCCGCGACGGACAGGTCGCCGAGTGGGTCGGCATCGCCGGCACCTCCACCAACTGCGCGGGCGGCCGCACCCCCTGGGGCACCTGGCTCACCTGCGAGGAGAACTCCGACCGGGCCGGCAGCAACGGCATGACCAAGGACCACGGCTACGTCTTCGAGGTCGACCCGAGCGACCGCCGGGCCAACCGCGACCCCAAGCCGCTGAAGTTCTTCGGCCGCTACGACCACGAGGCCGTCGTCATCGACCCCAGGCGCGGCCACGCCTACCTCACCGAGGACGCCGCCGGCCCCAACGGCCTGCTGTTCCGCTGGACCCCGCCGAAGGGCTTCGAGTACGGCCACGGCAGGTTCCGCACGCTGCCCGACGACGCCGGCGTCCTCCAGGCCCCCAGGTGCTTCGACTCGGGCGGCAAGTTCGTGGACGACCTCTCCCGCGCCACGAAGACCGGCACGGTGTACGGCGTCGACTGGGTGGACGTACCCGACCGCGACGCGCGGACCACGCCGGTGCGCAAGCAGTTCGCCGACGGCGAGATCACCCGCGCCCGCAAGCTGGAGGGCATGTGGTGGGGCGACGGCGGCACCTACATCGTCTCCTCCTACGCCCGTGAGGAGAGCCCCGGCGCCGCGCACGACGGCCAGGTCTGGTTCTACGACCCCAAGCGCCGCACCCTGACGCTGAAGGTCCTCCTCGGCGTCAACCCCGACCCGTCCGAGGACGGCGCCCTCGACGGCCCCGACAACATCACCGTCTCCCCGTACGGCGGCCTCGTCATCGCCGAGGACGGCGAGGGCGTCCAGCACCTCTTCGGCGCCACCGACAGCGGCCGCACCTACCCCATCGCCCGCAACGAACTCAACATCGGCACCGAGGACGAGCCGGAATACAGCGAGTTCGCGGGCGTCACCTTCTCCTGCGACGGCCGGACGCTGTACGCCAGCATCCAGACACCGGGCATCATGGTGGCGATCACCGGGCCCTGGAAGCGGCAGCGGCGGTAGAACGTACGTTCACTCGTGCGGGTGGCGCCTGGTTGGTTCAGGGGAGGTCTGGTCATGCTGGACATACGGTCACCGTATGTCCAGTTCATGTAAGTGGTGCGGTGCTCCGGCCGGAAGTTTCCTGGCTGAGGGAACCCCGGTCTGGCTGCCGGATGGCACAGTGGCTCCTGTAGAGGACGTCGTGGCTGCGGAGCTTTCCGTTCTCGCCTACGACAAAGAATGGGACCTTCGCGAAGCCAGACCCGGGCGCCCTTATCCGCCGAGAGACAGCGGGGTCGGCAACCTCGCGGTCATCCGTCCCGTCCGTTGGGTAGAAGGCGGTGCGCAGCCAGTATTCGCCGTGAAGTTCGCGTCTGGCCGAGTGATCGAAGCAATAGCCAGTCATCAGTGGGCCGTTCGAAGCCGGAAAGGCGGACGTCGTCCAACTTGGAGAGCGACTTCCTGCCTCGAACCGGGATGCGCAGCTCCTGTGCCGCTCAGTGCTGACTTCTTCGGGGCCGTCGGTAACGAGTGGGACGGCTGGTTCGTCGGATCGATGCTCGGCGACGGCAATATGACTGGGCGTACCCCGACATGGGTTGGCCACGACGACGGAACTCTTCGACAGATTCACGCATACACGGCCAAGCATGGATGCCGGGCCAACGTGGAGGACTGTGGCACGTGGCTGCGAGTGCGGCTTGTAGATCCCGAGTGGCATCGCAACGCGCTTCGCGATCTGCTGATTTCGCATCGAGTGTGGGGACTTAAAGGCGAAGGAAAGCGCGTAGCCGATCTCCCCTACAGCCGTGAGTTTGTTCGTGGTCTGATCGCCGGGCTGATCGACAGTGACGGCTCGGTGGGGGCGCGGCAGGTGGAATTCGCCAACATCTCCGAGGGGCTTGTCCGTCAACTCGGCGATGCATTACTGCGGCTCGGTATCCAGAGCAGTATCAGCAGTAAGAAGAACAATCAGAGTGACAAGCCGTTGTGGCGACTACGAGTGGCTGATAGTCGTTCCGTGACGCAACTGAGTGAAGTAGTGCAGCTTCGGGCAGATCACAAAGCTGCCGCGCTCGCTTCCTTGGCCACGCGCAGCCGAGGTTCTCGTCGTTCAGCCGTTGGGAGGCGAGGATATGCGGAATCCATTATGTGGGACCGCATCACTGCCATCGCCCCTGCCGGTGTGAAGAGGACCTACTGCGTCGATGTAGTGCCCTCCTGTCTGTGGATCGTGAACGGCGTCGTGACCGGAAGCAGCATGGCTCCATCCAGTGGGCTCTGGATGCCGGGAACGGTTGGTGGTCAGGACTTCGGTGAAGAGCATGGCCTTGTCTGTCACCCAACTGACATCTAACATTTCAATATGTCGATACGACCCGTGGCCCGGACCCTACTCAGGGACCGCGCGTACGAATCGATCCGGG
The DNA here is from genome assembly GCF_021474425.1 of Streptomyces muensis. Taxonomy (GTDB): domain Bacteria; phylum Actinomycetota; class Actinomycetes; order Streptomycetales; family Streptomycetaceae; genus Streptomyces; species Streptomyces muensis. The sequence goes on along the minus strand of NZ_JAKEIP010000202.1, from coordinate 6,597 downwards.
ACGCCATCGTGGCCGGGGAGATCGAGCCCGGCGCGGTGGTGCGGGACGCCGATCTCGCGGAGCGGCTCGGGCTGTCGCGGGCGCCGGTGCGTGAGGCGTTCTCGCGGCTCGTGGACGAGGGGCTGCTGGAGAGCAAGCCGCAGAGCTAACCCGGGTGACCCCGCTCGTGGCCGCCGACGTACGGGACGCGGCCGCCGTGGTCGGTGCCATGCACGAGCTGGTGACCCGGGTCGCAGTACCTCAGCTGTCACCCGCGGACGTGGAGATCATGCGCGCCGCGAACGACCGCTTCGCCGCGGCCGTCTCGACCGGCGAGGTGGACCTGGCTCTACGGGCCGACGACGAACTGCACGACGTACTGGTGCGGGTGAGCGGCAACCGCGCGGCCGCCGCCACCGTCGCCCGCTACACCCCGCTCATCCGCCGCCTGGAGCGCCGGCGCTTCGGTGAGGGCGGGACCTGCCGTTCGGCAGGGCTGCACGAACGACTGATCGAGGCGTGTGCCGCCGCTGACGTGGACGCGGCGGTCCGGGTCACGGCGGAGATCTGGCGCACCCTCGCCGACCTGGCCGACGACCCCGGCCGACCGATGCCGTGACCATGTGGAGGCGCCCCATGTCCCTCTCTTCCTACGAGCGCTACCCGCTCCTCTTCGGCCCGTCCCCCGTGCACCCCCTGGAGCGCCTGACCGCACACCTCGGCGGCGCCTCCCTCTGGGCCAAGCGCGAGGACTGCAACTCCGGTATCGCCTACGGCGGGAACAAGACCCGCAAGCTGGAGTACCTGGTCGCCGACGCGCTGGCCAAGGGCTGCGACACCCTCGTGTCGATCGGAGGCGTGCAGTCCAACCACACCCGCCAGGTCGCCGCCGTCGCCGCCCGCGCGGGCCTGAAGTGCGTACTGGTCCAGGAGAGCTGGGTGGACTGGCCTGACTCCGTCTACGACAAGGTCGGCAACATCCTCGTCAGCCGCCTCGCCGGCGCCGACGTACGCCTCGTACGCGCCGGGTTCGGGATCGGCTTCAAGGAGAGCTGGGAGCAGGCGCTCAGGGAGGTCGAGGAGTCGGGCGGCAAGCCGTACGCCATCCCGGCCGGCGCCTCCGACCACCCCCTCGGCGGACTGGGCTTCGCCGGCTGGGCACATGAAGTAGCCGAACAGGAGAGGGAGTCGGGCGTCTTCTTCGACACGGTGATCGTCTGCTCCGTGACCGGCTCCACCCAGGCGGGCATGGTCGCCGGCTTCGCCGCCCTGGAGGAGGCCGGCGGCCGCCCCCGCCGCGTCCTCGGCATCGACGCCTCGGCCAATCCCACCACCACCCGCGAGCAGATCGCCCGAATCGCCCACAACACCGGACAACTCATCGGCCTCAAGCGCGAGTTGACCATCGACGACATCGAACTCGACGACCGCTACCACGCGGGCACCTACGGCATCCCGGACGAGACAACCCTCCAGGCCATGCGCCTCGCAGCCCGAACCGAGGGCATGGTCACCGACCCGGTCTACGAGGGCAAGTCGATGGCCGGGATGATCGACCTGGTCGAGCGCGGCGAGATCGACCGGAACTCGACCGTCCTGTACGCCCACCTAGGCGGCCAGCCCGCCCTGAACGCCTACAGCGCACTGTTCTGACCACTGCGGGCGCGCTGCTAGGGGCGCGGGGAACGGCGCGACCAGCCACAACGGCCCCGCACCCGACCGACGACCTTTCCCCGCCCCACCGAGCGGAGCGTGACGGTGCCGGTCGCGTTGTTAGGGGCGCGGGGAACTGCGCGACCAGCCACGACGGCCCCGCACCCGACAGACGACCTTTCCCTGCCCCACCGAGCGGAGCGTGACGGTGCCGGTCGCGCTGCTAGGGGCGCGGGGAACTGCGCGACCAGCCACGACGGCCCCGCACGCGACGGACGACCCTTTCCCCGCCCCACCGAGCAGAGCGTGACGGTGCCGGGTCCGCTGGCAGGGGCGCGAGGAACGGCGCGACCAGCCACAACGGCCCCGCACCCGACAGACGACCCTTCCCCGCCCCACCGAGCGGAGCGCTACAGTGCCCCCGTGCGCGCCGACGATCAGCAGTGGGAGACGAGTGTCGAGCGACCTGACGGCACGCGCCGCCGGGCCACGATCCACGACGTCGCGAAGTTGGCCGGAGTGTCACGCCAGACAGTCTCGCGCGCGGTCAACGACAAGGGCGAGATCGACCCCGCCACCAAGGAACGGGTGCTGGAGGCGGCCAGGCTGCTGGACTACCGGCCGAGCCGGTTCGCGCGCGGCATGGTGCAGAAGGGGGCCGTGACGGCCGGTCTGGTGATCCCGGATCTGATGAACCCCTTCTTCCCCGAGGTGGCGGCCGGCGTGCTGGAGGCGGCCGAGCAGCGCGGCTGGCAGGTGGTGATGTGGGACTCGCGCATCGACGAGGCCCGCGAGCGGGACGCGCTCGACGTGCTGTCCCACCAGGCCGACGCGATCATCGGCTACTTCAAGAGCCCCGACGAGGTGCTGGCCCGCCACCTCGGTGGCGTACCGCTGGTGCTGCTCGAGCGCGGCCCGCAGCAGACCCGTTTCGCGGCCGTCGGCATCGACGCCGCCGCCGGTCTCGAACAGGGCATGGCCCATCTGGTGGGCGCGGGGCATCGCAGGATCGGCATGCTGGACGGGGTGCACGGCCCCGGCCCGCGCAGACAGGCCTTCCTGGAGGAAGCCCGGCGCAACGGTCTGCCGGTCGACGACAGCTGGATCGCGCTGTGTGCCGAGCACAGCGTGGCCGGGGGCGAGGCCGGCATGGAGCGGCTGCTGGACACCCGGCCCGACATCACCGCCGTCTTCGGCTTCAACGACCTGATCGCGGTCGGCGCCATGCGCACCGCCCGGCGCCGGGGCCGACGCGTGCCGGACGACCTGGCCGTCCTCGGCTTCGACGGCCTGTCGCTGGGCGAGCTGGTCGAGCCCGCCCTGACCACCCTCCACATCGACAAACGACGACTGGGCCGACTGGCCGTCGAACAGGTCGCCCGACTACGGGCAGGGGAGGAACCCCTGCGGGGCGCCGACGCCTGGTTGGCCCCTGAGCTGGTGGTGCGCACCTCGGCCTGAGGGCCGCGTACAGCTGCGTACACCTCGCCACGCGGCTGTACTTCGACTCAACACATAAGCCGTGCCCGTCCCTTGACACTGCTTTTCGGCCGCCTCGATACTCGACGGCAACGTTCACGTGAACGCTCACGGACTCTCGAATCTCCCCACAGCACGATGCCGGGCCGATCAGGACGAGGCGGCCGACATCGTTGTCTTCCTTGCACGTCCGGAAAGCGAGTGCGCCCCCATGGAACACCGAACGATGTCCCGCAGACGATTTCTGGGGGCCTCACTGGGCGGCGCGGGTGCCGCTCTGCCTGGCCTGGCGGGGTGCGGCGCCCCCAGCGGGTCGGCTTCCGCCGGCACCGGTCATCTCAGCCTCTGGTACTGGAAGGGCGCGCTGAGCGAGGAACTGCTCCGCACCGCAAGGCGCGGTGTCCCCGGGGTGCCGGGGCTCAGGGTGCAGGGCTCGCAGATCCCGGACGGCGACATCGACTCCAAGGTGCGCACCAGCCTCGCCGCCCGTGCCTACGTACCGGACATCACGGTCGCGAACTCCGACAACCTCGCCACGTTCTTCCCCGACGAGAACGAGTTCCTCGACCTTCGCATGCTCGGCGCGGAGTCCGTCCGCGACCGGTACCTCGACTGGAAGTGGAAGAGCTGCTTCACCCCGTCGGGCCGAATGATCGGCTTCCCCCTCGACGCCGGCCCCACCGCCCTCTACTACCGCAGGGACCTCTTCCGGGAGGCCGGACTGGCCCATGAACCGGCGGACGTCGCCGAGACGATCCCCAGCTGGGAGAAGTTCATCGCCGCCGGGAAGACACTGCGGGCGAAGGTACCCGGAAAGCCCTACCTGGTGAGCAACATCGGCAACGTCTTCCAGCAGGTGCTGCTCCAGAGCCCCAAGCAGTTCGTGGACGCCGACAACCGCTTCATCGGGGATCAGGAGCACGTACGGCGTGCCTGGGACCTCTCCGTGGAGATCCTCCGCCAGCGGCTCAGCGCAAGGATCACGGACGGGACCCCCGACTTCAACGCGGCCCTGAGCGGCGGGCGCGTCGCCACGATGACCACGGCGGTGTGGGCCATCAACGGCCTGAAGGACTCCGCGCCGAAGACCTCCGGCACCTGGCGGCTGACCACCATGCCGGACGGCCCGGCCAACTACGGCGGCTCCTATCTGACCCTGACCCGCTACTGCCGGGACCCCGAAGCCGCCTTCGCCTTCCTGACGTGGCTGCTCAGCCCGGCGAACCAGCTCAAGAGCTACCAGGAGATCTCCCTGTTCCCCACCACGCCGGCCGCCTACGCCGCCCCCGCGATGCACAGGCCGGACCCATTCTTCGGCGGCCAGCAGCCCATCGACGTCTTCGGCCCCGCCGCCGAGAACGCCCCGGTCAACTACTTCAGCCCGTACGAGGAGACCGCCAACACCCCGTTCTTCCAGGAGCTGACCAACGTGGAAACGCTCGGCAAGAACCCCGAACGGGCCTGGCGGGACGCCGTGAACACCGCCGAGACCACCCTCACCCGGCTGGGGGTGAGCTGACATGGCCACGGTCCTCGACCCGGCCGGCGCCCCGCCGGCCGACGAACGGCGCACCACCCGCCGTACCCGCTCCACCGCCCCCGGCGGACGCCGACGTCACATCCCGCCGCTGCTCGCCATCTCCCCGTTCTATGTGCTGTTCGCCGTCTTCGGCACCTTCCCGGTGCTCTACTCCCTCTATCTGTCCTTCCAGGACTGGGACGGCATCGGCGACATGCGCTTCGTCGGGTTCCAGCAGTACGGCTGGCTGCTGGAGGACTCGGTGTTCTGGCACTCGGTGCTCAACACCTTCGAGATCTGGTTCCTCTCCACGGTGCCGATGCTGTTCCTCGCCCTGGTGCTGGCCTTCCTGCTGCACTCGCAGGTCCGCTTCACCGGCGCGATGCGGGTCGCCTACTTCATCCCCAACGTCACCTCGATGGTCGCCATGACCGTCGTCTTCGGCTCGGTCTTCGCCCAGGCGGGCCTCGCCAACTCGGCGCTCAGAGCGATCGGGCTGGACGGGATCGGCTGGCTGTCCTCCGAGTGGGGCATCAAGTCGTCCGTCTCCCTCATGATCATCTGGCGCTGGGTCGGCTACAACGCCCTGATCTTCCTCGCGGGCCTCCAGGCCATCCCCACCGAGCACTTCGAGGCCGCCCGCGTCGACGGCGCGAACAGCTGGCAGACCCTCTTCCGGGTCGTACTGCCGCAACTGCGCCCGGTGGTCCTCTTCGCCGCCGTCACCTCCACCATCAACGGCCTGCAGATCTTCACCGAGTCCCAGGTGCTCTTCCAGTCCAGTGACGTCGGCACCACTGGTGGACCGGGCCAGGAGGGCATGACCATCGTGCTCTACCTGTGGCAGAAGGCCTTCAAGGAGCACCAGTTCGGCTACGGCGCCGCGATGGGCTGGCTCCTCTTCGCGATCATCGCCGTCTTCACCATCATCAACTGGCGGCTGGTCTCCGGATCCGACCGCGACGACGACCGGCCCCGCCTCGCCGGTCTGCTGCGACGCAAGGGGGCCCGCGATGGCCGCTGATCTGGACGGGACGACCGGCACCGAGGCGGCACGCAAGGTGGTGACCCACGACAGGGCGACCGGCAGCGCGGGACTCGCCATCGGCTCCGGCAGCCGGCTCACCCGGATCGCCGTCCGGGCGGCGCTGCTGCTCGGTGTGCTGGTGTCGCTGTTCCCCTTCTACTGGCTGGTGGTGATGGCCTCCGGCACCACCGAGGACATCTACAGCTACCCGCCAAAACTGGTGCCGGACCCTCATCTCCTGGACAACATGGGGCGGGTGCTCGACACCGTCGACTTCTTCGGCTCCCTCCTGAACACCGTCGCCGTGGCCGTGGTCGGTACCGCGCTCGTGCTGTTCTTCGACTCGCTGGCCGCGTTCGCCTTCGCCAAGTACGAGTTCCCGGGCAAGAGGTTCCTCTTCGGTACCCTCCTGGTCACGTACATGATCCCCGCACAGCTGTCGCTGGTGCCGCAGTTCGTCACCATGGCCGAGTTCGGCTGGGCCGGTTCGCTGAAGGCGCTGATCATCCCGGGCGCGGCCAACGCCTTCGGCATCTTCTGGATGCGTCAGTACGCCCAGAACTCACTCCCGGACGAGTTGCTGGACGCCGGGCGCATCGACGGCGCCGGCTTCTTCCGGCTGTACTGGCAGGTCGCGCTGCCCCTGTTCCGGCCGGCCCTCGCCTTCCTCGGCATCTTCACCTTCATCGGCCTCTGGAACGACTACATCTGGCCGCTGGTCGTCATGATCAACCCGGACAAGGTCACCCTCCAGGTCGCCCTGGCCAACCTCAACATGCTCTACAACGCCGACTACGCGCTGGTGATGGCGGGCGCGTTGATGAGCGTCATCCCGCTGATCGTCGTGTTCCTGATCGGGGCGCGGCACTTCCTACGGGATCTGGCGGCGGGGGCGACGAAGATGTGACCCGCGCTGACAGTGCCCCCAGTCCCCCCGGTC
>NZ_JAKEIP010000201.1 GCF_021474425.1 Streptomyces muensis | reverse complement strand
GACGGGGTGGGCGGCACGCGGCGTAGGGACGTCGCTGGAGTGCCCGGGGGTGTCCCACATGCCGGTCACCCGCCCCGGCGCGACGACCGTTGTCACCCGGCTCGACTACCGTCGTCACCATGACCAGCACCAACACCCTCGCCGAAGCCCTCGCCGCCGGGACCGTCGTGCTCGACGGCGGCATGTCCAACCAGTTGGAGTCCGCCGGGCACGATCTGAGTGACGAGCTGTGGTCGGCGCGGCTGCTCGCGGAGCGGCCCGAGGCGATCACCGAGGCGCACCTCGCCTACTTCGAGGCGGGGGCGGACGTGGCGATCACGTCGAGCTACCAGGCCACCTTCGAGGGCTTCGTAAAGCGCGGGATCGACCGGGCACGGGCGGCCGAACTGCTCGCCCTGAGCGTGGAGTTGGCGCGTGAGGCGGCCCGGCAGGCGCGGGCCAAGGGGATCACGCGGCCGCTGTGGGTGGCCGCGTCGGTCGGGCCGTACGGGGCGATGCTGGCGGACGGCTCGGAGTACCGGGGGCGGTACGGGCTGAGCGTGGACGAGCTGGAGCGCTTCCACCGGCCCCGTCTTGAGGTGCTGGCCGGGGCGCGTCCCGACGTGCTGGCGCTGGAGACGGTTCCGGACGCCGACGAGGCCGAGGCGCTGCTGCGGGCGGTGCGCGGGCTGGGTGTGCCGGCCTGGCTGTCGTACTCCGTCGCCGGGGACCGCACCCGCGCCGGGCAGCCGCTTCAGGAGGCCTTCGCCCTGGCCGCCGACGCGGACGAGGTGATCGCGGTCGGCGTGAACTGCTGCGCGCCGGAGGACGTCGAGGGGGCCGTCGAGATCGCCGCCCGGGTGACGGGCAAGCCGGTCGTCGTCTACCCGAACAGCGGGGAGGCCTGGGACGCCGAGGCACGGGCCTGGAACGGCCGCTCCTCCTTCACCGCGGAAGAGGTTCTCGGGTGGCGCGCGTCCGGGGCACGGCTGATCGGTGGCTGCTGCCGGGTCGGACCGGACGCGGTCACGGGGATCGCGAGGGCGTTGCGGGCATAACGCCTGTCGGCTCCCCCACCACACTGCTAGCCTCCGGACGGGAACCGGTTGCCGCTGTGTTTCCGCAGTTCGAGGGGCGAGGCAGGGATGACCAGGAAGAGCGAGGACGCGGGGCGCAGCACCATCCGGGACGTGGCGGCCCGGGCGGGGGTGTCCGCGTCGACCGTGTCGCGGGTGCTCGGCGGGGTGTATCCGGTGAGCTCGGCGACGCGGACGCGGGTGATGCGGGCGGTGCGGGACCTGGACTACGTCGCCGACGCGCGGGCGAAGGCGGTCGCGGGGGTCGGCACGCCCACGCTGGCGTTCGTGCTGGAGGACATCACCGGGCCGTCGTTCGCGCACATGGCGTACGGGGTGGAGCGGGAGGCGCGGCGGCTCGGGCATCTGTGCCTGGTGTGCACCACCGAGGGCGACGTCCAGCACGAGGTCGAGTTCGTCGAGATGATGCGCGCCCAGCGCGCCGCCGCCGTGATCCTGGTCGGCGGCTCGGCCGACACCCCGGAGTACCGCGAGCGCACCCGCCGGATGGCCGACTCGCTGGCGTCCGCGGGCTCCCGCCTTGTGCTGTGCGGGCGTCCGCCGCTCGGACCCGGAGCGCCGGTGACGGTCATCGAGTACGACAACGAGGGCGGCGCCTACGCCCTGGTCGCCCACGTCCTCACCCAGGGGCACCGGCGGGTGCTGTTCCTCGGCGGCGCGTCCGACCACACCACCGCGCAGGGCCGTGAGCGTGGCTATCTCGCCGCCCACCGCGCCCGCGGCCTGGACCCCGATCCGGCGCTGCTCCTGCACGGCGACTTCACCCGCGACTCCGGGCACCGGCTGATGCACGAGGCCCTCCGGCAGGGGCTGGAGTTCACGGCCGTGGTCGCCGCGACCGACATGGTCGCCGCGGGGGCGCTGACCGCGCTGCACGAGGCGGGGCTGACCGTGCCCGGGGACGTGTCGCTGGCCGGCTACGACGACATCCCGTTCGCCCGCGACCTGCACCCCGCCCTGACGACGGTCCACGTCCCGTACGAGGAGCTGGGCCGTCTCGCCGTACGCACCGCGCTCGGCCGGACCCCGGAGAGCCCGGACGAACATCTGCTGCTGGGCACGCATGTGGTGGTGCGGGACTCGGTGGCGCCGGCCGAGTAGAGCCCGGTGCCGGCACGGCGCCGGGTGGCCGGGCGAGCGCGGTCAGAGCGGTGCCGGATACGGGGCGGCCGCCCACCACAGGCGTACCTCCTTGCGCGCATCCGTGGGCCGCAGCTCCCAGCCCTGGGCGCGGGCCGCCTCGGCGACGTACCCGCCTCCCACTCCGCGGTAGTCGCGCAGGCGTACGGCGCACTCCGGGGACGGCTTCGCCCTGTTCGGCCGGGGCGGGGCCGAGGCGCGGGCCGTGTGCCGGGCGAGCACCTTGTCGACGCGGGCCCTGTAGTACTCCGTGTCGCCCTCGTGCCGCAGCTCCGGCCAGGTCACACACCACCCGGCCGTGCTCCAGAGCCGGTCCATGGTCCAGTCCATCACCTTCAGGTAGCCCTGCTCGTAGCGGTCGCTGAACGCCGCGATCACCTCGGTCAGCAGACCCACGCCGAGCATGACGGCGAACACCGCCAGCCACACCACGACCAGCACCGGGAAGAAGAAGACGGTCGCGATGAAGAGCAGGGTCAACTGCCCCCGGGGCCGCACCTGTTCGGGTGCCCACCGCGAGGGATCCTCGTATGCGTACATGCAAAGGATCTTGCCTCACGGGCAAGTCCGGCCGGACGCCCACCCCCTACGGGGGTCAGTGCCTGCGGGGTCAGTGCCTGCGGACCGCGCCGGGGAGTCGCAGACGTCGTACCACCGCGCGGAGTTCCGCACCGCGACCGTTCTGGCCGAGCGGCGGGACCGTGGTCTGTGCGGGCTCCGGTGACGGGGCCGCCGCCCACAGGGCGAGCTCGGCGTCACGCGGGCCATGGGCGGTCCGGGTGTCGCCGTCGCCGAAGATCCGTACCGGATGTGTGTCGTCCCAGGCCCGCCACCCCGGGTCGCCGTCGACCGCGAACCGCACCCACGCCCCGTGCATCTCGTCGGCCAGTTCCTGCGGGGCGCCGTCGCCGGCCAGCTTGCGGGACTCGGGGACGTCGCCGGTGTCGAAGACGAAGCCGAGCTCCAGCGCGTGGCAGGAGCCGAGGTCGGGGAGGGTGGAGGGCCAGGCGAACTCGTACACGTACGACGTCCCGGGGCGGGCGTCGGCCAGGTGGTGCAGGGGGATGCGCAGCAGGTGGTCGGTGACCATCTGGCCGACGATCTCGGCGGTGCCGGCCTCCGGGTGCAGGGTGCGGTAGCCGCGCGGGATGTCGGCGCCGGCGTGGCAGCGGGCCATGGCGCCGGCCAGGGCGACCGCGCCGAGCCGGTCGACGCGCTCCAGCAGCCCGCCGGGCACCAGCCACAGCCGGTACTCGTCGCGGGTCCAGCCCATCATCAGGTCGACGCCGACCGCGGCGTCACCCTCCGTGATCGCCGCGAGGGGATCGCGGGGCACGATGTCGCCGTCGACGACGATCCCGAAGGCGGGCCCGCCCACCACGGGGCTGCTGAGCCGGCCGACCTCGGCCTGGGTGCGCAGCAGCAGCTCACGGTCGACGTCCGCGAAGGCGGCGGCGGTGGCGGGGATCCTCAGCCGGGTGGCCATACGGCGCACCATCCGCCGTACCTTGTCCCGGTCGGCGCTCTCCGGCGGCCCGCTCTGCAGGATCGCCCGCCGGACCAGGCCCTGGGCCTGCGGGGCGGCGAGCAGCGCGCCGATGCTGATGGCGCCGGCGGACTGGCCGAACAGGGTGATGCGGTCGGGGTCGCCGCCGAAGGCCCCGATGGAGTCGTGCACCCAGTTCAGGGCGGCGAGCTGGTCGCGCAGGCCAGGGTTGGCGGGGGCGTCGGGGAAGTAGCCGTAGCCCTCGACGCCCAGCCGGTAGTTCACGGAGACGAGGACGACGCCGTCGCGGGCGAAGGACCGGCCGTCGTACACGGGCATACCCGCGGAGCCACGGGTCAGGGCGCCGCCGTGCAGCCACACCATGACCGGCAGCCGGGCGTCGGGGGCGGGCTCGGGGGTCCAGACGTTGAGGTTGAGGCAGTCGTCGCCGGGCACGACGGGGTCGGACAGGTACTGCGCGAAGGCCTCGGAGTACGGCGGTTTCGGCGGGGTCGGCCCGAAGGCCACGGCCTCGCGCACACCGTCCCAGGGCTCCGGCGGCACGGGCGGCCGGAACCTGCGCGGGCCGAACGGGGGCGCCGCGTAGGGGATGCCGCGGAACACCGCGACGCCCTGTTCGTACCGGCCCCGAACCGCACCGTAGGGCGTGCTCACCACGGGGTCTGCCTGGACTGCCGTCATACGTCCACCAGCCTCCTCACCGCGCTCGTGCACCGTGAAGATCAGAGCAACTCATTGTCGCCCGATATTCCGGCGCACGAGCGGGTGTGAGGGCTATCCGGCGTACACCGCTACTTGGCGTACATCAGGGTGCCGAAGCCGAGCTGGTCGAAGCCGCCGCTGGTGGTGCCGTAGTCACCGCCGCCGCCCTCGGGCGCGACGGAGAAGCACATCTGTGCGATGTACTTGTCGTCGAGGAGCAGGCGCCGGCCGTAGTGGTAGTGCAGCATGGCCCACACGGGACGGACCTGGCCGCGACTGCCGGAGCCGATCACGGTCTGTGACTGCTGGGCGCAGTTCTGGCCGCTGCCCCAGGTGTAGGTGGTGTAGGGCACGTTCATGTTCAGGTTGTACTTGGCGACGTACTGGGCGGCCTTCATGAAGCGGCGGCCGTCGTAGGAGTACAGGTCCTCGCCCTGGTTCCAGGCCATCTCGCAGAGCGCGCCCATCTGGCCCATGCCCATGACGGTGTGGCCCTGGTCGCGGCCGGACTCCTGCCACTGGCCGAGGTCGTAGCCCTCGACGTTGCCGTACAGGAACGGGACGGCCCTCTTGATGGCGCCGTTGCCGCCGCCGTTCTTGAAGTAGTTGACGGCCTGGTCGTACTTGGCGCCGTCGTCGCACAGGATCCCGATGGCCATGATCGAGGCCATGTTGCACAGGTCCCAGTTGGCCCAGTAGTTGGTGATGCAGGCGTCGTTGTGGCCGGTCAGGAACTGGTTGTTGAGCGGGTAGAAGACGTTGAGCATCATCGTCTTGAACCGGCCCAGGTCGAACCCGGCGTACCCGCGCATGAGCTCGGCGACGTTCGCGAACTGCCAGCCGTAGAGGCCGGCGGCCAGGAAGCGGTCGGCGTTTCCGGTGATGCTGGTGAGCGTGGACGACCAGGCGTTGAGGATGCGCACGGCGCAGTCGCCGTTCGCTGCGGTGCCGCCCACGTGCCAGCGCAGCGCGTTCTGGTAGGCGGCGTGGATGTCGTTGTAGAGCTGGGGGTAGTTCTGGCCGTCGCCGCCGCGGATGATCGTGGCCGTGGGGCGGGGCGTCCAGGTCGACTGGGCGTGGGAGTTGGCGGTCAGCCGGTTCCAGCCGGACCGCCAGGGGTCGGTGCCCGCGGCGACCCTGACCTTGGCCCGGTTGATGTCACCGGCGTTGTGCAGCATGCCGGGGTGGGTGAAGGTCGCGGGGGCCGCGTCCGCCGTGGGGGCGACGACCGCCGTGGTGACGGCAGACGCAGCACCCAGGGCGACGGCCGCGGTGAGACCTCCGGCGGTCTTGAGCAGACCGCGGCGGCTCAACTCACCTGTGGGGAGGTGCTGGTGGGGGGAAGTGCGGCTCATTGGTGCGACTCCAATCCGTGGGGGGATCAGTCGGTGGTGATACTCACCTCGTTGAACTCGGTGGTGCAGCGGGCCAGTTGGTTGCGCGAGCAGACCACGAGGCCCACGTAGTAGGGGGCGTCACCGAACCCGGGGATCTCGCCGGTGGCGAGGGTGGTCCAGGTGGCGCCGTCATCGGTGGACAGGGCTGCGGTGAAGGCGGTCCCGACGCGCTTCAGCCGCAGCAGGGCGGGGAGGGTGGCGACGCCGTTTCCGGTGAAGGCCGACTTTCCGGCGACGGTGGTGCGCAGCATCAGCTGCGCGGTGGTGCCGCCGGTGACGACGGCCCCGGCGGCCTGGTCGAACGGTGACAGCGACTTGGCCATCAGTAGTCCCACCTGGTCGGCGCTCGCGCCCGTGCGGGAGCCGAGCCGGGCGGTGATCTCGCAGTCGCCGGTGACGGGCCGTCGCACGAACTGCCCGGTCATGCCCTGGTTGTTGGTGCTCAGGTCGACACCGGCCCCGCGCACGGTGAAGGTTCCACTGTCGTACGACGTGCTGCCCGGGGTGCGGATCGCGACCACGCCGAGGGTGCCGAAGGCGCGCTCGTCGAGCACCGGGTCACCGAGGTCGCCGTACGTCCAGGGGGCCGGCGGGGGTGTGCCGACGGTGAGGGTGAGGGTGCCGGTGGCCTCTCCCGTGGCGTTGCCCGCGGTGGTGGTGACGGTGAACTCGCCGGTCTCCGTGGGGGTGCCCGAGATCATGCCGGTGCGCTTGTCCAGCCGCAGTCCGTCGGGCAGCCCGGCCGCGGTGAACCGTACGGGTTCGTGCGAGCCGCGCACCATGTGTGCGAAGGCGACTCCTCGGTTGGCGAACGCCGTGGCGGCGGACGTCAGTCGGGGAGCGGACGGTGACGGCATGACGGCCGAGGCCGACTCCGACAGCGGTCCGCGTCCGGAGGTGTTGGTCTTGGCGACGGCGTAGTGGTACGCCGTGCCGGGCGTGCCCGTGGCGTCCGCGTACCGGATCCGGGTGCCGAAGCCGACCGGGCCGACGCCGGTGGCGATGGTCTCGTAGCGGCCGTCGACGGCGGTGGAGCGCAGCACCTTGTAGCGGGCGGAGAGGTCCGGGTCGGTCCAGGCCAGCCCCACGGCGTCGGCGCCGGTGGACGCCGTCAGGCCGGTGGCGGTGCGGGTGGGCCGGGGCACCGACCAGACCTCGCCGGAGGTCGTGGAGGTGACGCTGACGTTGTCGAAGGCGCCGGTGCCGGTCTCGGCGTAGTCCGCGTCGACGCCGAGGCAGGAGGTGAGGACCAGTCCGGCGTACACCGTGCGGCCCAACTCGACCTCGCTGGAGCCGACCTGGGTCCAGCGGATGCCGTCCGGGGAGATCGCGCCGGTGCAGCGGCGGCCCCTGCGGGTCACCCGGACCCAGTACGGCGCCCGCAGCCGGTAGCCGTCGCCCGCGCCCTCTACGTACGGCGCCTGAAGCGGTGTCGCCGACTCGGGCAGCTCTCCGAGGTCGGAGATCGGGAAGGCGGCGGACGTGGTGATGGCCTGCTGCTGGGTGGGCGGCACGGGTGTGCTTCCGGTGCCGGAGACGGCCGCCCCGGTCTCGGGGCGTACGGTCCACACACCGCTCCAGGTGTGCAGCGGCAGTCCCTGGATCAGCATCGAGGCGTGCGCGGCATCGGCGTCGAGGGAGTCGCGCAGGGTGACGCCGATCTTGGCGTACTGCGAGCTGAGCGGGAACACGATCCGTGCCGTGATCGTGCCGTCGCCGCGCAGCGGGAGGTGCACCGAGCGGTGGGTGTCGGCGGTCCCGGACGCCTCCAGCAGGAACCGCTCCCCGTCGAAGACGGCCGAGCCGGGGATCCGCACCTGGCCGATGTCCCGGGTGGACCAGGGCGCGGGGAGCCCGGCGGTGGCGGCGACCGGATGCGAACTCGCGCTGGTGCCCTGCGAGTTGGCGGCCGTCACGGTGTAGTGGTACGTCCGTCCCGGTTGGACGTCGGTGTCCCGGTACTCCGGCTCGGCGTTCCCCTCGGCGATCTTCTCGTACGGCCCGTCGGGGCGGCTCGCCCTGCGGACGGTGTACGTCGTCGCCCAGGCGGACGGCAGCCAGGCCAGGGTCACGGCGTCGGAGTCACCGAGGGCGGTGACGCCTGCCGGGGCCGTCGGCGTGGTCGACGTCGGGGCCTTCGTGCCGGCGTAGGTGAGGGTGCCGAAGCTCGGCAGGTCGTCGTTGCTGCCCTCGACGAAGCGGGCGCCGCCCGTGCCGCGGAAGACGGCCGCCTCGGTGTACGGGGTGTCGAGGCCGCGGACGCCGGCGTAGTGGGCGTAGTACATCTCGTAGACCGGCGGCAGGTTGCCGCGGACCTTGTCGGAGACGGTGGTCTTGATGTACTTGCCGGTGCGGTCGAGGTCGGGGGTGAAGGGGACGTCGCCGCCGAGGTTGTAGCGGGCGGCGTACTCCGCGTTCGCGAGGATGCGGTTGCCGTCGAAGCCCCACAGGTCGACGCCCTGGTTCCAGGCGACCTGCGCGGCGTCGCCCATCAGGCCGACGGCGAGCTGCTCGTGGCCCTGGTCGCGGCCGGACTCCTGGCCCTGGCCCGCGTCCGTGACGACGCGACCCCGGACGCTGCCGTTGCCGGCGCCGGCCGCGGCGAAGCGCAGGGCGTCCTCGAAGAGGGTGCGTTCCTCGCAGAACACGCCGATGGCGAGGACGGACTGGACGGCCGTGAGGTCCCAGTTGCCGTTGGCGTAGAGCATGTAGCCGGAGATCGCCGGATACCAGACGTCGAGGAAGGACCGCTCGCAGCGGGCGATGTCCGCGTCCGTCCAGCCGTCGTAGCCGCTGTGCCGGAGCAGCTCGGCCGCGTTGACGAACTTGAAGACCTGGAGGCCGGCGCCCAGCGGACCGTCGGCGCCCGTGACCATCGTCAGGGAGGCCGACCAGGCGTTGAGGATGTCCCGTGCCTTGTCGGCGTGGGCGCGCACGCCGGTGACGCACCACATCAGGGCGTTCTGGTAGGCGGCGGCCGAGTCGGCGACGGCCTGGTTCTGGAAGTTGGTGGGGCCGCGGCCCCAGGAGGTGATCTGGCCGGTGTTCTGGACGGTGTACGTCGACTTCGAACGGGCGTGGGCCGCGAAGACGAGGTAGCCGTCGTGGATCGGGGACTCCTTGGCGGCGACCGCGGCCTTCATCCGGGCCAGGTCGTCGGCGGTGTGCAGCAGGCCGGGGTGCGTGAACGGGCCGGTGCCGGTGGAGTCGCTTACCGCCGCTCCGGCGGTGCCGGGCAGGAGCAGTCCGCTCGTGCCCGACGCCAGCAGCAGGGCCGCGGCGCCGCCGAGGAAACCACGGCGGCTCGTGGCGGGGGTGGTTCTCAGGGTGCTCATGACGCGGCGGCCGCCTCGGCCTCGGCGGTGGTGAGGAACTTCAGGTTCGTCACGTGCTCGTTGACGAACATGGGCACGCCGTCCGAGGCCAGATACCACTTCGGCTTGCCCGTGCTGTCGGCGATCACCCTGCCGTTGACGCGGAGGTTCTCGAAGGTGACGTCCTTGATCGCGTGCTCCGCGTCGAGGCCGGCGATGATCGAGAGGTCGGCGTTCTTGCCGTTGTAGCTGAGGTCCTTGACGTAGACGGACTCGATGCCGCGGCCTGCCGAGGTGTTGTACTTCGGGTTGTACTCGACGCGCATGTGGATGAGCTGGCCCCAGCGGAAGTCCTCCACGCGGATGTTGTCGAACTTCACGTCCCGGACGATGTTGCTGTCGCCGACCATGAAGGCGATGGCGCCCTGGTAGGTCACCTGCGGCTCGCGGTGGTCGAGGATGTCGATGTTCTCGTAGCGCAGGTTCTCCAGCATCTCGGGGTTGTCGGAGTTGCCGTGCACGCCGATGTTGATCGGGTGGGCGACGTCGGCCCAGAGGGAGCAGTTCTTGACGGTGATGTTGCGGGTGTCGCCGTAGAAGTCCCAGCGGTGGGTGTAGAGGGCGACGCAGTCGTCGGAGGTGCGCAGGAAGCAGCCGTCGATCGTGACGTTCTCGGAGCAGTAGAGCTGGATGCCGTCACCCCAGCCCTGGTGGCTGAAGGCGCGCAGGTTCTTGATGGTGAGGTTCTTGGACTCGGCGACCCTGATGTTCTCGTAGCGGGGGTTGAGGATCGTGACGCCGTCGATCGTGACGTTCTCGCACTTGCGGACGAAGACCGCGCCGCCGGCGGAGTTGTAGAGCACGCCGCGGCCGGTCAGCCGGGAGTTCTCCACGTTCTCGAAGATCACCTGGGAGGTGAGGACGGCCCCGGGGGCCAGGTAGACGGTGGTGTTGCTGGGCACCTTCAGCAGCCGGTCAGTGGTGGTGTGCAGCCCGGGCCCGAAGTACATGACCTTCTTGTCGCCCTCGGCGGGCACGTCCTTCTCGAGCGGGTTCGCGAACAGGTGCAGGCAATCGAAGATCTTGTCGTCGATCTGGACGACGAGGTTGCGCGGGCGGTCCAGGGTGAAGCGCGCGGTGCTGCCGAGCACCTCGGGCTTGATGCCGTACGAGTCCGGGCGGATGCGGACGTTCGAGCCGCCGCCCGGGTTGTACGTGACCTCGACCTCGACCGTGCCGGAGAAGTCGAAGGCGGCCCAGGAAGAGCTCTGGGCCTTGTTGCTGCCGGTGGTCGCGTCGATCAGTGCGAGCTTGGCGAGGTGGACGCCGAGCTTCTGCCAGGTGCCGCCGAGCGGCCGGACCTTGACGGTGAAGGAGCTGTTGACGGGCACCTGCGGAAGGGGCGGGTGGATGACCACGCTGTCGCCGGTGGTGCCGGTCTCCTCGGCCGCGGCGGCCGGTGCGGTGCCCGCGATGCTGCCGGCCAGGCCGGCGGCGGCGACGACACCGGCGGCCTGGAGGGCGGTCCGGCGTGAGAGGGGCGCGTTCATGCGTAACTCCTTGCAAATGGTTCGGTGAGAGGGGTCACTTCAGTCCGGACGTGGACATCCCGGCGACGAAGCCGCGCTGGGCGATGAGGAAGATCAGCAGGATCGGGACGACGTACATCACGGAGGCGGCGGCCTGGAGTTCGGGGACGGGCGTGCCTCCGTCGTTGACGTAGGCGGTCATCACGGCCACGGCGAGCGTGGTGCGGTCGGTGGACAGCAGCAGCTGCGGGGCGATGTAGTCGCCCCAGGTCCAGGTGAAGGCGATGATGAAGCTCGCCGAGAGCACGGACCAGGACTGCGGCAGGAAGATCCGCCAGAAGATCGACGTGTATCCGCAGCCGTCGACGATCGCGGCCTCCTCCAGCTCGCGCGGCATGCCCGCGAAGAACTGCCGGAAGAGGAAGACCAGATACGGCGCCGCCGACAGCCCCCACAGCACCCACGGCCAGTAGGTGTCGACCATGCCGACCTTGGCGAAGATGAGGTAGGTCGGCAGCAGGGTGACCATCTGGGGCAGCATCATCGAGGCGAGCAGGATGCCGAACAGCACCTTCTTGCCGGGCGCGTCGAGCCGGGCGAAGCCGAAGCCGACCCAGGCCGAGCTGAGGGTGACGAGCGTGGCGTAGAGCAGGGCGATGATCAGGGAGTTGCGGGCGTAGCCGAGGAAGTCGATCTGGGTGAACGCGTCGGCGAAGTTGTGCCACTGGAAGGTGTCCGGCAGCCAGTGCACGGGCGAGGCGGCCAGTTCGCCCTGGGTCTTCAGTCCGGACAGGACCAGCCAGCCGAAGGGGCCGAGGAACAGTCCGGTGACGGAGACGAGCACGGTGTAGAGGACGAGGCGCTTGGTGCGCACCCTCACCCGCACGGGTATGTCGGCGGGTGCGGCGGTCGTGGCGGTCACTTCTTCGCCTCCGGGTCGACGTTGTAGAACACGACGCCGGACGTGAACTTGAAGATGAGTCCGGTCGCGATGAGGATCAGGACGAAGAGCACCCACAGCAGCGCGGAGGCGTAGCCGTAGCGGCCGAGCGCGAAGTACTGGGCGAACACGTGCATCATGTAGAGGTAGTTGGACTGCGGGACCGTGGTGACGCCGCTGGTGTCACCGAGCGGGGCCAGCAGCAGCGGCATGATGGTCTGCACCGAGGCGATCATCCCGGTCACCGTCTGGAAGAGCAGGACCGGCGACAACAGCGGCACCGTGATGCTGCGGAAGGTCCGCCAGGCGCTCGCGCCGTCGATACGCGCGGCCTCGTGGAGTTCGCGCGGCACGTCCTGGAGGCCGGCCAGCGAAATGATCATGACGTTTCCGGCGCCCCAGAGCACCGTCATCAGCAGCACGTAGCGGACGTAGGGGTCGGCGAGCCAGCCGATGGCCTCGAAGCCGAGGAAGGTCATGACGCCGTTGGTGGCACCGGAGTTCGGATCGAACAGCAACTTGAAGGCGAGGCCCGCGCCCACCGGCGGTACCACGGCGGGCAGGTACAGCAGGGTGCGGAAGAGACCGCGTGCCTTGACCGGCCGGTTGACCAGGACGGCGAGGGCGAGGCCCGCGATGATCGACAGGGGCACCGACGTGATCGCGAACAGGCCCGCGCGGCCGAGCGCGTCCCAGGTCACCGGATCGTTCAGCAGCTCGCGGTAGTTGCCGAGTCCGACGTACTTCCAGTTCGGTGAGATGCCGTCGAACGTGGTGAAGCTCAGCCACAGCGCGTACACCATCGGTGCGACCGTCAGCAGCAGGAACCCGATGATCCAGGGCGAGGTGAACAGGTAGAACGCGCGGTGCCTGCGCGCGGTCATCGAGACCCGCGGGCGGCGGGCGGCCGACGCCCGTCCGGCGTCGCTCGGTGCGGCGCGACCGCCGCCGGGCCGGTCCGCGACCGGGGAGATCTGGTCGACCGTCATCCCACCTGCTCCTTACCGCGCTTCATCTGCTCGTTGATGGCCGAGTTCAGACGCCCTGCGAGGGTGTCGACGGAGATCTGGCCGTTCATCGCGGCGGGGGCGATCTGGTTGAACAGGGCGTCGATCGCGTCCGCCCTGGTGTACGGGGTGAAGGAGACGACCGAGAAATGCTTCAGCTCGTTCTCCTGCACCTTCAGGACCCGCTTCTGGTAGTCCTCCTGCGCCGGCATCAGCGGGCGCAGCGACTTGAGCGAGGGGATGCCCCAGCCGCCGGATGCGCGCGCCTTGGCCGGTTCCTCGCCGAAGAACCACTCGAAGACCCGCCAGGCGGCGTCCTTGTTCTTCGCGCCGCGCGGCATCCACAGACCGGTGCCGCCCTGGCAGGCACTGATCCGCTCACCGCCCGCGAAGATCGGGGCGGGCGCCAGACGGGAGACCGCCGCGAGCTTCTTGTCGGGGTAGATCATGCCGCCCAGCCAGTAGCCGGAGTTCGACATGCCCAGCCGTCCGGCCTGGTAGGTGGGACCGTCCCAGCCGTTGGGGTCGGGCTGGATCTGGCTCGGTCCGACCTTGGTCCTGCAGTAGTCGATGTACCAGGCCAGCGCCTTGCGGGCCTCGGGCGTGGTGAAGTCGACCCGGGAGAAGTCGTCGTTGAAGAGGCTGCCGCCGGCGGAGGCGGTCATGGTGGCGAGGAGCGTGGAGCGGGTCAGCCCGTTGAAACTGCCGCCGAAGACGGTGGTCTGGCCGCTCTTGCGCTGCACGAGACGCTTGGCACTCTCCAGCCACTCCTCGTACGTCACCGGCTCGGTCTCCGGCGGGTAGTCGACACCGCCCTTGTCGAAGGCCGCGGTGTTGTACCAGAACATGGAGTCCTGGGAGAAGTCCTTCGCCATGCCGTAGCGCGGGCCCTTGCCCTGGGTACGGCCGTCGAACCGCCACAGGTCGTTGACGGGGTCGAGGTCGTCGAGCTTGAGGACGCCGCTCCGGGCGAAGTAGGGGTCCAGTTCCTCCGCCACGTCCCGCGCCGCGAAGTACGGCAGGTCCACGGCGCCGACGCCACGCACCAGGTCGGGCGGGTTGCCGCTGGTCAGCATCGCGATCAGCTTGGTGATGTCGTACTTCACCAGGGCGATCTTGATGCCGAGGGCCTGCTTCGCCTGCTGGACCTGCTCCGGGAGGATGTCCCCGGAGTTGACCATCACGGTCACGGTCTCACCGGATCCGCTCACCCCGCTCGACACCTGGAGCGCGCAGCCGCTCAACGCCGCCGCACCGGCCACGGCGCCGCCACCGGAAAGGGCGAGAAAACGGCGGCGGCTCAGGGGGGCGCCGGCCTGTGGGCGCATGAGCGCACCACCTCCTGCTCAGATCGTTCGACATATCGGCCAGCGAGCGGCCTGCCAGTCAGAACCAGCCAACTTGACAACCGGTTGCTATGGCGTTGGGGCAGAGCTTCTTCTGGGGCGGGGGGCACGTCAAGAGGCTTGGCGAACTTTCGAAAAGTCTGCGTAACCTCGGCTTCATGGGAAGCTGGGGTACGCGACAGCGAGAGAAGGCGCGCTGAGCTGGGCTGATGGACCGACGCCTGCGGCGAGGAAGACTGGAACCAATGGGAACCGGTTGCCCAGCCTGCCCGCAGGCGAGCTGACCTCGCCGGAACGGACAGTAAACGATTTCGGCCCCAACCCGACCAGAGCGCTCAGCGCATGGCACGCCGCGAGGAACGTCGAGGCCGAGCCCCGGGAACTGCGCTCTTCATCTGACCGATTGACCGGGTCACCCGGCAGATCTACGGTAGAAGCCGCTTTCTGAAACAGTTTCTACGATGCGTCTCAAGCAGCGTCTCAACTCAGCGCCTCAGGAGAGTCATGCCCAGCCCGCACCCGCCGAGGGCCGTGTTCGCAATGGATCCGGTGCACCTCCCCCTGCTCTTCCCCCCGCCGCTCATGGCCCGGCTGAGGCAGGCGGCCGAGATCGACCCCGCCCTCGTCGTACGGGACTTCACCGACCCCGCCGCGGCCGAGGCCCTCGCCCGGGCCGAGGTACTGATCACCGGCTGGGGCTGCCCCCACCTGGACGCCGACGTCCTCACCGCCGCACCAGGACTGCGCGCCGTCCTGCACGCCGCCGGTTCCGTCCGCTCACTCGTCGGCGAGGCGCTGTGGAAAGCCGGCGTCACCGTCTCCAGCGCGGTCACCGGCAACGCCCTCCCCGTCGCCGAGTACACCCTCGCCATGATCCTGCTCGCCGGGAAGGACGCCTTCGGCCACCGGGAGCGTTTCCGCAGCTCACACACCTACCCGACGCAGCGCGAGACCGCCGCGATCGGCAACGTCGGCCGCCGCGTCGGCGTCATCGGGGCCTCCCGGGTCGGCCGACGGCTCCTGGAACTGCTGCGGCCGTTCGACTTCACGGTGCTGCTGCACGACCCGTACGTCAGCGCCGCCGAGGCCGCCGAGCTGGGCGCCGAACTGCTGTCCCTGGACGACCTGCTGCGGCACAGCGACATCGTCAGCCTGCACGCGCCGGACATCCCCGAGACCTACCGCATGCTCGACGCGGCACGACTTGGACTCGTCCGGGACGGCGGCGTGCTGATCAACACCTCCCGGGGTGCCCTGGTCGACCCCACCGCCCTGACGGACGAACTGGTCTCCGGACGCCTGCACGCCGTACTCGACGTGACCGAGCCGGAGCCACTGCCCCCGGGCTCCCCCCTGTACCACCTGCCCAACGTCTTCCTCACCCCTCACATCGCCGGCTCCCTCGGAAACGAACTGGAGCGGCTCGGACGGATCGTGGTGGAGGAGTTGGAACGAGTGGGGAGCGGAGGGGCGCTCCGGCACGAGGTGGTTCACGCGGACATGGCCCGAGTGGCTTGACTTTCCACCCCCTCGCTGGAAGGGGCGAAGCCCCCTTCCAGGGGCGCGGGGAACTGCGCGCCCAGCCCCCACCAGCCCGCACCCGACCAACACCCCGGAACGGAAGGGGCGAAGCCCCCTCCCGGGGGCGCGGGGACCTGCGCGCCCGGCCGGCTCCGCGCCGCTGCCGCCCCAGGAGCCGGGGGC
>NZ_JAKEIP010000200.1 GCF_021474425.1 Streptomyces muensis | reverse complement strand
GCCTCAGCGGCACCGGCGTCGAGGCCCTGACACGGCTCGGGCGGGAGTCGCTGTCACGGTCGTACTCCTCGTGTGGGGTGTCGTGCCGGGGGTGTCGTGCGGGGGGCGCGTGCGGGGGTCTTGCTCGGGGCGTGTTCGCCGCGGCGATGTCAGCGGCCCGGTGTGACCGGGGCCAGCCACATGCCGACGACGGCGTCGGCGAGGCCCGTGGCGGCGTCGTCCCAGGTGGACCGTGGGGTGGGGGTGTGCTCGGCGAGGGCGCGTTCGCGCTCGGCGGCCACGTGGACGATCAGGTGGCGGACCATCTCACCGCGTTCGGTGCTCACCTCGGGCGGGAGGTCGGGCAGACATCGCTTCAGGCCCTCGATGATCGTCTGGAGGGACGGGGAGGTGAGAGCCTCCTCGACCATGATCCGGTGCAGTGCCGGATCGGAGACGACCTGGGCGCAGAACCTGGCGTACCAGGTGGGGCTGCCGAGCGCCGCGAGGTGTTCGAGGACCGGGCGGACCAGGCAGTCCACCCAGCCGCGCACGTCGTCGGGGTCGGTCAGGTCGGCGAGCTGGCGGGCGCGGAGGTCCTCGATGCGTGTGGCGTGCTTGCGGACGATGGCGCGGACCAGGTCGGCCTTGGTGCCGAAGTGGTAGCCGACCGCGGTGTTGTTGCCCTGGCCTGCGGCCTCGCTGACCTGACGGTTGGAGACCGGATGGACGCCGTGTTCGGCGAAGAGCCGCTCGGCCGCGGTCAGGAGCAGTTCCCGGGTCGCGTTGACCTGGTCCTCGCGCAGCGTCCCGCCTGCCATGATCACCACCGTGTCGGGACTTCGCGGAACACCGCGAAGGGCAGTCCCTGGAGCCGTCCGCGGTTTCACAGACCTACAATCTAAATCAATTGATTGAAGGAGCGGTGAGCGGCGAACGCATTCCAGCGCCCGGCTCGGGCCGTCCTGCTCCGGGATGACATCACCCGCGGCGCGTACTGCGTCGCGAGTACCCGCGATCTTCGGCGGACGTACGACGACGTCGGGGGGCTGACCAGGCATGCTGAGGGCCGTCCCATGTTTCGGAACCGGAAGAAACGCCAGCCATGACCATCCGCGTACTGCTCGCCGACGACCAGGCCCTGTTGCGGGCCACCTTCCGGATCCTGATCGACTCGTGCCCGGACATGGAGGTGGTCGGGGAGGCCACCGACGGTACGGAGGCCGTGGAGCTCGCCCGGGCCCACCGTCCCGACCTGGTGTTGATGGACATCCGTATGCCAGGGGCCGACGGGCTGGCCGCGACGTCCGCGATCTGCGCCGACCCGGATCTCACGGCCGTACGGGTGCTGATCCTCACGACCTTCGAGATCGACGAGTACGTGGCGCAGGCGCTGCGGGCCGGGGCGAGCGGCTTCCTCGGCAAGGACGTCACGGCGGACGTGCTGCTGGACGGGATCCGGACCGTGGCCGCCGGTGACTCGCTGCTCTCCCCCACCGCCGCCCGCACCCTCATCACCCGGTTCCTGGCCTCCCCCGCCGAGAGCTCCCAGTCCTCGGCGCCGGAGCACCTCGCCGCCCTCACCGCGCGCGAGCGGGAGGTCATGGCCTGGGTGGCCGAGGGGCACTCCAACGAGGAGATCGCCGAGAAGCTGTTCGTCAGCCCGCTCACCGTGCGGACCCACGTGCACCGCGCCATGACGAAGCTGGGCGCCCGCGACCGTGCCCAACTCGTCGTGATGGCCTATCAGTCGGGGCTGGTACGGGCCGTACCGCCGCACGAGGGCAACTGAGGTCCGGGCCGCCGTTCAGGGGAAAACGGCGGCCGGGGTGCGTGGCGGCGGGCCGGGGCGTCGACAACTGACCCGTGAGCCTGCCGCTGATCCCTCCGATGCTCGCCACGCCGGGAACGCTGCCGCCCACGGCGCAGGACGCGCGCTGGGCGTACGAGACCAAGCAGGACGGCCAGCGCGCGGTGGTCTACCTCGAAGGGGACGGCACCCTGCTGCTGCGGGCCCGTTCCGGTGAGGACATCACGCCCGCCTATCCCGAACTGCGCCCGCTCGGCGACGCGCTCGGCTCCACGCCCGCCGTCCTGGACGGGGAGATCCTGGCGCTGGACGACGAGGGGCGCGCCGACTTCCAGTTACTCCAGTCGCGGATGGGGCTGGCGCACGCCCCCGCGCGGGCCGCCCGGATGGCGGCCCGGACGCCCGTGCACCTGGTGCTCTTCGACGTACTGCACCTGGCCGGCAGCTCCCTCCTCAAGACCCCGTACGCCCGGCGGCGCGGGCGGCTGGAGGAACTGGGCCTGGGCGGGCCGTTCTGGTCGACGCCGGCCGCGCTGGTCGGACACGGCGCCGAGGCGCTGCGGGCCACCCGTGAGCACGGGCTGGAGGGGCTGGTGTGCAAGCGGCTGGACTCGGTGTACGAGCCCGGGGTGCGCTCGCGTGCCTGGATCAAGATCCGGAACATGCTCAGTGAGGACGTGGTCGTCGGCGGCTGGCTGCCCGGCAAGGGACGGCTCACCGGCCTGCCGGGCGCCCTCCTGGTCGGGCAGTACACGGCCGGGCGGCGGCTGCGCTACGTCGGCGGCGTGGGCACCGGCTGGAGCGCGGCCGAACGGACGCAGCTGGCCGAGCTGTTGCGGGCCTGCGCGAGCGACGTGTGCCCCTTCGATCCCGTACCCCAGGTCGCGGGCGCGCGCTGGGTGCTGCCCCGGCTGGTCGGCGAGGTGCGCTACAGCGTCCGCACCCGCTCCGGCCTGCTGCGCCAGCCGTCCTGGCTGCGCCTGAGGCCCGACCTCGCACCGGAGGACTCGGCGGCCTTCCTCCCCGACGACAGCTGACCCGCGGGTCCGGGCCCGTACACAGGTCGAGCGGCAACTGTTGCCTTTCCCTTCACCTTTGATACGCCCATTGATACGCCCGGGGCTCTTGGCGCGTAAGTGAAAACCGGGGATCCTGAACTGCCTTTCCCCCCCACAGCCGTTGGGCTGCGCCCGGACCCCGAGGAGACGCAGTGTCGTCAGAGAAGTTCCGCACGCACCGCAGGAGATGGCTCACCGGGCTGACCGGTGCCGCCGCACTCGTCATAGCCTTCCCCAGCGTCGCCTTCGCCGCCCCGCCCGGAGCGCTCCCCGCCAACGCCGAGGCCGCCGAGAAGACATACCAGCCCGCCTTCGACTACGACACCGACGGCTGCTACTCCACTCCGGCCATCGGCCCGGACGGAACCGTCAACGGCGGCCTGAACCCGACCGGTTCGCTCAGCGGCGACTGCCGGGACGCCTCGGACCTCGACAACACCAACGGCTACTCCCGCTACAAGTGCAACAACGGCTGGTGCGCCTATATGTACGGCCTGTACTTCGAGAAGGACCAGGCGGTCGCGGGCAGCAGCATCGGCGGGCACCGGCACGACTGGGAGCACGTCGTGGTGTGGGTGCAGAACAACGCGGTGCAGTACGTCTCGACGTCCAACCACGGCTCGTTCACGATCAGCCCCGCGTCCTCGGTGCGGTTCGACGGCACCCACGCGAAGATCGTGTACCACAAGGACGGCATCTCGACGCACTGCTTCCGCCTCGCGGGCTCGAACGACGAGCCGCCGGAGAACCACAAGGGCACCTGGCAGTACCCGCCGCTGGTCGGCTGGAACGGCTACCCGGCGGGCGTACGCGACAAGCTGGTGGCGTACAACTTCGGCAGCGCCAACTTCGGCCTGAAGGACGGCAACTTCACGAACCACCTGGCGTCGGCCAAGCCGTCCGGCATCGCGTTCGACCCGAACGCCTGACCTGGCGACACCATCGGGCGCGGGTCCTAGGACCCGGGCACCCGCGGTCTCCGTCCCGCGCCCGATCCCGGTCCGCCGACCGGGCGCATAGCGTCACGCTCATGGACACGAGGGACACGAACGATTCGAGCAGTTCAAGCAATTCGAGCAATACGAACGACGGGGGCGGCAGAGGGGACACGAGCGGTCGGTTCGAGGAAGCCCTGGACCGTCTGCACGGCTGCGGCCCGGAACGCGGGGGCTGGCTCTCGAACCACGCCCCCATGGTCGTGGAGGCGCTCGCCGCGCACGGTCAGGCGGAGCGGCTGCACCACTGGCTGGATCTCTACCAGGACAATCTGGAGGACTTCCCCGATCGAGTGGCCCCCGTCACCGACGACAACTGGGCCTCGGCACTGGGCGATCCGCGCCGCATAGCGGACTGGACCGACCATTTCACCCGCGCCCTCGCCGAACGCCCCTGGCGGGACGTCCTCGCCGAGTGGTGGCCGCGTCTGCTGCCCGGTCTGGTCGGCGGCGCCACGCACACCGTCATCCGGGTCGGCCACGCCGTCCGTGCCGTCGAGGCCGACGAGAACGCCCCTCGGCTCACCGAACTCGCGCACGCGCTCGGCTACTGGGCAGCCCGGCACCAACCCGTCACCGGCCTCACCGCGCTGCCAGGCGCCCGCACGGCCGACGAGTCCCTGGACGCCGTCCCCGCGATCGAGCCGGGGCACCTGGGCTTCCGCGACCGACTGGCAGCCCTGCGCCGGCTCCCCGTATGGGCCGACGACGTCACCGACCCGGACACCGCGCGGGACCGCCTCACCGAACTCGTCCGTGCCGCGACCCACCGCTACGCCACCCACGGCCACGGCGAGCCGACCATGCTGGTGCACGCGGCGACCGCCCCCAACGCCGTGCTGCGCACGCTCGACGCGCTCCCGCGCGAGCTGTGGGCACCGAGCCTGCGGGCGGCGTGGACGGCGTCGGCGGCCGTCACCGCGCTGTACGGCCCCGTTGACCCGGTCGCCTGGACACCCCCGGCGCGGCTCGCGCCGCAGGAGGTCATGGAGCGTGCCCTCGCCCACGGCGACGAGCACGTCATCAAGCTCGCCGACACCGCCCTGGACGTCGGTGACGAGCGCGCTCTGGCGGCGGCGCTGCGGGCGGTCGAGATCAGCGAGCCGCTGGTGTGACGTCGCCGTCCGCTTCGACGAGGGTGTCGCCGAGGGCCGTTCGCCCGTACAGCACGTAGTGGCCCTGCCGCCGGGACTCCAGCAGGCCCGCCTCCCGCAGGACCGACAGATGGGCCGACACGGTCGAAGGGGCCAGGCCGTGGCGTCGGGCGAGATCCGTGGTCGAGGAGGGTACGGCGAGTCCGGCGAGGACGGCGGCACGCTGGTGGCCGAGCAGCCGGGCGAGCGCCTGCGGCGGACGCGGCACCGGAGCGGTGTACAGGCGGCCCATGCCCCGGGCGGGGTAGATCACGGTCGGCTGCCAGGGCCGGGCGAAGCCGCTGACCACGTCCGGCCACACGAACACGCTCGGCATCAGCAACACGCCCCTGCCGTCGGGGCGTTGGGCGTCGGCGAGGTCGCGGTACTCGCGCAGGGTGAGGGTGTGCCCGGCCCAGTCGACCGCCGGGTGCAGGCCGGTGAGCAGCGCGTCGAGACCGGCGTCCGCCGCCCGGCGTGAGCGGTGGGCGATGTCCGCCTCCAGGACGGCGCGGTGGCGGGGCCAGTCGGGGGCGAGCAGGGCGTGCCAGGCCAGTTCGGTGAGGTCGGCGAGGCGCCGGACGGTGGCCGCCGGGTCGTCGAGCGCGGCCCGGCCCTCGGGCGACTCGGCGAGTCCGGGGGTGCAGGCGAGCGAGCGGGTCATCTCCGCGTGGGCCAGCACGGGGTCGGTCGCGCGCATCCGCGCCAGTTCGTCCTCGATGGTGGGGTACGGCTCCTGCGGCGGCGCGCCGAGGAAGTCCGGGGTGTAGCCGCCGGCGGGCGGCACGAACAGCCACAGCGGGGCCAGGTCGAGTCCGGCGACCGTACGGCGCATGCGGCGCAACCAGGGCCGGTGATAGCCGTGCCGGGCCGGCCGGCGCAGCATGCGCAGCGCCTCGTGGGTCTGGCACAGCGGCGAGATCGCGAACCGGCAGCGCGTGAGGTCGTCGGTGCCCAGGTGCAGGGCGAGCGGCATGGCGACCCCCGAGGTGAGCGGCGTTCTTCGTCCCGGACCGAGGATTCGTCCTGGACCGAGGATTCGTCCTGGACCGAAAGAGTAGATCGGCCGGCCGCGGCCCCGCACGCTTGCCCCGACTCCCCCTCTCGGAAAGGCGGTTGGATGGGCAGCGTAGGTCCGGCACGTCCCGCACCCTGGCAGCGCGCCGTCGTCGTCGCGGCGCTGATGCTGGCGGCGTTCACCTTCAACACCACCGAGAACCTGCCGGTCGGCCTGCTCGCCCTCATGGCGGACGACCTGCGGGTCTCGCTGACCGCCGTGGGCGCCCTGGTCACCGGGTACGGCCTGACCGTGGCCGTCGTGTCACTGCCGCTCGCCCATCTCACCCGGTCGGTGCCGCGCCGCTATCTGCTCGCCGGGCTGCTGGGGCTGCTCGCTGTGGGCAGCTGGGTGTCGGCGCTGGGCGGGGTGTCGTACGGGGTGTTGCTGGCGGCGCGGGTGGTCACGGCGTTGGCGCAGGCGTCGTTCTGGGCGGTGATGGGGCCGGTCGCGGTCGGTCTGTTCCCGCCCGAGCGGCGAGGGCGGATCATCGGGCTGCTGTCCGTCGGCGGTTCCCTGGCCACGGTGGCCGGCGTTCCGGCCGGGACCTGGCTCGGCGGGCACGCGGGCTGGCGGATGCCGTTCGCTCTACTGGGCGTACTGGCTCTCGTCTCGCTGGTGACGATCGGCGCCCTGCTGCCCACGTCCCGTCCGGAGGACGGCCATTCGGCGTACGGCGCGACCCCGGACCGGCGCGGGTTCCTCGTCGTGCTCGCCGTCACCGCCCTGTCGGTGACCGGTGCCTTCGCCGGGTTCACGTATGTCGTCGCCTTCCTCGACGAGGTGAGCGGCATCGGGGCGGACGCCGTGAGCGCCGTGCTGCTGGCGTTCGGCGGGGCCGCGCTGGCCGGGGTCACGGTGGCCGGGCCGCTCCTGGACCGCTTTCCGCGTGCCACGCTGACCGTGCCGGTGGCGGCCCAGGCGGTGGCGTTGCTCGGCCTCTACGCGGTGGGGCATGTCCCGGCGGCGGCCGTGGTGCTGGTCATGCTGCTCGGCGCGTCGGTCTCGACCGCCTTCATGGCGACGCAGACCCGGGTGCTCCGGGTGGCGCCGGGCCGTACGGAGACCGCGCTGGCGGCCAACTCGGCCGCGTACAACGTGGGGATCGCCGTCGGTGCGCTGCTCGGGGGCGTGTTGCTGCCCTTGGTGGGGGTGCGGGGGACGTTTCTGGTCGGGGGGTTGCTCACGGCGGGGGCGCTGGTGGTGCTGACGTGGCCCGTGCGGGCGGGCTTCGAGGGCGGGGCGGGAATCGGGAGGTACCGTGCGGGCGCGGGGCTGTGACGGTCTATCGTGGCCGCATGTCCGTGCCTGAACTGATCCGTATCGTCTCCCGCGACTCGCCCATGGCGCTCGCCCAAGTGGAGCGTGTCCGCGCCGAGTTGGCGGCCTTGCATCCCGGTGTGCGTACCGAGGTCGTGCCGGTGAAGACGACCGGTGACAAGTGGATGGGCGATCTGTCCCAGGTCGAGGGCAAGGGGGCGTTCACCAAGGAGGTGGACGCCGCGCTGCTGGCGGGCGAGGCCGATCTCGCCGTGCACTGCGTGAAGGACATTCCCGCCGACCGTCCGCTGCCCGCGGGGACGACGTTCGCCGCGTTCCTCAAGCGCGACGACATCCGGGACGCCCTGATCCATCCCGGCGGTCTGACGCTGGACGAGCTGCCGGCCGGGACCCGGATCGGCACCTCCTCGGTACGCCGGGTCGCCCAGCTGGCCGCCACCCATCCGCACCTTCAGTGCGTGCCGTTCCGCGGCAACGCCAACCGGCGGCTGCAGAAGCTCGCGGCCGGTGAGGCGGACGCGCTGCTGCTGGCGGTGGCCGGCCTGGAGCGCATCGGCCGCCCGGACGTGATCAGCGAGGTCCTCTCCCCCGAGGTGATGATGCCGCCGATCGGCGCGGGCATCCTCGCCCTGCAGTGCCGCGAGGGCGACAGCGAGCTGATCGACGCGGTCAGCGGCCTCGGCGACCCGGACACCTACCGGGAGGCCACCGCCGAGCGCATGTTCCTGCACGTCCTCCAGGGGCACTGCAACAGCCCGATCGCCGGGTACGCGCGCGTGGACCGCAGCGGCGAGCTGTCCCTGCAGGCGTGTGTGTTCACCCCGGACGGCAAGACGCGGCTCAACGCCCACGAGTGGGCGGGCCGTCTCGACCCGGCGACCCTGGGTACGTCGGTGGCGGTCGCGCTGCTGCGTCAGGGCGCCCGGGAGATCATCGACGGCATCCCCCACTGAGACAGCGGGGCGCGACGTCGGAACGGAGATACCGGCCGAAGGGCGGTCGCTCAGGCGGTGCCCTCTTCGGCCTGGTCCCGCAGGAAGTTGCTCACCTGGAGCGCGAGGCCGTCCCGCAGGGTGGTGGCGTGGGTGCCCACGGAGGGCTCCTGGAGACCGAGGCCGCCGGTCCACAGCCGGCGGTCGGTCCACTCCTCCTCGACGCGCAGCTGGATCTGGACGTCGACCTGGCTCAGGCTCGCCTCCGGGCCTGCCGCGTACATGACGGCGGTGGCGCGGCGCAGCGGGTAGACGTCGAAGCCCTCGATGAACTGCGAGTTGCGCCAGTCGATGAACGCCGCCTCGCCGTCGCGGCCGATCCGGACGTCGATCTGGCCGTCCTCCAGATGGACGCCGAGGTGCCGCTGGCCGCGGTTCTCGACGGTGACCCGGACCCGGAAGTACGTCAGCCCCTCGGCGGCCTCGTCCCGTCCGCGCGGCGGCTCGGCGGCTTCCAGACGGTGGACGCGGACACGCAGACCGGCATGCTCGTCGTACTCGCGCCAGTCCCCGACCACGTTCGGCTCGTACACAATCCACCTCTCGACCCAGAGGCCTGCTTCCTATCTTTGCGCTGAGCGCACTGTCAAATGAGCAGAATGCGCTGTGGCCAGCCCATTCGCCCCCTTGATCACCGATCAAGCCGTGGGCAGGAAGAATCCGCTTACTGGTGTGCACACCGGATTCAGCTACGTGCCGCACATCACGTTCCGCGGCAAGATCAGCGAGCCGGCCGGCCCAGCGGCGAGGAGGTCGCACAGGAGGTCGGCGCGCCGGGGCCGTCTCGCGGAACGCCGAGTCACACCCCCGTCACACGTAGTCGCATTCGTGAATTTTGTTTCGGATACGGCTTACAGGGGAATTGAGTCATATGTGCTTCGGACAGGAGGCACGTCCGTGGGAGCCGCTGGGCCGAGCCCCGGAGGTGTCTCCGTGTGGTCCGAGTCCGCGCCTTCCACGGTGTCTGTCCACCCGGCACCCGCTGAGGAGGTGCGCACGCATGAGTGCCACCACCAGAACGAAGCACTCCCACGACGACGCCCCGGACACCGCCGAAGCCTTCGACCGGCTGGTGGGGCTCTCCGAGGGGCCGGAGCGCAAGGCCCTCAAGGACGAACTGATCCAGGCCTGGCTGCCCATGGCCGAGCGGATCGCCGTCCGGTTCAAGGGCCGTGGCGAGTCCCTCGAGGACCTGTACCAGGTCGCCGCCCTGGGGCTGGTGAAGGCCGTCGACCACTACGACCCGGCCCGCGGCCATGCCTTCGAGGCGTACGCGGTGCCGACCATCACCGGTGAGATCAAGCGGCACTTCCGCGACCACATGTGGACGCTGCACGTGCCGCGCCGGGTCCAGGACCTGCGCAACCGGGTGCGCAGCTCGGCGAAGGAGCTGTCGCAGCTGACCCCGGGGCGCGCACCCACCGTTGCGGAGATCGCCGACCACGCGCATCTGAGCGAGGCGGAGGTCCTGACCGGGATGGAAGCCCTCGACTGCTTCTCCACACTGTCGTTGGAGGCGGAGATGCCCGGCACCGACGGCTATGCGCTGGGGGACGCGATCGGCGGCCCGGATCCGGCGTACGACGTGGTCGTCGACCGCGTCACCGTCAAACCGTGTCTGCAAAGGCTCCCGGAGCGCGAGCGGACCATCCTCTACCTCCGCTTCTTCGGCGGGATGACCCAGAGCCGGATCGCGCAGCAGCTCGGCATCTCGCAGATGCATGTCTCCCGGCTGCTGAGCGGGTGCTTCGCGCACCTGCGGGAGGAGATGCTCGCCGAGGTCCACTGACTCACTCCTGGGCCGGATGACTCACTCCTGTGACTCACTCCTGGGCCGAACCCGGAATCTGCGTCGGACCGTGACGTTCCAGGACGTCTTCGAGTTCGACGCGGATCTCGGGCGGCATCTCCCCGTCCCGGCCCCAGTCGAGGATCAGCTGCGCCACCCGGCGGAGCTTGATGTTCGTGTGCTGGGAGACGTCCTTCAGCACGGCCCACCCCTGGTCGGGTGACACCCGGCCGAGTGCCACGACCATCCCGATCGCCTGGTCCACGACGGCGTGCGAGACCACCGCCTCCCTGAGCTGCTCGACCTCCTCCTCGAGTTCGAGGATCCGGTCGCTCCCGTCGGCGCCTTCGTGGGGTACGTGTGCCACGCCTCCATCCTCGTCGCTCCGACGGCGGTGTGCCAGTGAAGGAGCGGACGGCGCGGACCTGGACCGTTTCGGCGCCACGCCGGGGGTACTCGACAGGCCCCGGAGCGGATCCGGCTGGACACTGGGACAAGGCCGGTGGCCGGCCGGTCGGGCGAGACCAGGACACGACTGCCATGAATCACGATGCGAGAACCCCCCGGAGCACGGCCGAGGTCGTGTCCACACACTCCGTGTTCGGCGCACCCTGCTGGGTGAGCCTGACCAGCCGCGATCTGGAAGCCACGCAGGAGTTCTACACGGCGGTGCTGGGCTGGCGCTGGCGGCCGGCCAAGCTCGGCGACCGGTTCCGGATCGCGCTGGCGCAGAGCGTGCCGGTGGCCGGGATCGGGGCGGTCGCCTCGATGTGGCAGATGGCGGTGGCCTGGACTCCCTACTTCGCCGTGCCCAGCGCCGACGAGGCCGTGGCGCGGGTCCAGGAGCGCGGCGGTACGGCGGCGGTCGGGCCGCTCTCGCTGCCGCCCGGGCGGGCGGCGCTGCTGGCCGACCGGGACGGGGCGACCTTCGGGGTGTGGGAGGGCGAGCTCATCTCCAACTGGGAGACCTGGCGGCGGGCCGCGCCGACGTTCATCCGGCTGCACACGCGGGACGCCTTCGACGCCGCGATGTTCTACGGCGAGGTGCTCGACTGGGCGACCGAGCGGCCGGGGTGCTGCGAGGTGCGGTACGAGGGGGGTGAGGTGGTGCTGCGCAGCGGGGGTGATGTGGTGGCGCGGATCGAGTCGGGGGCGTTGGAGGCTGCGCCGGACCCGACCATTCGGCCGCACTGGCAGGTGCATTTCGCTGTCGCGGACGTGGCGGGGTGTGCTCGGGCGGCGGAGTTGCATGGGGGGAGTGTGTTGTCGAAGGGGAGTGACGAGGCTGTGTTGCGGGATCCTGATGGGGCGCAGTTCACGGTGACGTCGCGGCGGGGGCGGTAGGGGTGCGACTACGGGGGTGCCGCGGCAGGTTGTACGTCGTCTGCGGCAGGTTTGTGGTTGATCGCGCAGTTCCCCGCGCCCCTTAGGTGCGCTGTCGTGAGGGTCTCGACAGGAGCAGTAGGCTGCGGCGTTCCACCAGGACCGCGGTATTCGCCTTGTACTCGGATTCGTCCGGGGGGCCTTGCGGCTCGGCGGTATCGATCAAGGGGGTCCAGCGGTCGCCGAACTTGGCGTTCGGCAGAACGAACTCCATGGGCTCCCAGTAGGCGTTGAGCAGGAGCAGGAAGGAGTCGTCCACCAGGGGCTGCCCGCAGGAGTCGCGTTCGGCGATGGCGTCGCCGTTGAGGAAGGCGGCCACGGAGTGGGCGTCGGGGTTCCGCCAGTCCTCGTCGGTCATCTCGCGGCCGTCGGGCAGGAGCCAGACCAGGTCGGGCAGGGGCTGGTCGGGGTGGGTCGGGGTCTCGCCCTGGAAGAAGCGACGGCGGCGCAGGACGGGGTGAGCAGCGCGCAGCCCGATGACGTGGCGGGTGAAGTCGGCGAGTGCGCGCTGCTCGTCTGTGAGTCTCCAGTCGATCCAGGAGACGTCGTTGTCCTGGCAGTAGGCGTTGTTGTTGCCGCGCTGGGTGCGGCCGAGTTCGTCGCCGTGGCCGAGCATGGGGATGCCCTGCGACAGCAGGAGTGTGGCCAGGAAGTTGCGCTGCTGACGGGCGCGCAGCGCGAGGACGGCCGGGTCGCGGGTGTCGCCCTCGGCGCCGCAGTTCCAGGACCGGTTGTGGCTCTCGCCGTCCCGGTTGTTCTCCCCGTTGGCCTCGTTGTGCTTGTCGTTGTACGAGACGAGGTCGCGCAGGGTGAAACCGTCGTGCGCGGTGACGAAGTTGACGCTGGCGCGCGGGCGGCGCCGGCTGTGGGCGTACAGGTCGGAGGAGCCGGTCAGCCGGGAGGCGAACTCACCGAGCGAACCGGGCTCGCCGCGCCAGAAGTCGCGTACGGCGTCCCGGTACTTGCCGTTCCACTCCGACCACAGCGGCGGGAAGTTGCCCACCTGGTAGCCGCCCTCGCCGACGTCCCACGGCTCGGCGATCAACTTGACACGACTGATCACCGGGTCCTGCTGGATCAGGTCGAAGAACGCCGAGAGCCGGTCCACCTCGTGGAACTGGCGGGCGAGGGTGGCCGCGAGGTCGAATCGGAAGCCGTCGACGTGCATCTCGGTGACCCAGTAGCGCAGCGAGTCCATGATCAGCTGGAGGACGTAGGGGTGGCGCATCAGCAGGCTGTTGCCGGTGCCGGTGGTGTCGTAGTAGTGCGCCCAGTCGCCGTCGACCAGGCGGTAGTACGAGGCGTTGTCGATACCGCGGAAGGAGAGGGTCGGGCCGCGTTCGTTGCCCTCGGCGGTGTGGTTGTAGACGACGTCGAGGATCACTTCGAGGCCGGCCGCGTGCAGCGCCTTCACCATCGACTTGAACTCGTTGACCTGCTGACCGCGGGTGCCGTGGGCGGCGTAGGCGTTGTGCGGCGCGAAGAAGCCGATCGTGTTGTAGCCCCAGTAGTTGGACAGGCCCCGGTCGAGAAGCACACCGTCCTGGACGTACTGGTGCACCGGCATCAGCTCGACGGCCGTCACGCCGAGGGAGGTGAGGTGCTCGACGACCGCGGGGTGCGCGAGCCCGGCGTAGGTGCCGCGCAGTTCGGGCGGGACGTCGGGGTGGGTGCGGGTGAGGCCGCGGACGTGAGCCTCGTAGATCACGGTGTCGGCGTACGGCCGTCTGGGCGGGCGGTCGTCTCCCCAGTCGAAGTACGGCTCGGTGACCACGCCGAGCATGGTGTGCCCGGCGCTGTCGGCCGGGGCGGGGGCGCCCGGGGTGCGCTCGAAGAGGGAGGCGTGGTTGTCGACCTGGCCGTCGACGGCCCGGCTGTACGGGTCGAGCAGCAGCTTCGCCGGATTGCAGCGGTGGCCGAGGCCCGGGTCCCAGGGGCCGTGCACCCGGTAGCCGTAGCGCTGTCCCGGGCCGACGCCGGGCAGGTAGCCGTGCCAGACGAAGCCGTCGACCTCGGTGAGCGGAACGGTGGTGTGCCGGCCCCTGTCGTCGACGAGGACCAGTTCGACGCGTTCGGCGACCTCGCTGAACAGGGCGAAGTTGGTGCCCTGTCCGTCGAAGGCGGCTCCCAACGGATAGGGGTGCCCGCTCCACGCGAGCACCCCTTTGGTGCGCTTTCGCGCCGTCACCGAGCCTCCTCCAGGACCTCGTCCCGGGTGCCCGCGGCGTCGGCGATGGCCATGACGGGGACCGCGCGAGGCACCTGAAGCGCCTCCCGCAGGTGGGGCGAGGGCGCGGCGGGCACCAGCGGGGCGCGTTCGCCGGCGCGGGCGCGCTGCGAGAACCAGATGACCTTGCTGCCGGTCTCGGTGGCGCAGCAGCCCCAGCCGTCGCTGATCGCGGCGAGACGCTGGAGGCAGTCGCGCAGTTCGTGGTCCGGGCGCAGGGCGCGGTCGTTGTCGCCGATGGCGGTGATGAGGTGGTGCCGGTTCCACCACATCTCGATCGAGGTGTTCTTGTCCGTCGCGTGCTCGTCGATGGCCCGCAACAGCATCTCCGTGCTGTGGCAGACGGGCTCGACGAGCGTCTCCAGGTCCCAGTACCTGAGGTGAGCGGCCAGAATTCGGCTGACCTGTCCCACCCGTTCGGGGCTGACTTCCACATCGAGGTGGTAGTAGCAGGGCACTGCGGTCTTCACCGTCGTTACCTCCTCACCGCGAAAGCTCCCGCTCTCCTCGCCCCTGCGGGACGGGCCCCGATACGGAGCGTGAGCGCTGATCGCTTCTGAGTCACTCCAGGGTGGGGGCGGTACGCCATTCGTGCAACAGGAGCGCACTCCTGAGGTAGTTGAAGATCCAACAGGACGCTGCGTCGCCGAGCATGCACCATGTGTGAAGACCACGATGCCCGTAACGGAACCCGTGCGTGTGCGCGCACGGGTTTCCGCCCGACGGTCGGGAGACGGTCATCGAGCCCGGAAGGTGAACGGCGCCATGCTGCTACCGGCAAAAGCCGAGGTCGCCCGGCATCTGCGGCGATACAGGGCCTGGGAGCGCGCCATGCTCGCGGCTCCGGCCGACCTCACGGTCCGCGCCACCTTCGAGGACACCGGCTACACCCTCTGTGTGCTGATGGGAAAGCGCTGCGCACGCGAGGCCGCGAACGCCGCCGAACGCTATCTGCGCATCACTCCGGCCGCCTATCTCCGCGAACAGGACGAACGGCCCCGCACGGCGAGCATCTCCGCACGGCGGGGCCCGCCGGGAACGCGGCGGTGGAGTTTCCACGCGGGGAGGTAGCCGCCTTCCGGCACAGATTCGGATCGCCGGCCGGGCCCAGTGCCCGGCCTCGAGCACGGTGGAGGTGAACCATGGGCAGGACCAAGAGCAGGACCGGTGCCGGCACCGGGACCATCGGCCGCATCCCGGTACGGGACGTGCGGCCGGCCGTGGAGTGCGGCAGGCATCCGGCGAAGGCCGTCGCGGGAGAGACCTTCGAGGTCACCGCCACCGTGTTCCGCGAGGGCCATGACGCCGTGGCCGCCAATGTCGTGCTGACCGACCCGGACGGCCGCCCGGGCCCGTGGACACCGATGCACGAACTCGCCCCCGGCAGCGACCGCTGGGGCGCCAAGGTCACCCCGGCGACGGTGGGCCGCTGGACGTTCCATGTGGAGGCCTGGAGCGACCCGGTGGCCACCTGGCGGCACCACGCCCGGATCAAGATCCCGGCCGGGATCGACGTCGGGCTGGTCCTGGAGACGGGCGGCGAACTGTACGAGCGTGCGGCGGCCGGCGTGCCCGACGACGCGCAGCGGGCGACCGTTCAGGCCGCGGCGGACGCGCTGCGGGACGACTCGCTCCCGCCCGAGTCCCGGCTTGCTGCGGCGTTCGCCGCGAACGTCGACGCGGTGCTGGGCCGGTATCCGCTACGGGACCTGGTCACGGCGTCGGACCCGCTGCCCCTGCTCGTCGAGCGCGAGCGGGCGTTGTTCGGCTCCTGGTACGAGTTCTTCCCCCGTTCCGAGGGCACCCCGCAACAGCCCCACGGCACCTTCCGCACCGCCGCCCACCGGCTGCCCGCCATCGCCGCGATGGGCTTCGACGTCGTCTACCTCCCGCCGATCCACCCCATCGGCACCACCTTCCGCAAGGGCCCCAACAACACCCTCTCCGCCGGCCCCGACGACCCCGGCGTGCCCTGGGCGATCGGCTCCCCCGAGGGCGGCCACGACGC
>NZ_JAKEIP010000199.1 GCF_021474425.1 Streptomyces muensis | reverse complement strand
ACCACGTGCCACGGCCCCCCGACTACGCGCCCGCCGTTCCGCCGCCCCGGCCCGACCCCGCACAGGTGGTGCCGTGGGGCGTACGGGTCGCGGCGGAGGCCGGCTGGCGGCTGCTGGTGCTGGCCGGCACGGTCTGGGTGCTGATGCGGGTCATCAGCGCCGTCCAACTCGTCGTGTTCGCCTTCGTCATCGCGCTGCTCCTCACCGCCCTGATGCAGCCCTCGGTGGCCTGGCTGACCCGGCGTCGCGTGCCGCACGGGCTCGCCACCGCGCTGACCGCGATCCTCGGGTTCGTCGTCATCGGGCTGATGGGCTGGTTCGTGACCTGGCAGGTCATGGAGAACATCGACAACCTCTCCGACCAGGTCCAGGACGGCATCGACGAGCTGCGCAACTGGCTGCTCAACAGCCCCTTCCACGTCACCGACAAGCAGATCAACGAGATCGCCGAGAACCTCCGCGAGGCGATCGGCGCCAACACCGACGAGATCACCTCGGCTGGTCTGGAAGGTGTCACCGTCGTCGTCGAGGCGCTC
This sequence comes from Streptomyces muensis, assembly GCF_021474425.1. Taxonomy (GTDB): domain Bacteria; phylum Actinomycetota; class Actinomycetes; order Streptomycetales; family Streptomycetaceae; genus Streptomyces; species Streptomyces muensis. The sequence goes on along the minus strand of NZ_JAKEIP010000199.1, from coordinate 15,217 downwards.
ACCGGCATTCTGCTGGCCGCCTTCTCCACGCTCTTCCTGCTCTACGACGGCAAGCGCATCTGGCGGTGGACGCTGAAGCTGGTGCCTGCCGCGGCCCGCCCCGGCGTCGCCGGCGCCGGCCCGCGCGCGTGGGCGACGCTCACGGCGTACGTACGCGGCACGGTCCTCGTCGCCCTGATCGACGCCGTGTTCATCGGCATCGGCATCTACTTCCTGGACGTCCCGATGGCCGTCCCGCTGGCCGTCTTCATCTTCCTGTTCTCCTTCATCCCGCTGGTCGGCGCGGTGGCCTCCGGCGCCCTGGCCGTGGTGGTGGCGCTGGTGACCCAGGGCGTCTTCACCGCGGTCATGACCCTGGTGGTCGTCCTCGCCGTGCAGCAGATCGAGGGCCACGTCCTCCAGCCGTTCATCCTGGGCCGCGCGGTCCGTGTCCACCCGCTCGCGGTGGTGCTGTCGGTGGCGGCCGGGGGCATGGTGGCGGGGATCGGCGGTGCGGTGGTGGCGGTGCCGTTGGTGGCGGTGTCGAACACGGTGGTCGGCTATCTGCGGTGGTACTCCCAACCAGCCCGTCCGGCGATCGAGGACGAGGCCGTTCAGGCCGAAGAGGAGTCCGGGGGCGCGGCCCCCAGGGACGACGACCACGACAACGCGAAGGACCCCGCCCACGAAGCGTGAGCGGGGTCCGCAGAGCGACGGCGTCTACTCGACGTCGGCCAGCACGGCCTCGGCCTCCAAGGTGGCGCCCACCGCCTGGATCACCGAGGCGATCTTGAACGCCTCCTGGACGACCTCACGGTCCACGCCCGCCTTGCGCAGCACCTGCTCGTGCGAGTCGAGGCACATGCCGCAGCCGTTGATGGCGGACACGGCGAACGACCACAGCTCGAAGTCGACCTTGTCGACACCGGGGTTGCCGATGACGTTCATCCGCAGCCCCGCGCGGAGGTTGCCGTACTCGTGGTCGGACAGCAGATGCCGGGTGCGGTAGAAGACGTTGTTCATCGCCATCACGGCGGCCGCGGACTTCGCCGCCCTGTACGCCTCCGGCGAGAGGTTCGCCTTCGCCTCCGGCGCCAGCTCGCGCAGCACGATCGGGGAGCGCGCGGCGATGGCGGTCGCCAGCACCGTGCCCCACAGCTGCTGCGCCGGGAGGTCGGAGTTGCCGATGACCGAGCCCAGGTTGAGCTTCAGGTCCTTGGCGTAGTCCGGTATGCGGGACTTGAGGGAGTCGAGGGACATGTCACTCACTCTCCGGCAAGCAGCTTGACCGGGTCCAGGGTGTCCTCGCCCTTGGTCCAGTTGCACGGGCAGAGCTCGTCCGTCTGGAGGGCGTCCAGGACCCGCAGGACCTCCTTGGGGTTACGGCCGACCGAGCCGGCGGTCACCATGGAGAACTGGATCTCGTTGTTCTGGTCGACGATGAAGACGGCGCGCTTGGCGAAGCCGTCCTCGCCCTCGATGCCGAGGTCGCGCATCAGCTCGTGCCTGGAGTCGGCCATCATCGGGAACGGCAGGTCGCGCAGGTCGTCGTGGTCCTTGCGCCAGGCGTGGTGGACGAACTCCGAGTCACCGGAGAAGCCGAGGACCTGGGCGTCGCGGTCGGCGAACTCCTCGTTCAGCTTGCCGAAGGCCGCGATCTCGGTCGGGCAGACGAAGGTGAAGTCCTTCGGCCAGGCGAAGACGATCTTCCACTGACCCTCGTAGGTCTTGTGGTTGATGGTCTCGAACTCCTTGCCCTTCTCCAGCGAGACGCAGGCGGTCAGTTCGAACTCGGGGAACTTGTCACCGACAGTGAGCACAGGCTCTCCTTGCAGCGAAAGAGACACCTGTTCGGTACACGTGTACAGGTGTCTCCCTTGGGTTGGACCTTACCGATCCTGGCGCAAGGTGCATTGATACGGGAAATAGCTACACTCGGTCGGGTTGATCGGAGAGTGCTATCAGTGACGGTGAGTAAGAGAAGGCAGCCCAGCCTCGCCCAGTTGCGTGCCTTCGCGGCCGTCGCCGAGCATCTTCACTTCCGGGACGCCGCCGCCGCGATCGGCATGAGCCAACCCGCCCTGTCCGGGGCGGTGTCGGCGCTGGAGGAGTCACTCGGAGTGACGCTGCTGGAGCGCACCACACGCAAGGTGCTGCTGTCGCCGGCCGGTGAGCGGCTGGCGGTGCGGGCGAAGGCGGTGCTGGTGGAGGTCGGGGCGCTGCTGGAGGAGGCGGAGGCGGTCCGGGCGCCGTTCACGGGAGTGCTGCGCCTCGGGGTGATCCCCACCGTCGCGCCGTACCTGCTGCCCACCGTGCTGCGACTCGTCCACGACCGGTACCCGCACCTCGACCTCCAGGTGCACGAGGAGCAGACCGCGAGCCTCGTCGACGGCCTCACCTCCGGACGCCTCGACCTGCTGCTGCTCGCGGTTCCGCTCGGTGTGCCCGGCATCGCCGAACTCCCGCTCTTCGACGAGGACTTCGTCCTTGTCACGCCGCTGGGCCATCGGCTCGGCGGCCGCGAGGGCATTCCCCGGGAGGCGCTGCGCGAGCTGAAGCTGCTGCTGCTCGACGAGGGCCACTGCCTGCGCGACCAGGCCCTGGACATCTGCCGGGAGGCGGGTCGCGAGGACGCGCCGGTGACCACGACGGCCGCAGGGCTGTCCACGCTGGTCCAGCTGATCGCCGGCGGACTCGGTGTCACCCTGCTGCCGCGCACCGCCCTCAAGGTCGAGACCAGCCGCAGCAGCCAACTCCTCACCGGATACTTCGCCGACCCGGCCCCCACCCGCCGCGTCGCCCTCGCCATGCGCACGGGCGCGGCCCGCGGCGCGGAGTACGAGGAGTTGGCGACGGCGTTGCGCGAGGCGATGCGTCCGCTGCCGGTGCGGGTGCTGGACGAGGGCGCGTGACCAGCCGAACGGCCCGCACCCGCACTACTCCGTGCGCAACCCGTCCGGCCGCATCAACCGCAGCAGCGGCGGCAGGCTGAGCAGCGTCACCGCGAGGACGACGCCCGCGGCCACGCCCGTCATGGACAGCACGCTCGGCCAGTCGACGACGACCGGGGTGTCCGTCATACGGAGCAGGACCGCGCCCAGGGTCAGACCCACCACCGAGGACAGCAGCAGACCCAGGGCGATCGGGATCGCCGTCTGCCACAGGACCGACAGACTCAGGGTGCGGCGCCGGGTGCCGAAGGCGACCAGGGACGACAGGAGCTTCTTGCGGTCGCGCAGCTGCTCCAGCTGGGAGACCAGCAGGCTCGCGCCGATCAGCATCATGACGCAGACGGCGCCGACGAACAGGCCGGTGCGGATGGTGCCGTAGCGGTCGGACGTGCGGGTGGAGTACCACGTCATGGGGTACGAGAGCGGGTCAGCGGCCGTCGCCGTGTTCCGTACCCGGTCGTACACGTCCGGCACCGAGCGGTCCAACTCCAGGTACACCTGGCCCTTCAGCGCCGGCGCGGCGGCAGCGGGCAGGGCCTTCGGGGTGACGAGGAAGCCACCTCGCTGCCGGCCCATGAAGTCCTCCCGCGTCTTCGCCTCCTTCAGGCCCTTCGGCACCGTCCAGGCGATCTCCTGCCGAGGCGGCCCGCCGTCGTACGACGGATCCAGGTACACCGTCCGGCCCGGCTGCTTCACCAGCTTCCCGGTGTCCTCGTCGTACTCGGAATTCGACACGTAGAAGATGTCGCCGTCCCGGCACGAGGGAAGCCGGGCCGTCTGGCGCAGCGAGGCGCAGTCGCCGACCGTCATCTCGGCGCCCATGTCGGGGTCCTTGCGCCGCTCGCCCAGATAGCCCTCGGCATACGCGTAGACCTGCTGGACGCCCTTGGTGTCCCGGAACTTCTCGACCGCCGGGTCGAGCGGGATGTTGCGGGACAGGGCGACCTCCATCTGCGCCCGCTGGAGGTCGTACCGGGACTGCTTCGTGTAGTCGTTCTCCACCCCGGCGAACAGCATCTGCAGCGCGATGGCCCCGGCGACCGCCACCGCGACGCCGTTCACCATGCGGGCCGCGGTGCCGCTGCTCAACTGGAGCCTGCGGACGGCGAGTTGCCAGGCGACACCGCCCGAGCCGAGCCGGGCGACGACCGCCTCGACGACCCAGGGGAGCAGCGTGGTCACGCCGATGAGCAGCAGTAGCACACCGCCGATCACCAGATACTCGTTGAAGGTGCCGTTGTCGCTGCCCTGGCCGATCATCGGGTAGAGCATCGCGAGACCGCCCAGCGGCAGCAGCAGCCGCCACCACAGCCGGCGCCGCGAGGGCTTCGCCGTACGCACCACACCGAGCGGCTCGATCACCACCCCGCGCATCGCGAACAGCGTGACCACGACCGCCGCCGCCGGTACCGCGAGGCCCACCAGCAGCGCCAGCACGGGGGAGGGGTTCAGGTAACTCGGGAAGACGCTGACCTCGAACACCTCGACCGAGCCCGCGATCTGACGGCCGACCAGGAAGAAGCCCGTACCGAAGACCAGCCCGAGCACCGCGCCCGCCAGTGCCTCGCCGGCCGCGATCCGCCGCGTCATCCGGCTGTCGGAGCCCACCAGCCGCAGCGCCGCCAGCCGTCGGTCGCGCCGTTCGCCGCCGAAGCGCACGGCCGCGGCGATGAACACGGCGACCGGCATCAGCAGCACCACGAAGACGACGATGACCAGCAGAAGCAGCACGGGATCGGTCTGGGCCTCGCTCGGGCTCGTGTCCCCGAACCGTTCGATACGGGCCACGCGGGCGCCGTCGATGTACGGCGCGAGGTCGTCGCCGCCCCGGAAGAAGGCGAGTTCGTGCGAGCCGATCAGCCCGCTCTCCCCGATGGTCCCGACGATCCGCTCCGGCAGCCGCTCACGCAGCAGCTTCGCGTCGTCCGACTCCAGCAGGCTCTTCAGCGCCGGGGAGACGACCATCTCGCCCACCGCCGGGAACTTCTCGAGGCCCGGCGGCAGCGGAGCCTTGGGCCCCTCGGGTTCCAGCGCCCGGCCGCGGATGTCCTTGTTCCGGAAGTCCGTGTCGACGTCCGCGACGATCAGGGTGGCGTCCGACCGCTTGGTCTCCGTGTAGCTGTAGTCGATGTCGGCGCGGGCGCTCTCCCGGTCGTGCCGGACCTGCTGCATGTTCGGGACCGCGGTCGTCAGCAGCAGCAGCGCCACGCCGAGCCCGACCCCGACAGCCGTCAACAGGGCCCGGACCCAGCCCTCACGTCCGCCGGCGAAGGCGAACCGCGCCCCCATGCCCAGATCCTTGGCCCACTGACGCACGCTCATACGACGCGCTCCATGTCCCGGGACCTGCCGTCCCGTACGACGATCTCGCGGTCGGAGTAGGCGGCCACCCGCGCCTCGTGCGTGACCAGGACGACGGCGGCGTTGGCGGAGCGCGCGGCGTCCGTCAGGAGCTCCATCACGCGCTCGCCGTTGAGGGAGTCCAGCGCGCCGGTCGGCTCGTCGGCGAACAGCACGCGCGGGTCGGTGACCAGCGCGCGGGCGACGGCGACCCGCTGCCCCTGACCGCCGGAGACCTCACCGGGCCGCTTCTTGCGCAGGTCGTCGACCTCCAGCCGTTCCATCCAGGTCAGCGCGGCCCGCTCGGCCTCCTTGCGGGAGGTGCCGTTCAGCCGCAGCGGAAGGGCGACGTTCTCCACGCACGTCAACTCCGGCACCAGCTGCCCGAACTGGAAGACGAACCCGAACTCGGAGCGCCTGAGCGCGCTGCGCTGGGCGTCGTTCATGGTGGCCAGCTCGCGCCCGTTGTACGTGATGGACCCCGAGTCCGGCGGCACGATCCCGGCGAGGCAGTGCAGCAACGTCGACTTGCCGGAGCCGGACGGCCCCATCACGGCGACGACCTCGCCGGGGTGTATGGAGAACTCGGCCCCGTCGAGCGCGACGGTCGGGCCGTAGGCCTTGCGCAGCTCCTGGGCCGCGAGCAGGGAACCGGGAGGAGGGGTCACTTGACGACCACCTCGGCCAGCTTGTCGAGACGCGCGGCGGTGAGCTCCAGCCAGCGCAGGTCGGCCTCCAGATGGAAGAGGGCGTGGTCGCAGATCAGCTGGTCGGCCAGGTCCCCCTTCCGCTTGCGGTCGGTGAGGATCCGCATCATGCGCAGATGCTCGGCACGCTGGGTGTCGAGGATGTCGGCCGCGTCGCGCCGGGTGAGCAGTGCGAGGACGACCTTGGTGTAGAGGGTCGACTGGAGGTACGGCTCCGGCTTCTCGGGCGTGGCGAGCCACCGCTGTACGTCGGTGATGCCGGCGTCGGTGATGGCGTACCGCTTGCGCTCGGGCCCGCCGCCGGGCTCGATCCCGTCGACCTCGACGAGCCCGTTCTTCAGCAGCCGGGACATCGTCGAGTAGACCTGGCCGTAGTGCAGCGGCCGGTCGTGACCGAACTTCTCGTCGAAGGCCCGCTTCAGGTCGTAGCCGTGACGGGGGCCCGATTCCAGGAGCCCTAGGAGGGTGTGACCGATGGACATGAGCAGGACACTACACCGGGTGTATACGCGGCATGTATACGCGGTGTGTGTAGATCATCGCGTGGGGTGTGAAGGCCCAGGTGGGGGCCGATTGTCACGGTTCTGCTACTGAGACTCGGGGGGTTTCACGGGCGGCCGACCCCGGCGTGGAATCGGCTTGGCCTCGCCCGGCAGCCGCCCCGCCTCCGCGAGGGCGCGCCGCAGCAGGAACTCGATCTGCGCGTTGGCGGAGCGCAGTTCGTCCCCGGCCCACCGCGCGAGCGCCTCGTACACGGCCGGGTCCAGCCGCAGCAGCACCTGCTTGCGCTGCTGCGGCCGCCGCCTCGGCGAGGACTCCTCCGAAGGAACCGTCACTGGTAGAGCGTCCCCGTGTTGAGTACCGGCTGCGGGGACCTGTCACCGCACAGCACGACCATCAGGTTCGACACCATCGCCGCCTTGCGCTCCTCGTCCAGCTCCACGATGTCCTGCTCGGAGATCCGGGCCAGCGCTGCCTCCACCATGCCCACCGCCCCGTCCACGATCTGCCGCCGGGCCGCGACGACCGCCCCGGCCTGCTGCCGCTGGAGCATCGCGGAGGCGATCTCGGGAGCGTACGCGAGATGCGTGAAGCGCGACTCGATGATCTGCACCCCGGCCGCCTCCACGCGCGCGTGCAGTTCGACGGCGAGCTTCTCGGTGATTTCCTCGGCGTTGCCGCGCAGCGACAGGCCGCCCTCGTCGTGGGCGTCGTACGGGTACTCGATGGCGATGTGCCGCACGGCCGCCTCGGTCTGGGTGGAGACGAACTCCAGGAAGTCGTCCACCTCGAACGTGGCCTGCGCGGTGTCCTCGACCTTCCACACCACGACCGCGGCGAGCTCGATCGGGTTGCCGTAGGCGTCGTTGACCTTGAGGACGGCCGTCTCGTGGTTGCGGACCCGGGTCGAGATCTTCGTACGGGAGGTGAAGGGGTTCACCCAGCGCAGCCCGTCCTGCCGGATCGTCCCCCGGTAGCGCCCGAAGAGCTGGACGACCCGCGCCTCGCCCGGCGCGACCATGTTCAGCCCGGACATGGCGAGGAGCGAGGCCAGGCCGGCGACCACACCGGGGACGATCAGCGAGGCCTTGACGCCGGCCGCGGCCGCCGCGGCGGCTCCGCCCGCGATCAGTCCGCCTCCGATGAGCAGTCCGGCCAGCCCCAGCAGCAACGCGAGCCCGCCGCCGATGCTGTGCGCGGTGAACTCGCGGACACGCGGGGCGGGCATCTCGGGGACGTCGGGTGCGGTGTCGGTCTTGTGGTCCTGGTCCTTCGGCATGAGTGGCCCCCCGTTTCCTCTTGAAGCCGCAGGACGGCCTCGTCTATCTAAAGTCTATCAAGGTGCTATCACTTTACCCATTCCGAGCAACCCTATGCACTCCCCAGCCGTCGGTTCCGTTGGGACAGGTGCTGATTGTCACGTCCCCAAAAGCCCGGATCGACAGGGCTTTGTCACGACTTCCGGTGTTAGCTTTCTGAGCTGACCTGAGCGGCGAACCTGTGTGGCAGCAGTGCACACAAGAACGAAGCGGAGCGGAACGGACCCATGGGACGAGCGGAAGACAGACGAGCGCGACAGCGCGGTGGCCGCCGCGCCGCGCCCCGGCGTCCGTCCGGGTCGCCGTCGGCCACCGGGACAGACGCGTCGGCCACCGTCATCGGGACGCCCTCCGCCGGCACGGGCGGCCGGGCCGCGGCCCGCCGGGCGGCCAGGTCCGCGGGCAAGGGCAAGGGCGCCGACGGCAAGGGCCGAATACGCCGGCTCTTCACCTGGAAGAAGATCCTCGGCACGTTCCTGGGGACCTGCCTGCTCGCCATCGCCGCCTTCATCGGGCTGTATCTGTACGTGGACATCCCCACGGACAACGCCGCCGCCCAGGCCGCCCAGCGCCAGAGCAACATCTACAAGTACAGCGACGGCTCGCCCCTGGCCCGCGACGGCGAGGTCAACCGCGAGATCGTGGACCTGTCCAAGGTGCCGAAGGAAGTCCGGAACACCTTTGTCGCCGCCGAGAACAAGACGTTCTACAACGACAACGGCATCGACCTGAAGGGCACGGCCCGCGGTGTGCTCAACACGCTGATGGGCAAGGGCGCGCAGGGCGGTTCGACGATCACCCAGCAGTACGTCAAGAACTACTACCTCAGCCAGGAACAGACGGTCAGCCGCAAGCTCAGGGAGATCGTCATCTCCTTGAAGGTCGACCGTCAGATGTCGAAGGACGAGATCCTCGCCGGCTACATCAACACCAGCTACTACGGCCGCAACGCCTACGGCATCCAGGCCGCAGCCCAGGCCTACTACCGCGTCGACGCCGAGAAGCTCAGCGTCGCACAGGGCGCGTATCTCGCCGCGCTGCTCCAGGCACCGAGCCAGTACGACTGGCAGGTCGCGTCCGAAACCGGCAGGAAGCTGGTCACGGCCCGCTGGAACTACGTCCTGGACAACATGGTCGAGGAGGGCTGGCTGGACAAGTCCGAGCGCCAGGACATGAAGTTCCCGACGCCGAAGGAACCGAAGCCCGCCGCCGGCAAGGAAGGCCAGAAGGGCTATCTGATCGAGCTCGCCAACCGTCAGCTGGAGGACCAGCTGATGAAGGAGCAGGGCCTCACCCGCTCCCAGGCCGAGGCGGCGGTCGTCGACCAGGGATGGACCATCACCCTGAACATCGACAAGAAGAAGCAGGCGCAGCTGGAGAAGGCCGTCAAGGCGCAGCTCACCAGCAAGCTGGACAAGAAGAAGCGGCCGGTCGACGCGGACATCCAGGCCGGCGCGGTCTCCGTCGACCCCAAGACGGGCAAGGTCGTCGCGCTGTACGGCGGTGTGGACTACTTCAAGCACTACACCAGCAACGCGACCCGCACCGACTACCAGCCCGCGTCGACGTTCAAGCCGGTGATCCTGGCCGCCGCCCTGGAGGAGAGCGCGCGGACCCGGTCCGGCAAGCCGATCACCGCGAACACGATCTACGACGGCACCAGCAAGCGCCAGGTGCTGGACGCCGACGGCGACAAGGTCGGCTTCGCACCGGAGAACGAGGACGACCGCAACTACGGCCCCATCACCGTCCAGACGGCGATGAACAAGTCCGTCAACTCCGTGTTCGCGCAGATGGGCGTGGACATCGGCATGGAGAAGGTCATGGCCGTGGCCGGCGAGCTCGGCATGGACACCAGTGACGAGCAGGCCGTACCCGCGCAGACCCTCGGCTCCATGGGCGCGAGCCCGCTTCAGATGGCCGGTGTGTACGCGACCCTCGACAACCACGGCGAGAAGGTCACCCCGAGCATCCTGAAGAAGGCCGAGCACAACAGCCGCACGGTCGAGATCCCGAACCCGATCGGCGAGCAGGTCATCAGCCGTGAGGCCGCCGACTCGGTGACCTCGGTGCTGACGGGCGTGGTCGACGACGGTACGGCGAGCGAGTCCGTGGCGAACAACCCCAAGCGCGACGGCCAGAAGGTCGCCGGCAAGACGGGTACGTCCGACGACAACAAGTCGGCCTGGTTCACCGGCTACACGCCGGACCTGGTCACCTCGGTGGGCCTGTTCGGTGAGGACGACAAGGCTCCGCACCCGCAGGTCAAGATGTACGGCGCGGGCGGCGAGCCCCGTGTCAACGGTGGTGGCTTCCCGGCGCAGATCTGGTCGGCGTACATGTTCGGCGTGACGGACCCGGACGCCAGGTTCGACCTGAACACCGACCAGGGCGCCGCGGTCGAGCCGACCTGGACCCCGACCCCGAGCCAGGAGCCGACGACCCAGGAGCCGACGGAGGAGCCGACGACCCAGGAGCCGACGGAGGAGCCGACGACCGAGGAGCCGACGGAGGAGCCCACCACGGAGCCGCCGACGGAGGAGCCGACGACAGAGCCGGCCCCGACGGCCCCGACGGACGAGCCGACGGATCCGATCACCCTGGACCCCGGCAGACCCGGAAACGAGGAGTAGGAAAGCGCCCCTAAAGGGGCGCGGGGCTGTGTTGAATCTGCGGCTCCGCCGCGCGGGCGCGATCAACCACGATGCACCCGCATCCGGCAATGCGCAGTTCCCCTATGGCGCTCAGCCGCGATTCAACTCGAACCAGACGACCTTGCCGGTGCTCAACCGGGTCGCCCCCCACCGCCGAGCCAGCCGGTTAACGAGGTACAACCCCCGCCCACCCTCATCCGTGGCGCGAGCCTGCCGCAGCCGAGGCAACTGAGGCACGTCATCCCCCACCTCGCACCGCAGCACATCGGTCCGCAACAACCGCAACGTCACCGGCCGCGAGGCATACCGCACCGCATTGGTCACGACCTCACTGACCAACAACTCGACGGAATCCGTCAGCTCCTCCAGACCCCACCGGGCGAGCGCCCGACGGGCGAGCCGCCGGGCACGACCCGGCGCCGCGTCCTCCGGCTCCAGGAACCAGTACGCCACGTCGCTCGGCGCGATCCCGTCGAAGCGGGCGGCGAGCAGCGCGATGTCGTCGTCCCGGTCGCCCGGCCCGAGCATGTCGAGCACCTCGTCGCACAGGGCCTCCAGGGGCGGCGGATGGTCCGGCCCGGTCAGCTGCGCGGTCGCGGCGAGCTTCTCGCGCAGCTGCTCTATCCCGGTCCACACGTCACGCAGCCGCGACTCGACCAGACCGTCGGTGTACAGCAGCAGCGTCGCTCCGGCCGGCGCGTCCAGTTCCACGGCCTCGAAGTCGACGCCGCCGACGCCGATCGGTGCGCCCGCCGGTACCCGCAGCACCTCCGCGCGGCCGCCCAGGTGCAGCAGGACGGGCGGTGGATGGCCGGCGTTGGCGATGGTGATGCGGTGCGAGACCGGGTCGTAGACGGCGTACAGGCACGTCGCCATGCGGTCGGTGCCCAGGCGCTGGGCCTGCTCGTCGAGGTGGTGCAGGACCTCCTGCGGGGGCAGGTCGAGCCCGGCGAGCGTCTGGGCCGTCGTCCGCAGCTGGCCCATGATCGCGGCCGACGTCATGGAGTGGCCCATGACGTCACCGACGACCAGCGCCACCCGGCTGCCCGGCAGCGGGATCGCGTCGTACCAGTCGCCGCCGACCCGGGCGGTCTCGGCCGCCGGGAGATAACGGGAGGCCAGCCGCACACCCGTGGGCCGCGGCAGCGTCTCCGGCAGCATGGTGCGCTGCAGCTCGTCGGCGATGTACGCCTCACGGCCGTACAGCACCGCCTTGTCGATGCCCAGCGCGCTGTGCGTGGCGAGCTGGGCGGCGACCAGGAGGTCGTCGGGCTCGAAGGCCAGGCGGTCGGGGCGGCGCAGGAAGACGGCGGCTCCGATGACCCGGCGCCGGCCGCGCAGCGGGGCGAGGATCGCGCGCTGCCCGTCCGGGATGATCAACTCGCCGTCCTCGCCGAGCAGTTCGGGCAGCGCGGCGCGGGCGGCGGGGGCGTCGGCGAAGACGGGACGTACGCCGCGCAGCACCTCGGCGAGCGCGCCGCCCGGCCGCACCTCGCACAGCTCGGCGGTGACCGTGGACAGTTCGGCCAGCTCGGTCGGCTCCGGCTGCTGCGGTGCGGGCAGGAAGCCCGCGCTGTCGGTGTCCCGCTCCTCCGGGATCCGGTCCGTGCGGCGCAGCCGCAGCACGACGGGACCCGTGGGCCGTTCGTCGCCGACCGGCAGCGGGTCGCGCAGATACACGAGGATCGCGTCGGAGAAGGTCGGCACGGTCGCCCGGCACAGCCCCATCACGATCTCGTCCAGGTCGATGCCGCGGGCGATCCGCCGGGTGGCGGCGCCCACGAAGCGCAGCCGGTCCCCGTCCCGTCGCATCGGCGTGGGCCGCCCGGGCGGCAGCCCCTGTCCGGTGCGCCGTTCGGCGGCGGACTGCGGCGGCTCGGTGCCGGGCTGCGGCGGGATGGCCTCGGGGACGGGCCGCGGCCGGTGCGAGTCGGGCTCGGCGGCGACGGAGGGCTGCGAGTGCTCGGGGCCGTTGCCGGCGATGTCTGAGGGCTCCTTGCTCGGGCCGGACGGCGCGGTGGTGCCCGGCGTGGAAGGGGTCTCTCCGGTGCGCGCCTGCGCCGGTAAGGCGGCGCCGCCGGCGCAGGCTCCGCCGTCAGGGGTGTGCGGCGGTGTGGAGTGCGCGGTCGACGGAGTGTCCGGTGGTGTGGTCGGTGGTGTCGAGGTACGCACGAGCGCCCCGCGGGACTCCGCGGGGTCGACGCCCGTCTCGGGGCGTTCGAAGGAGATCGGCTGCTCCGTCACGCCTTTCGAATCCATCCGTCCGGGGCTGCGCGCCGCGCGTGCAGTTCGTCCCGCCGAAACTCCGATACCCGGAATACGTGCCCCAGGAACGGAATTCCCACGTGACCAGAGGCAGTTCCTGTGCCGCCGGTGGAGCGTCCGCCCCTGACGGCGTTGCCCTGGTAACCCTCGCTCACGTCCTGCCGCCCCTCGGTGACGATCGGTCAAGCCCGGCACGCACTCCGGTAGTTGCTGCCGATGCGCGCCCTTGCGGAGGACGATCCTACGTTTGCTGCCCGGGGGCGCATCAAGGGTCTCATGAGGTGATGTGCGCGGGCGTGCGATCCCAGTCCTCAGGCAAAGAAGGTACAGCCCAGGCGGGATCCGGGCGCCAGTGCTGCCAGCCGTCGGCGAACGGCGGCCCCCAGGCACGGATCACCTCGACCGCGTCGCGCCCCGCCTCGCGCACCCGCGCGGCGAGCCGGTCGTCCACCAGTCCGTCCCGCTGGGCCTGCGCGAACTCGTCCTCGTCCCGCCAGTGCCAACCGCGGTCCGGGTGCACCGAGATGTCGAGGAAATGGTCCTCGGAGTCCACCCCGCCCGTCCAACGGGCCAGCGGCTCCTCAAGGTTCACGTACCAGTTCTTGAACTGCCACCCGGGCTCCCAGAACAGCCACACCGACCACGGCTCACCGGGCCGCGCCAGCTTCAGCACGCCGGTCCCGAACCAGCGGTCGCGCTGGACGGTACGGGGCTTGGTGTACCGCGTCTCCAGGGGTTCCAGGTGCACGGCCGTCCCGTCGGCGAGCACGGGCTTCACACACTCGGTGCCCGGCGCCAGCCATACGGCGAGGATCTCGGCGTCGTCCCGTACGACGGTGACGGGGCGCGCGATGTGGAAGCGACGGCCGGCGTTCTCCCGGTACCGCCACAGGATCTGTGTCCCGGGCGCCCAGTAACCCGTCGAGCCGCCCGCTTCCACTTCCGTCGTCATCGCTCCACCGTCTGCCATGCACAGATATTAGGTGCCACAGGCATACGACGCTGCGGCGAGCGTCACGGTTCACCGCACCGCGAGGTTCGTGCGAGCAGTCGTTACGGCCGTGTCATCCGCAGGACATCGAGGGCCTCGTCCAACTGCTCGGTCGTGAGGTCCCCGCGCTCCACGTACCCGCCCTCCAGGACGACTTGGCGGATGGTCTTGCGCTCGGCGAGGGCCTTCTTGGCGACCTTGGCGGCCTCCTCGTACCCGATGTACCGGTTGAGCGGTGTCACGACGGAGGGTGACGACTCGGCGTACTCCAGGGCCCGTTCGCGATGGGCGACGATGCCGTCGACGGTCCGGTCGGCCAGCAGCCGGGAGGCGCCCGCGAGCAACCGGATCGACTCCAGGACGTTCTTCGCGATGACGGGGAGCATGACGTTCAGCTCGAAGTTGCCCGCGGCGCCGGCGGTGGCCACGGTGGCGTCGTTGCCGACGACCTGCGCGGCGACCATGAGGACGGCCTCCGGGATGACCGGGTTGACCTTGCCCGGCATGATCGAGGACCCCGGCTGGAGGTCGGGGAGGCTGATCTCGGCGAGTCCGGTGCGCGGTCCGGACGACATCCACCGCAGATCGTTGGCGATCTTCGTCAGGCCGACCGCGATGGTCCTGAGCTGGCCACTGGTCTCCACGATCCCGTCCCGGGCACCCTGCGCCTCGAAGTGGTCGCGGGCCTCGGTGAGCGGCAGTCCTGTGGTGCGGGCGACCTCCTCGATGACGGCGGCGGAGAACCCGGGCGGGGTGTTGATGCCGGTGCCCACGGCCGTCCCGCCGAGCGGGAGTTCGGCGAGGCGGGGGAGTGAGGCGTGGAGTCGCTCGACGCCGTACCGCACCTGGGCGGCGTAGCCGCCGAACTCCTGGCCCAGCGTCACGGGTGTGGCGTCCATGAGGTGGGTCCGCCCCGACTTCACGACGTCGGCGAACTCCTCGGCCTTGCGCTCCAGGGAGGTGGCGAGGTGTTCCAGGGCCGGGACCAGGTCGCGGGTGACTGCGGCGGTGGCGGCGATGTGGATGGACGAGGGGAAGACGTCGTTGGACGACTGGGAGGCGTTGACGTGGTCGTTGGGGTGGACGTCCCGGCCGAGTCGCTCGGTCGCGAGGGTGGCGATGACCTCGTTGGTGTTCATGTTGGACGAGGTCCCGGATCCCGTCTGGAACACGTCGACGGGGAAGTGCTCGTCCCACCGGCCCTCCGCGACCTCTTCTGCGGCTTCCTGAATGGCCTCGGCGATGTCCTTGTCGAGCACCCCGAGGCGCGCGTTCACCTTGGCCGCGGCGCCCTTGATGCGGGCGAGGGCCTCGATATGGGCGCGTTCGATGCGTTGGCCGGAGAGGGGGAAGTTCTCGACGGCGCGCTGGGTCTGGGCGCGCCACTTGGCGTCCGCCGGGACGTGGACCTCGCCCATGGAGTCGTGCTCGATGCGGTAGTCGCTCATACCGGCTATAGCGATCGGGCGCCCGGGGATGTTCCGCCCGCTCCCCCACACGAGTCCCTCGC
>NZ_JAKEIP010000198.1 GCF_021474425.1 Streptomyces muensis | reverse complement strand
GGTGGTCACCGTCCGCAGCGCCCCCTCCGCATCCACGTCCAGCCCCTCCTCCGCCAGCGCAGCGCCCAGCGCCGCCACGCACCCCCGCACCACACCAACCGCCGCATCGGGCCCGTAGTGATTGACCCGGATCATCTCCTTCGCCAACGCCCCACCCCCGGCGACCAGCGGCAACCCCGGTTCGCTCGCCACCGCCCGAGCCACCACCTCCGACGCGACCACCCCCACCGGCACCCTCAACGTCGTAGCGACCGGAGCAGCCTCCCGCACGTCGTGCACATACGGCTCCAACCCCCCACCCAGAGCCACCACCCCGGCCCGAGTGGCCAGCGCGGCGGCCCGATGCCGGCCCATCACCGCCTCCAACCCGTCCCCCTCGATCCGCTCCACACACGCCTCCAGCGCCAGCATCTCCAGCTGAGCCGGCGCGTGCAGCAGCGCCTTGCGCCCCCTGTCGACCCACCGTTCCTTCCAGTCCAGCAGCGACAGATACGACCGCCGCGGCGCCCGGGGATTCGACGCCATCCGCGCCCACGCCCGCTCGCTCACCGACACCGCCGACACCCCGGCCGGCCCGCCCATCGCCTTCTGCGCCCCGATGACACACAGATCCACACCCCACGCGTCCGGCAACACCGGCTCGGCCCCGATCGAGGCCACGGCGTCCAGGTAGAACAGCGCCCCGTGCGCCCGCACGACCTCACCGATCTCCGCCACAGGATTGGTGTTGCCGGTCGCCGCCTCCGCGTGGACGAGGGACACGAAGTCGATCTCGGGGTGCTCGGCGAAGGCCTGACGGATCTGGTCCGCGGTGACCGCCGTATGGAAGGGCACCGCCAGATCGATCACGGTCGCGCCGCAGTCCCGCAACCAGTCCCCGAAGGTCTGACCATAGGGACCGGTGATCACGTTCAGCGCGACCGTCCCCGGCCCTGCCGTCCCCCGGATCGCCCCCTCCAGCGGCAGCAACGCCTCACCCTGCATGATCACGACGTCCTGCCCGGTACCGAGCAACCGCGCCACCCGGTCCTCGATCGCGGCGAATCGCGCGGCGCTCAGTGGGGCCAGGTCCAGGAAGGGATGGGTCGAGGCGGGGTGGGTCACGGCTGGCTCTCTTCGCTCTCTTCGCTCCGGGGATCGACGTGACGAGCGTAACCGTGAGCCCCAACGCCCCTTCCCACACCCGACTTCTTAGGTCGAACGGCCCCTTAACCATCGGTTTGGTTTGGGGATCTCAAACCTCTCCTTATAATCGGAACTCACAGTTCCCTGACAGGAGGCCCCCCGTGAAGACGACCCTCGGGCGCCGGACCCGCGTTCTGGCCGCCACCACCGCGACGGCCGGGCTGGTGCTCGTGGCCGGCTGCTCCTCCGACGACAACGGCGGCAGCGGTTCGAAGACGGCGGCCGGTGGTGTCGAAGTCGTCAAGGCGGGCCAGCTCACCACCTGCACCCACCTGCCGTACCCGCCCTTCCAGTCGGAGATCGACGGCAAGGTGCAGGGCTTCGACGTCTCGCTGATCGACCTGGTCGCGGACGACCTCGGTGTGAAGCAGGCGATCGTCGACCAGCCCTTCGAGAACTTCAAGACCGGTGGTTCCCTCAACGCCGGCCAGTGCGACCTCGCCGCCGCCGGCATGACCATCACCGAGGAGCGCAAGAAGAACGTCGACTTCTCGGACCCGTACTTCGAGGCCACCCAGGCCGTCCTCGTCGACAAGAAGAGCGGCATCTCGTCCTTCGCCGACCTCAAGGGCAAGAAGGTCGGCGCCCAGGCGCAGACCACCGGCGAGGACTACGCCAAGAGCAAGGGCCTGGACCCGGTCTCCTTCGAGTCCTCCGACGCCGTGATCAACGGCCTGCGCACCGGCCAGGTCCAGGCGGTCGTCATCGACTACCCCGTCGTCCAGGGCTGGCTCAAGGACAAGGCCAACGCCGACGCCTTCGAGGTCGCCGAGCAGATCAACACCGGTGAGCAGTACGGCTTCACGGTGAAGAAGGGCAACACCAAGCTCCGCGAGGCCATCAACAAGGCCATCGCGGACGCGAAGGCCGACGGCACGTACAAGAAGCTGTACGAGCAGTGGATCGGCCCGTACGACGAGTCCGCGGCCTCCGCGTCCCCGTCCGCCTCATGACGGGCACGGACGTACCGCTCCAGCCGAAGAAGAAGGGCCTGACCCGGCGCCAGAAGCGCAGCCTGTCCCGCGGCATCCAGTACGCCGTCTTCGTCGCGGCCGTGATCGCCTTCGCGGTCGCGGCCGACTGGGACCGGCTCGCCAACCAGTTCGCGCAGGGCGACATCGCCCGGCAGATGTTCCCGGACGTCATCACGCTGGCGCTGAAGAACACCGTGCTCTACACCGTGTCCGGCTTCGTCGTAGGACTGGTCCTCGGCATGGTGATCGCGCTGATGCGGCTGTCGTCCGTGGGCCCGTACCGCTGGCTCGCCGGCGTCTACATCGAGATCTTCCGCGGCCTGCCCGCCCTGCTGATCTTCATCTTCATCGGGGTCGCCGTACCGCTGGCCTTCCCGGGCACGGAGATCCCCGGTGGCACCTACGGCAAGGTCGCGCTCGCGCTCGGCCTGGTGGCCGCCGCGTACATGGCGGAGACGATCCGCGCGGGCATCCAGGCGGTGCCCAAGGGGCAGATGGAGGCGGCCCGTTCGCTCGGCTTCTCGCCCGCCCGCGCCATGATCTCGATCATCATCCCGCAGGCGTTCCGGATCATCCTCCCGCCGCTGACCAACGAACTCGTCCTGCTCTTCAAGGACTCCTCGCTGGTGCTGTTCCTCGGTGTCACCCTGGAGGAGCGCGAGCTGTCCAAGTTCGGCCGCGACCTGGCCAGCCAGACCGCCAACTCCACGCCGATCCTGGTCGCGGGCCTGTGCTATCTGCTGGTGACCATCCCGCTCGGCTTCGTCGTGCGCCGTATGGAGGCCAAGGCCCAGGAGGCCGTGAAGTGACCGAGAAGACCCAGACCCCAGGCGCCCGGGCGGAGATCGACGTCCGGGGCCTGCACAAGTCCTTCGGCGCCAACGAGGTGCTGCGCGGCATCGATCTGGAGATCAAACAGGGCGAGGTCGTCTGCGTGATCGGCCCGTCCGGCTCGGGCAAGTCGACGCTGCTGCGGTGCGTGAACCTGCTCGAAGAGCCCAGCAAGGGCCAGGTCTTCGTCGGCGGCGCCGAGCTCACCGACCCGGACGTCGACATCGACGCCGTACGCCGCCGTATCGGCATGGTCTTCCAGCAGTTCAATCTGTTCCCGCACCTCACGGTGACCGAGAACCTCACCCTGCCGCAGCGCCGGGTGCTCGGGCGGGACAAGGCCGCCGCCGCGAAGGTCGCCGCCGAGAACCTGGAGCGCGTCGGCCTGTCCGAGAAGGCGTCGGCCTACCCTGCCTCCCTCTCCGGCGGCCAGCAGCAGCGCGTCGCCATCGCCCGCGCTCTCGCCATGGGGCCGGACGTGATGCTGTTCGACGAACCGACGTCGGCGCTCGACCCCGAGCTGGTCGGGGACGTCCTGGCCGTGATGCGCATGCTCGCCAACGAGGGCATGACGATGATGGTCGTCACCCACGAGATGACCTTCGCACGCGAGGTCGCCGACCGGGTCGTCTTCATGGACGGCGGCGTCATCGTCGAGGACGGCACCCCCGACCAGGTCATCGGCAACCCCCGGCACGAACGCACCCGCCATTTCCTGTCTCGGCTCCTGGACCCCGCTATGGCAGAAGTCGAGGAGGAGGACAGCGCCCCGTAAGGGGCGCGGGGAACTGCGCGACCAGCCACAACGGACCCGCAGCCGAAGAACTATCGTGCGTGGCATGAACGATCAGCCGGTGCTGCACGTGAAGGGGCGGGTCCTCGTCGGCCCGAACGAGATCCACGACGAGTTGTGGGTGATCGACGGCCGGATCACCTACGACCGTCCAGCCCGTGCCCGCGACACCCGTACCGTCGAGGGCTGGACCCTCCCCGGCCTCGTCGACGCCCACTGCCACGTCGGCCTGGGCCCACACGGCCCCGTTCCGGAGGACACCGCCGAGAAGCAGGCGCTCACCGACCGCGACGCCGGCACCCTGCTCATCCGCGACGCCGGTTCCCCCTCCGACACCCGCTGGGTCGACGACCGCGAGGACCTGCCGAAGATCATCAGGGCCGGCCGGCACATCGCCCGCACCCGCCGCTACATCCGCGGCTACGCCCACGAGATCGAACCGGAGGACCTGGTCGCCTACGTCGCCCAGGAGGCCCGCCGCGGCGACGGCTGGGTCAAGCTGGTCGGCGACTGGATCGACCGCGACCTCGGGGACCTCGCACCGAGCTGGCCAAGGGATGCCGTCGAGGCGGGCATCGCTCAGGCCCACCGCTTGGGCGCCCGGGTCACCGCGCACTGCTTCTCCGAGGACTCCCTCCAGGACCTCGTCGAGGCCGGCATCGACTGCATCGAGCACGCCACCGGCCTGACGGAGGACCTGATCCCCCTCTTCGTCGAGCACGGGGTCGCCATCGTCCCCACCCTCGTGAACATCGCGACCTTCCCGAACCTGGCCGACGGCGGCGAGTCCAAGTTCCCGCGCTGGTCGGCCCATATGCGCCGGCTCCACGAACGCCGCTACGACACCGTCCGCTCCGCCTACGACGCCGGCATCCCGGTCTTCGTCGGCACCGACGCGGGCGGCACCCTGCCGCACGGCCTGGTGGCCGCCGAGGTGGAGGAACTCGTCACCGCCGGCCTCCCCGCGGTCGAGGCCCTCGCGGCGACGACCTGGTCGGCCCGGGCCTGGCTCGGCCGCCCCGGCCTGGAGGAGGGCGCCGCGGCCGACCTCGTGGTGTACGAGTCCGACCCGCGGGCGGACGTACGGGTACTGGCAGCGCCTCGACGGGTGGTGCTGAACGGGCGGGTCGTCGGCTGACCCGACGGGACGCGACGGACGAGACGGAGGAGACGGGGCGTTACGGAGCGTGAGGGACTCCCGTGGTGGGCCGTAGTGCGCGCCGTCCCGCGCTCCGGAGCGTCAACCCGCGTATTCGCAAGGATGCCGGTGCGACGGTGAAAGCATGGAACACCCGTGCCGCACGATTCGAAAAAGTTCACGGAAACCCCACGTAGGAGTGAAGTCCTGGCGGATTGCTGACTGTTCACTCTCGGTACGCGATTCTTGCCGGGTCCCGAGCAAGTCTCCCCTGGGGGTCCCCACCTTGAACGGCAAGAACTTCCGCCTGCCCGCACGCCGTCTCGCCACCGTCGCGACGGCAACCGCCCTGGCCGCCGGTCCCGCGGCCCTGGGCGCCGCGGGCACCGCGCACGCGACCGGTGACGAGGGTCGCGCGAGCGCCGTCGTGCTCCGTACCGGGCTCGACGTCTCCCTGCTCAACAAGACCGTGAACGTCCCGCTCGCGGTCTCCCTCAACGAAGTGCAGGCGCCGCGGAGCGCCGAGAAGACCACGCTGACCGCCGAGTTGAACGGCGTCGACGGCGGCCGGCCCTTCAGCGTCCTGAACGCCGAGGTCGCCCAGTCGAAGGCCACGGTCGAGGACGGCAAGGCCGAGGGGTACACCCACCTCGCCCACGCCAAGGTCCACGTCCCCGGTCTGCCGCTGCTCTCCCTCATCGAGGTCGGCCAGGTCACCTCCAAGGCGACCTGCGAGGCCGGCAGGACGCCGACGGCCACCTCCAACCTGCTCGGCGACGTCACCGTGCTGGGCAAGAAGGTCACCCTGACCGCGGGCGGCACCACGAACGTCGAGGTACCGGGCGTGGGCGACGTGCGCCTCGACTACTCCAGGACGGAGAAGACCTCGCGTACGGCCGCCGCCACCGCCCTCGAACTCAAGGTCTCCGTCAACCCGTTGAAGCTGAACGTGGCCGACGTCCAGGGCACCCTGACCCTGGCCGAGGCGACCTGCGAGACCCCGGCCGCCCCCGCCCGGCAGGCCGACCCGAGCGAGGCGCCCGGCACCGACCCGGGTGCCGGTTCGGCCGGCGACGTGAAGCCCCAGGGCGAGTCCGGTGACGAGGGCCTCGCCGAGACCGGCGGCAGCTCGATGACGCCGTACATCGCGGGCGGCGCGGTGGCCCTGCTGCTCGCGGGCGGCGGAGCGGTGGCCCTGGCGCGGCGCGGCAGGAGCTGACCGAGCCGGGAGCCCTCCCGGCGGACTCCGTGAGTCGACGCCGACTCCGTCAGTCGATGTCGTCAGTCAACAGCCCTTACTGTCAGGGCTGTTGACTGCTGCCTGAAAACGTTTTAACTTCCCCTCACTCCAACTCCGAGATACGAGGGGATCAGTGGAGCGTAAACGGTTTCAATCCCGCGCCCTCCTCCTGCTCATGCTCCCCGGCCTCGCCTACTTCCTGCTGTTCCACTACGGCGCCCTGGTCGGCAACGTCATCGCCTTCAAGGAGTACGTCCCCTTCGACGGCCTCTGGGGCAGCCCCTGGGTGGGCCTCGGCAACTTCCAGCGGATGTTCGAGGACGCCGCGTTCTGGGACTCCGTCGTCAACACGGTCTGGATCGCCGTCCTCCAGCTCGTCTTCTACTTCCCGGTGCCGCTCGCCCTCGCCCTGCTGCTGCACAGCCTCACCTGGAGCACGGTCCGCCGCTTCGTGCAGTCGGTGGCGTATCTGCCGCACTTCATCTCGTGGGTGATCGTCGTCGCCCTCTTCCAGCAGGTCCTCGGCGACACCGGGCTGCTCAACTCCTCGCTGGACGGCATGGGGCTGCACACCGTCGACATCATCGGCGACCCCGATGCCTTCAAGCCGCTTGTGGTCGCCCAGGTCATCTGGAAGGACGCCGGCTGGGGCACGATCATCTTCCTCGCCGCGCTCGCGCAGGTCGACGAGCAGCAGTACGAGGCCGCCGCGATCGACGGCGCCGGGCCCTGGCGCCGCTTCTGGCACGTCACGCTGCCCGCCATCCGCCCGGTGATCGTGCTGCTGCTGATCATGCGGCTCGGCGACATCCTCTCCGTCGGCTTCGAGCAGATGCTCCTGCAGCGTGACGCGGTCGGCCCGGAGGCCGCCGAGATCATCGACACCTTCGTCTACTACCAGGGCATCGTCGGCGGCGACTACGGGTTCGCGGCCGCCGCGGGCCTGTTCAAGGGCGTGATCGGCGCGCTCCTTGTCTACGCCGCCAACAAGGTCGCCCACCGCCTCGGCGAACAGGGGGTCTACAAGTGAGTGCCGGAACCCGAGCCGGAACCCGTGCCCCCGCCCGTCCGGGCTGGATGGAGAAGCCGAGGCCCGTCACCCAGGGCGCGAAGGCGGTGGCCCTGGTCGCCGTCGTCCTGCTGGTCTGTGTGCCGTTCCTCGTCATCGTCTCGACCTCGCTCGCCTCCACCGACGAGGTCGTGGCGAACGGCGGCTGGGTGCTGTGGCCGACCGAGCCCAGCCTCGACGCCTACCGCGACATCCTCGACGGCGGCATCGTCACCCACGCCCTGGGTGTCAGCGCGGGCGTGACCATCGTCGGCACCCTGCTCAGCCTGGCCTGCACGGTCACCCTCGCCTACGCCCTCTCCCGCCCCGGCGTCCTCGGCGGCCGGCCCGTCCTGCTCCTGGTCCTGTTCACCTTCCTCTTCCCACCCGGCATGATCCCGAGCTTCCTGCTGGTCAAGGAGCTGGGCCTGCTGGACAGTTACGCCTCGCTGGTGCTGCCCGTCCTCGTCAACGTCTTCAACCTCGTCGTCCTGCGCGGCTTCTTCCAGGGCATCCCCGAGGAGCTGTACGAGGCCGCGCGGCTCGACGGCGCGGGCGACTGGCGTGTACTCGTCTCCGTCGTACTGCCGCTGTCCAAGGCCGCGTTGGCCGTGGTCGGCCTCTTCTACGCGGTGGCCTACTGGAACTCCTGGTTCTACGCCTCGCTCTACCTGGAGAGCGACCACTGGCCCCTCCAGCAGGTCCTGCGCACCTACGTCATCGCGGGCTCCGGACTCACCGACGCCACCACCGGCGAGGGCACCGTCACCGCGCCGCAGACCGTGCAGATGGCGGTCCTGGTGATCGCCACCGTGCCGATCCTGCTCGTCTACCCGTTCCTGCAGAAGTACTTCACCAAGGGCGTGCTCACCGGCGCCATCAAGAGCTGACGCGGCATCAATGTCAGCGGCATCAATATCCGCAGCATCAACACCCGTACGCAGAGAGGTGATTCGCCCATGCCCGGCATGTCCCGACGTACCGTACTGCGTTCCGTGGCCGCCGGTGGCGCCGCAGCCACCGTCCCCGGTCTGCTGACCGCCTGCTCCACGAGCTCCGGCGACAGCGACGTCTCCAACGCCGGCAAAGAGCTGGCCCCCTGGCCCGCGTACAGAGCCGCAGCGGGCCCCAAGCCGGACCTCGCCCCCACCGACGCGGGCGTCCAGGCCGGCTACACCTCCTACCCCGCCGACCTCGTCAAGTCCGTCCCCCGCACCCCCGGCGACGGCTCCACCGTCAAGGTCATGTCGGTCTCCTTCGGCACCCCGCCCAAGCCGGCCTCCGCCAACCAGTTCTGGGCTGCCGTCGAGAAGGCCCTCGGGGTGAAGATCGAGTACACGATCATCTCCCAGGCCGACTACCAGAAGAAGATGGCGACGGTGATGGCGGGCGACCCCGACACCCTCCCGGACATCATCAACCTGTTCTCCGGCTTCGTCCTGCCCCGCGAGGCCGAGTTCGTGCAGCGGCGCGCCGAGGACCTCACACCGTTCCTCTCCGGCGAGGCGGTCGGCGACTATCCCAACCTCGCCGGTATCCCCACCCACGCCTGGCGCGACATGGGCCGCATCGCCGGCCGTCTCTACGGCATCCCGCTGGAACGCCCGCTGCCCGGCTCGACCCTCTGGCTCAACCAGGGCATGTTCGCCGACGCGGGCATGAAGGAGGGCTGGACCGCCGACGACTTCGCCGCCGTGGCCAAGCGGGCCACCGGCGGCCGTACGTACGCGCTCGGCGCCGCCAACGGCTCCCTGTTCGGCAACGCCGTCCACTCCGCCGCCCACAACGCGCCCCAGAACTGGGCCGTCACGAAGGACGGCACCTTCCTGCCCGCCTGCGCCGACGAACGGTACAAGGCATCCATCGCCTTCCAGGCCCGGCTACGGAAAGACGGCTGCTACCACCCCGACGCCACGTCCATCTCCCAGATCGACCTGACCACCCTCTACTACAACGGCACCGTCGGCTCCATGCAGGACGGCTTCGGCGCCTACCTGCCCAAGTACCGCGAGGCACCGGACGCAATGACCCCGGCCGCGGCGCTCCCGTACAGCGTCGGCGGCGAGCCGGGCGGCATCGTCGCGGCCCGCCGCTCCTTCGGGTACACCGTGCTGAAGAAGGCGAAGAAGGAACGGATCGAGCTGCTCCTGCGCGTCCTCGACCACCTCGCCGCCCCCTTCGGCAGCCAGGAATGGGAGCTCGTCCACTACGGCGTCGAGGGCATCCACTTCACCCGCGGCAAGGACGGCTCACCCGAGCCCACCAGGCTCGGCGAGACCGAGAACAACACCAACCTGCCGCTGAAGTACCTCGCCGAAGGCCCCCAGGTGCTGTTCGTGCCGGGCATGCCGGACGCCGTACGGGCCCTGCACGCCTGGCAGCAGAAGGTCGTCCCGCACGCGATCCGCGACGCCTCCTTCGGGCTCCAGTCGCGCACCAGGAACTCCCAGGGCACCACCCTCAAGGCCCTCCTCGACGACACCGTCACCGGGATCGTCGCGGGACGGCTGCCGCTGACGGAGTGGGACGACGCGGTCAGGACTTGGCGGTCCCGGGGCGGCGACAGAATGGCCGAGGAGTTCGCGAAGGACCACGCGGCCAACGCGTGAGCGGCGGGCCGACGGAACAGGAGGCGCGGGGGATGGGGAACACCATGGGGGACACGGGGCAGCCCAGGCGGAGGGTGACGATCCGCGAGGTCGCCGAGCGGGCGGGCGTGTCCGTGGCCACGGCGTCGCGCGCGCTCAGCGGCAACCATCCCGTGCCCACCTCGACCCGGACCCGCGTACTGCGCGCCGCGCGCGACCTCGACTACGTCGCCAACGCGCACGCCCGTGCCCTGGTGGGCGGCGGCCGGAAGATGGCCGCCGTCGTCGTCCGCCAGGTCACCAGCCCGTTCTACGCCCAGGTAGCCGAGGGCGTCGAGGCGGAGGCCGCCGACCGGGGCTGGCTCTGCGTGGTCGGCGCGACCGGCGGGGATCCGCAGCGGGAGATGGAGTTCGTGCAGCTGATGCGGGAGGAGGGGGCGCGGCTGGTGATCCTGGTCGGCGGGGTCGTCGAGGACGACGCGTACCGCTCGCGCGTGGCCCACTACGCGCAGGCGCTGGCCGCGTCGGGGGCGCGGCTGGTGTTGTGCGGCCGGCCCGCTCCGGATCCCGACATCCCCGCGCTGGTCGTCGAGTTCGACAACGAGGCCGGTGCCCGGGCCGTCACCGGGCATCTGCTGTCGGCCGGTCATCGGCGGATCGTGTTCCTCGGCGGGCTGCCGGGCAACACGGCGCTGGACGCGCGTGTCGCCGGTTACCGGGCCGCGCTCGCCGAGCACGGGGTGCCTGCGGCGGCTGGGCGGGTCGTGGACTGTGGGTTGGGGCGGGCGGCGGGGTTGCGGGCCATGGCTGAACTTCTCAAGGAGACGCGGGAGTTCACTGCGGTGGTTGCCGGGGACGACATGGTTGCCGCGGGGGCGTTGCGTGCCATTGCGGATGCGGGCCTGCGGGTGCCGGAGGACGTCTCGGTCGTCGGGTACAACGACATTCCGCTTGCCGAGGACTTCAATCCGCCGCTGACGACTGTTCGTACGCCGGCCGAGGAGCTTGGGCGGGCCGCCGTGCGGATTGCTCTGCGTGATCCTGAGCAGGCCTCGGGGAATCACCATGTGCTGGGCACGCACATCGTTGTGCGCCGGAGCGTCGCCTCGCCTCGGGGGGCGTAGGCGGCTGCGGGTGGTTTGTGGCTGGTCGCGCCCACGCGGCGGAGCCGCATATCGACACAGTCCCGCGCCCCTTTAAGGGCGCGTCACTCCCGCCAACTGACAGACGGAGGACTTGCCCACGTGCCCGAGCTCGACTCTCTACTCTCGCCGATCACCTGCTGGACCCGCGCTCACTGGGAGAACGTCGCCGACCGGCTCCTCGACGGGCTGTTGCCCTACGCGACCCCCAGCCTCGCCCAGTACCGTCTCCCCGGTCCGCCCAGTCACTCCGGCCCCTGGTCGGACGGCCTGGAAGGCTTCGCGCGCTCCTTTCTGCTGGCCGCGTTCCGTATCGCGGGCTCGGGCGGACGGGTCGGCCCGGCCCTCGTCGAGCGGTACGCCGTCGGACTGGCCGCCGGTACCGATCCGTACCACCCAGAGCACTGGCCGCCGATCACCGACCGGGCCCAGCCGATGGTCGAGGCCGCCTCGGTCGCGCTCGCGTTGCACGAGTCACGCGAGTGGCTGTGGGACCACCTGGACGACGGTGTACGGGAGCGGGTGTGCGGCTGGCTCGGGGGGTTCGTCGGTGCGGATGTCAACGACTCCAACTGGCGGCTGTTCCAGGTCATCACCGAGGAGTTCCTCGCGTCGGTCGGCGCCCCGCACAGCCGCGGCGAGATCGACGCGGGGCTCGCCCGGCTGGACGACTGGTACCGGGGCGGGGGCTGGTACACCGACGGTGACGGGCGGAAGTTCGACTACTACAACGCCTGGGCGCTGCACCTGTACCCGGTGCTGTGGGCGCGGATCGCTGGGACGCGGGCGGATCCGGCCACCGTGGGCCGGCACCGGGCGCGGCTGCGCGAGTTCCTCGCCGTCCACCAGCACTTCTTCGGCTCCGACGGCGCCCCCGTCCACCAGGGCCGCTCCCTCACCTACCGCTTCGCGGCCACCGCCCCGCTGTGGGCGGGCGTCCTCGCCGACGCCACCCCGCTCCCGCCGGGCCGCACCCGCCGCCTGGCCTCGGGCGCGCTGAAGCACTTCGCCGAGCGGGGCGTGCCCGACGAGCGGGGCCTGCTCAGCCTCGGCTGGTACCGGCCCTTCCTCCCCGTCACCCAGCGCTACTCGGGCCCCGCCTCCCCGTACTGGGCGAGCAAGGCCTTCCTGGGACTGCTCCTGCCCGCCGACCACCCCGTCTGGACGGCACCGGAAGAGCCCGCCCCCGTGGACACGGCCGACGTCAGCCTGGCCCTGCCCGCCCCCGGCTGGCTGCTGCACGCCACCACGGCCGACGGCATCGTACGGCTGGTCAACCACGGCAGTGACCGCCTCCCGCCCTCACCGGCCATGGACGACGACAGCCCCCACTACGCCCGGTTCGCCTACTCCAGCGCGACCGCACCCGAAACACCGGGCGTCGACAACCACCTCGCGCTCCTGGCCCCCGACGGCACACCCTCCCCACGCGGGCGCATCCACCCCTTGGGCGCCGAAACCGGTCGGGCCGGGTCCCGCGCGCAGGACGGGCGGGTCGAAACCGTCAGCGTGGTGCGCGGCGCCTGGGAAGTACGGGTGCACCGACTTGACGTACCGCCCGGCACGCCGGTGCGGGAGGGCGGCTGGGCGGTGGCCGACGACGCGGCGCCGCCGGACGCGCAGACCGGTTCCGCCCGGGCCGTGGCCCGTCGCGCGGACGGACTGACCAGCGCGCTCGTCGGCCTGCACGGCTGGGACGACGCCGAGGCGTCGGTCGTACGGGCCGTCGGCACCAACGCGATGGGCCACCACTCGGCGACCCCCGTCCTCCAACTGCCGCAGGCCCGCACCCTGTTGGTGACCCTGGTCGTGCTCAGCGCCGACCCGCGGGCCTCGCTCACGGGGGCGGGCGCGAGCGTCGCCGCCGACGGCACCGTGGAGGTCCGCTTCCCCGACGGCACCGTGGAGCGCGTACCGGCCGGGCTCAGCGACGTGCCAGAGCCATCGCCCGGTCCAGCGCCCGCAGGAACCGGGTGACCGTCGCCCGGTCCCGCACCGCGAGCCGCAGCCACTCCTCGCCCAGCCCGGGGAAGGTGTCTCCGCGCCGCGCCGCGAACCCGAGGTCGCGCAGATGGTGCCGTACGGCGGCCGCCCCCGGCAGTCGTACGAGGACGAAGGGACCCTCGGCGGGCTCCACGACCCGGAGACCGAGCGAGGCGAACTCGCCGAGACCGGCGACGAGATGGGCCCGGTCGGCGGCGATGCGGTGGGCCGCGTGGGCCGCCTCCGCCAGGGCCGGCGGTGCCACGCAGGCCTCGGCGGCGGCGAGCGCGGGCGTGGAGACGGGCCACAGGGGCTGGGCGCGCTCCAGTTCGGCGATGGTCTCCGGCGCGGCGAGGACGTAGCCGATCCGCAGCCCGGCCAGCCCCCACGTCTTGGTCAGACTGCGCAGCACCACCAGACCCGGCACGTCCGTGCGCCCCGCCAGCGCCTCCCGCTCACCCGGCACCGCGTCCATGAACGCCTCGTCCACCACCAACGTCCGCCCGGGACGGGAGAGTCGGCCGATCGCGTCGGCCGGGTGCAGCACCGAGGTCGGGTTGGTGGGATTGCCGATGACCACCAGGTCGGCGGCCTCGGGAACCGCCGCCGGATCCAGCCGGAAACCGTCCTCCGCGCGCAGCAGCACCCGGTCGACGGTGTGCCCCGCGTCCCGCAGTGCCGCCTCCGGCTCCGTGAACTGCGGGTGCACGACGACCGGCCGCTGCACCTTCAGCGCCCGCGCCAGCAGCACGAACGCCTCCGCCGCCCCCGCCGTCAACAGCACCCGCTCCACCGGCAGCCCGTGCCGCGCCGCCACCGCCGCCCGCGCCGCCCGCCCGTCCGGGTAGGCCGCGAGCGAGCCCAGCGAGGCGGCGATCCGCTCCCGCAACCATACGGGCGGCGTGTCCGCGCGGACGTTCACGGCGAGGTCGACGAGCGCCGAACCGTCGTCACGGACCTCGGCGTCGCCGTGGTGCCGAAGGTCGTGTACTTCACTGTGCATGGGAGAGCGCCGCCTCCTCGTACCGCTCCATCACCAGATCCAGCAACTCCGGCACCGCGCCGAGGACCTCGGCCGACCGCACCTCGGTCTCCGGGTGCGCCGCGGCCCACCCCTCGGCCTGATCGCGCACCCGGTCCGGAAGGACGCCCGGGAACAGGAAGTACGGCAGCACCACGATCCGCCGCGCCCCGAGCTTCACGCACCGGTCGAGCCCGCTCGGCACGTCCGGCGCCGCCAGCGACACGAACGCCGTCTCCACGCCCGCGAAACCGCGCCCCTCCCACAACAGCCGCGCCGCCCTGTGCACCTCGGCGTTGGCGTCCGGGTCGGTCGAGCCCCGCCCGACCAGCAGCACCGTCACCTCGGCCCGGTCCCCTGGCGTGCGCCCCGCGGTGCCGAGCGCCTCGTCCAGCCGCCGCTCCAGCACGGCCAGTAGCGCGGGGTGCGGGCCCAGCGGACGGCCGTAGGTGTACGAGATCCCGGGGTGCCGCGCCTTCTCCCGGGCCAGCGCGGTCGGGAGGTCACCTGTGGCGTGCCCGGCGGGCACCAGCATCAGCGGCACCGCGGCGAACCGCCGTACCCCCCGCTCGACCAGCTCCGCGACGGCCTCGCCCAGCGGCGGCGCCGACAGCGCGAGAAAGCCGCCCGAGACGGGCAGCCCAGGATGCCGGCGCCCCAACTCCCGTACGAAGTCGCGGAACGCCTCGGCTCCGGCTTCGTCCCGGGTGCCATGACCGGCGATGAGCAGAGCGGGCGGCGGAGCGGTCACGATGACTCCTCGGAGGGTGGAACGGGATGGTGCGGCGGGACGCCGAAGACGCCGGCCCGGTCATCATGTCGCCCGTCCGGCTCTGCTCGCCGTACGACGGCACAGGTCGCCCTCGCCGGCCGGCCGTCGGCGTGCCGCGACTTCCGCTTCGGTACGAGGAGTTCGCCGCCGCCCGCGAGAGCGGCGGCCTCGGCGACCGAGCGGGTGCCGGTGGCGGCGAGGGACGCCTCGGAGGGGTGGGGGACGTCGACGGCGGCCAGCTCGCCGGCGGAGTAGGCGACGAGGGGGACACCCAGGCGCTCGGCGGCCTGGACGAGACCGGGTTCGCCGGCCTTGGCGTCGAGGGTGACGAGTTCGGCGAGGGACGCGGCGGAGAGGCCGACGTCGCCGAGCGCGCTCTCGATCAGCGCGAGGATCTCTCCGACGGAAACCCCCTGCGAGGCCCCGACACCGACCACGAGGGATCTCACGTGTCGCCCCCGTCCCCCGCCCGGCACTTCTCCACGAACCGCCGGGCGACACCGGGCTCGGCCGCCCAGTGCGTGTGCAGATAGCTGGCGTGCACCCCGCGCCGTACGAACCCCTCGACCCGCTTCTCCGGCAGCCGCATCCCCCAGGCGGGCAGCTCCCCCGCCCCGGGCTCCACGACCGTCCGGTGAAACTCGTGCCCCCGCATCCGCGTCCCGGCCACCGCGAGCACACTGTCACTCACGGCCACCGCGTCCCGGTACCCGAGCGTCAACCGCTCCGACATCCGAGCCCCGGCATCGAGCACACCACACATCGGCCGCCCGTCGAGCTCCCGGCACAGATACAACAACCCCGCACACTCGGCGGCGACCGGAGCCCCACCGAGCGCGAACTCCCCGATGGCCTTGCGCAGCGGCTCATTGGCGGACAGCTCGGCGGCATAAACCTCGGGAAACCCGCCCCCGACCACCAACCCACGCGTCCCCTCCGGCAGCCGTTCGTCCCGCAACGGATCAAAGGGCACGACCACGGCCCCCGCGGCAGCGAGCAACTCCCCGTGCTCGGCGTAGGAAAAGGTAAAGGCAGGCCCACCGGCGACGGCGACCACCGCCGTCCCGAGCCCCCACCCCCCCGCAGGGGGCTCGGGACGGCGGTGGTCGCC
>NZ_JAKEIP010000197.1 GCF_021474425.1 Streptomyces muensis | reverse complement strand
AGCCCCGCCTCCCGCCGACCCCTGGCAGAACTACGACCCGTGGTCGCGCGAGGGCGGTCCCGGCGCACCTCTTCAGCAGAACGGCGCCGCGGTCAGAACCGCGGAGCAGCGGCACAAGCGGGGCATGAAGGTGCTCCTCATCGGTGCCGTGCTGCTCGCGCTCGTCTCCGGAGGCGTCGGCGGGGTCGTGGGGGCGTATCTGGAGCGCAACGGCGGGGTGGGGGACGTGGAGCTGCCCCAGACCGGAGCCGAGCCCGCCGGGCGGGCGCCCGACAGTGTCGCCGGGATCGCCGCGCGGGCGCTGCCCAGCGTCGTGACCCTGCATGTGAGCGGGAGCGACGAGCAGGGCACCGGAACCGGGTTCGTGCTCGACGACCGCGGTCACATCCTCACCAACAACCATGTCGTCGAACCCGCGGGCGACGACGGCGAGATATCCGTGACCTTCCACAGCGGCGACACCGCCAAGGCCACCGTCGTCGGCCGTGACGGCGGCTACGACCTAGCCGTCGTCAAGGTCAGCGGCGTCAGCGGCCTGCAGCCCCTGCCGCTCGGCAACTCCGACAACGTCCAGGTCGGCGACCCGGTCGTCGCCATCGGCGCCCCGTTCGACCTGGCGGGCACCGTCACCTCCGGCATCATCAGCGCCAAAGAGCGGCCCATCACCGCCGGCGGCGAGAGCGGCGACGCGAGCGACGTGTCGTACGTGGACGCGCTGCAGACCGACGCGCCCATCAACCCGGGCAACTCCGGTGGCCCTCTCCTCGACGCCCGGGCCCGGGTCGTCGGCATCAACTCCGCGATCCGTTCCGCCGACAGCGGTGCCGACCTCGACGGCGGCCAGGCCGGCTCCATCGGCCTCGGCTTCGCCATCCCGGTCAACCAGGCCAAGCGGGTCGCCGAGGAGCTGATCAACACCGGCAGGGCGACCCACCCGGTCATCGGCGTCACCCTCGACATGGACTACGCCGGCGACGGAGCCCGCGTCGGCACCAAGGGCGGCGACGGCGGCTCCGCGGTCACCGACGGCGGCCCCGGCGAGAAGGCCGGCATCGAGCCGGGCGACGTCATCACCGAGGTCGACGGCCAGCGCGTCCACTCCGGCGAGGAACTCATCGTCAAGACCCGCGCCCACCGCCCCGGCGACCGGCTGGAACTGACCTTGGAACGCGACGGCAAGGAGATCACGATCTCGCTGACGCTGGGCTCGTCGAGCGGTGACTGAGACTCACAGAAACCTCACACCGAACGTCGCCCGACCGCTCCACTCATGCCCTGACAAGGCAAACAACCCGGAAAACCGCACGCCTACCCGCATTCGGAGGCCTCGGGACAGTACCGGTCGTAGCGGATCGCCGGGTACCGTGGAGCCGGCCCGGACCACGGAAGACCCGCATTCGACCACTGAGGGCCGAGGACCGAGGACATCGCAAGGAGCTTCAGGTGTTCAATGACATAGGACCTCTCGAGCTGGTGACGCTCGTCGTCCTCGCCGTGCTCGTCTTCGGTCCGGACAAGCTCCCGAAGATGATTCAGGACGTCACGCGGACGATTCGCAAGATCCGCGAGTTCTCGGAGAGCGCCAAGCAGGACATCCGGTCGGAGCTCGGACCGGAGTTCAAGGACTTCGAGTTCGAGGACCTCAACCCCAAGACGTTCATCCGCAAGCAGCTGGACAACGACGACCTGGGGATCAAGGAGATCCGCAACGGCTTCGACCTGAAGAAGGAGATGGTCGAGGTCGCCGACGCCGTGCACGGCCGCGACACGGAATCCTCGTCCTCCTCCTCGTCGTCGTCCTCCTCGGGTTCCTCCGGCGGCACCGTCGACATGACGAAGAAGCCCGAGAAGCCCCGCGACGAGCGCCCGCCGTACGACGCGGACGCCACCTGAGCCGTACGAACACGCGGGCGGGACACCGCTCGTACGTGACGCTTCTCATACTCCGCCCGGGTCGCACACGGCCTGAACCCGCCCTCCGCGCGCCCCGCGCGCCGGGCGGTTTCCCTGCCCCTCGGAGCGGTGTGGCTATGCTGCCGAGTTGTTGTGCGGACCGGACGAGTACGCCCGAAGGGGGGCGGGCCGGGCTGGTCCGGCGAGAACGAGGAGGCGTCCGGGCACATGGAGACGACGAGTCAGACGACGAGTCGGGCAGTCGCGCAGGAACCGGCCGTGGAGAGCGGACAGCAGCTCGCCTCCGCCCGGCGCACTGTCGACGGCTACCTGCTGGCGCCCTTCCCGTGGTACGGCCTCGACGAGGCCTTCACGGGGCCGCGCTGGCTGATGCAGGTCGGCATGGCGGCCGACGGGACCGTCGAACACGGTTCGACCGGGCACGGTGACGAGCCCTCCGTACGCAACGAGGCGACGGAGGACCGGGAGAAGTTCGCGGTGGTGGTGACCGTCGCGGCGCATCCGTCCCGGAGGAGCGCCGACGGTACGGGGCTGCTGGAGGCCACGTCGGTGTCCTCGGCGGCGTGGCTGGCCGGGGTGGGACTGCTGTCCTTCACCTGGCCGGGGCAGATGGACCACACGCTGCGGGACGACTGGCTGGAGCAGCAGACGGAGACGGCGTGGGCGCTGGCCGACGATCTGGACGGGTCCGACTGGTCGACGCTGTCCCTGCCGGTGGACGGGGTGCCGACGCCGTTCCACTACCGGGAGTCCGAGTTCGGGTGGGTGCTGGCCGGCTCGACTCAGGAGGGGGTGCATGTGGGGGCGTACGGGCGCGGTATGAGCGCGTACGGGTTGGGCTTCGCCATGATCAAGGATATTTCCGCGTACGCATGACTAAGGGGCGCCGTGGGTTGTGCGGCGCCCCCTCGCCGTAGGGACTTGTGTCGTCTCGCGGGTGCGGGCCGTGAGGGGTTGCTCGCGCCCACGCGGCGGGGAGCCGCATATCGACACAGCCCCGCGCCCCTGAAGGGGCGCTCCTGCGAGGCCTCTTAAAACTTGTTGCGGGGCGTGATACCCAGGGACAGGCCCGACAGGCCCCGCTGGCGGCCGCCCAGCTTGCCTGCGATGGCGCGCAGGGCCGAGCCCGCCGGGGAGTCCGGGTCCGTCAGGACGACCGGCTTGCCCTCGTCGCCGCCCTCGCGGAGGCGGACGTCGATGGGGATGTTGCCGAGGACCGGGACGGTGGCGCCGGTCGTGCGGGTGAGGCCGTCGGCGACCACCTGGCCGCCGCCCGTGCCGAAGACGTCGACCATCTCGTCGCAGTGCGGGCAGGGCAGGCCGGACATGTTCTCGACCACGCCGACGATCTTCTGGTGGGTCTGCACCGCGATGGAGCCCGCGCGCTCGGCGACCTCGGCCGCCGCCTGCTGCGGGGTCGTCACGACCAGGATCTCGGCGTTCGGGACCAGCTGGGCGACGGAGATCGCGATGTCACCGGTGCCCGGCGGAAGGTCCAGGAGGAGGACGTCCAGGTCGCCCCAGTAGACGTCCGCCAGGAACTGCTGGAGGGCGCGGTGGAGCATCGGGCCGCGCCACACGACCGGGGCGTTGCCCGGCGTGAACATGCCGATGGAGATCACCTTCACGCCGTTCGCGGACGGCGGCATGATCATGTTCTCGACCTGGGTCGGCCGCCCGTCGGCGCCCAGCATGCGCGGCACGCTGTGGCCGTAGATGTCGGCGTCGACGACGCCCACCTTGAGGCCGTCGGCGGCCATCGCGGCGGCCAGGTTGACCGTGACGGAGGACTTGCCGACGCCGCCCTTGCCGGAGGCGACCGCGTACACGCGGGTCAGCGAGCCGGGCTTGGCGAAGGGGACCTCGCGCTCGGCGCCCCCGCCGCGCAGGGCGTTCGCCAGCTCCTTGCGCTGTTCGTCGCTCATCACGTCGAGCGTGACGTCGACCCGGGTGACACCCTCGACCGCAGAGACCGCGTCTGTCACGCGCTGCGTGATCGTCTCGCGCATCGGGCAGCCGGAGACCGTCAGGTACACGGTGACCGCGACCGCACCGTCCGCACCGATCTCCACCGACTTGACCATCCCCAGCTCGGTGATGGGGCGGTTGATCTCGGGGTCGTTCACCGTCGCCAGTGCTTCGCGCACCGCGTCTTCCGTAGCCATAAGGACGATGGTACGGCGCGGTAGCCATGCCCCGGTAAGCCCGTCAGCGGTCGTCTACGTCACGTCCCGCCGACCGATCTGCCGGGAATACCCCGGGCTCGCGGTGACCGTCGGGCCGCTCCTCCAGCTCTTTCATCAGGTCCTGCAGCTCCGAGCGCATCCAGTCGCGGGTGGCCACCTCGCCCAGGCCGATGCGCAGCGCGGCGATCTCCCGGGTCAGATACTCGGTGTCGGCGATCGACCGCTCGTTCTGCTTGCGGTCCTGTTCGAGGTTGACCCGGTCGCGGTCGTCCTGCCGGTTCTGCGCGAGCAGGATCAGCGGGGCGGCGTAGGAGGCCTGAAGGGACAGGGCCAGGGTCAGGAAGATGAACGGGTACTCGTCGAACTTCAGGCTGCTCGGAGCGGCGATGTTCCACAGCACCCAGACGATGATCACGACCGTCATCCAGACCAGGAACCGCCCGGTGCCGATGAAGCGGGCGATCCGCTCCGACAGCCGCCCGAAGGCCTCCGGGTCCCACTCGGGCAGGATGCGGCGGCGCGGCGGCCGGGGTTGGTCGAGGCGCGTGCGGGGCGCCCGGGTGGCCGCGGTGGCGCCCGACGCCACGCGCTCGCGCGTGCCCTCCCGCTCAGGAGCCATGGGCCACCACCCCCTCGCCCGGGTCCTCGTCCAGGTGGTACTCCGTCTCCCGCCAGTCCTCGGGCAGCATGTGGTCCAGCACGTCGTCCACGGTCACCACGCCCAGCAGCGACCCGGACTCGTCGACGACGGGCGCCGCGACCATGTCGTACGCCGCGAAGAACCCGGCGACGACCGGCAGCGCGGCGTCCGGCGCCAGGGTCTCCAGCGCCTCGTCGACCAGCGAGCTGACCAGGGTGTACGGCGGGTCGCGCAGCAGGCGCTGGAAGTGGACCGTGCCGAGGTACTTGCCGGTGGGCGTCTCGTCGGGCGGGCGGCAGACGTAGACCTGGGCGGCGAGGGCGGGGGACAGGTCGGGGTTGCGGACGCGGGCGAGGGCGTCGGCGACGGTGGCGTCGGGGCGCAGGATGATCGGCTCGGTCGTCATCAGACCGCCGGCCGTGTGCTCCTCGTACGCCATCAGACGGCGCATGTCGGCCGCGTCGGCGGGCTGCATCAGGCTCAGCAGTCGCTCCTTGTCGTCCTCCGGGAGCTCCCCGAGCAGGTCGGCCGCGTCGTCCGGGTCCATGGCCTCCAGGACGTCGGCGGCCCGTTCCTCCTTCAGCTTGCCGAGGATCTCGATCTGGTCGTCCTCCGGGAGTTCTTCGAGTACGTCCGCGAGGCGGGCGTCGTCGAGGGCGGCGGCGACCTCGGCCCGGCGCTTGGGGGAGAGGTGGTGCAGGACGTTGGCGAGGTCGGCCGGGCGCAACTGCTCGAAGGTGGCGAGCAGGCTCTCGGCGCCCTGCCCCTTCTCCTCCAGGGAGAACCCGGTGACGGCCGACCACTCCACGGTCAGCGACTCGCCCCTGGCCCGCCGGAAGGCGCCGCCGCGCCCGCCCTTGCGTACGAACACCTTGTCGATCTCCCAGTCCCGGCGCGCCGGGAGCTGCCCGACCGACAGATCGAGGACAGTGACCTCCTCGCCGGTCTCGACGAGGGTGACACGGCGGTCGAGGAGCTCGCCGAAGACGAGGCGCTCGGTGGGGCGCTGTTCGAAACGGCGGACGTTGAGCACACCGGTGGTGATGACCTGGCCGGACTCGATGCTCGTCACCCGGGTCATGGGCAGGAAGATGCGGCGCCGGGTGGAGAGCTCGACGACCAGGCCGAGCAGCCGTGGCGGGCGCCGGCCGACGCGCAGCATGACGACCAGATCGCGCACGCGGCCCACCTGGTCGCCGTTCGGGTCGAACGCGGCGACACCGGCGAGGTGCGAGACGAAGATCCGGGGAGCGCCGGCTGCCATGGCTGAGGCTCCTTTGCATGCGGGGTGTGCTGTGTCGCTTAACCGAATTGCCCGCTCGGGTGGGCTTCAGGCTAGCCCGTCCGGATCCGATACGCCCTGGTGAGCGGTCCGGACGGACTGGCTCCGCCGCCGCCCCGACTCCCCGGTACGCTGCGGTACGCCGACCGGTCCCCCAACAGAAAGGCAGCCCCACCTGTGACTGCGATTCCCCAGGGTCGTACTCGCCGGGCCGCGATGGCGAGCGCCGTGTGCGCGCTGGTCGTGTCGGGAGCAGGACTGACGGGATGCAGTGAGGACCCGGACGAGGGAACCAACGGGGTCGGGAAGCTGCCGGCCGCCGAGATCCAGCGCAAGACCCGTACGGCCGCCGACTCCTCGGACGCGGTGCATCTCGCCGGGAACGTGGTGGCCGGCGGGCGCACCTACAAGCTCGACATGCAGCTGAAGTCCGACGGCGGGACGGGGTCGGTCAGCGCGCAGGGGGCGACGTTCCAGCTGCTGCGCATCGATGAGCAGCTGTATCTGAAGGCCGACTCCGGTTTCTGGAGCGACGCGGGCGGTGACGGCAAGGCGGACGCCGGGGCCGTGGACAAGCTGAACGGCAAGTACGTCAAGGTGCCGCAGGGCGACCCCACGTACAAGAAGTTCAGCGGCTTCACCGACAAGGACCTCCTCCTGGAAGGCCTCCTGACCCTGCACGGCACCCTCGCGACGGACGGCCACCACGAGCAGGCGGGCACCCGCACCATCCGCATCACCGGCGACAAGGGCTCCGGCGGCACCCTGGACGTCTCCCTGGAGGGCAACCCGTACCCCCTGCTCCTCACCCGGGCCGGCGGCGGAGGAACCCTGACCTTCTCCGACTGGGGCAAGGACTTCACCCTTGAGAAGCCGGCCAAGAACGACACAGTGGACTACGGCAAGCAACTACCGACCTCGTGACCACCCCCTAGGGGCGCGGGGAACTGCGCGACCAGCCACGACGGCGCCGCAGCCGAACGACGACCTCGCGGCACCCCCAGCGGAGCGCTCAGCGCTTCCGCTTGAACAACAAGCGCGGCAACCCCGCCGGGATCGGCCGCCGCGTAGTCGCCGGCGACGGCACAGGCGCCTCCGCCAACGACCCGTCCGGCAACGCCCCCACCACCCCGGTAGGCTCCAAGCGCAGCACCCGGCACTCATGCGCCCACCGCCCCGGCATCGCCTCACCGTCGGGGGCGTTGAGCCGCTTCCCCTTCAGCTCGCCGACCGCCGCCTCCCACTCCTCGGAGCCCGGCACGAGCTCGACGACCTTCGCGCCCCAGGAGACCAGCCGGCCCCCCTTGTCCTTGCTGCGTACCGTGACCTCGGCGGAGCCGCCGTCGGCCAGCCCCGGCAACGGCTGCTCGCCCGGACCGTCACCGACGACACACGCGGCACCCTCGTGCCACGCGTGCCACAGCGCCCGGGCCGGGACGCCGGGGCCCTTGACCCAGATGAGGCCGGACTTCTTCGTGGCCTCCTCGACGAGGGCCTGGTCGAGCAGCTCGCTTGTCATGGGCCCACCCTAACGAGAAGCGCTCAGAGCCAGCCGTTCCGCTTCAGCGTCCGGTGGATCCCGAGGCAGATGGCCACCGTGACGCTCATGATCACCGGGTAGCCGTACTTCCAGTGCGTCTCCGGCATGTAGTCGAAGTTCATGCCGTACACCCCGCACACCATCGTCGGTACGGCGATGATCGCGGCCCACGACGTGATCTTCCGCATGTCCTCGTTCTGCGCGACGGACGCCTGCGCGAGGTTGGCCTGGAGGATCGAGTTGAGGAGCTCGTCGAAGCCGATGACCTGCTCGTGGACGCGCGCGACATGGTCGGCGACGTCCCGGAAGTACTTCTGGATGTCGGGGTCGATCAGCCGCATCGGCCGCTCGCTGAGCAGCTGCATGGGGCGGAGGAGAGGCGACACGGCGCGCTTGAACTCCAGCACCTCGCGCTTGAGTTGATAGATTCGGCCCGCGTCCGTGCCGCGCGGCGACCCCTTCCGGCCCGGCGAGAAGACCTCGGTCTCCACCTCGTCGATGTCGTCCTGCACCGCGTCGGCGACGGCGATGTACCCGTCGACGACATGGTCGGCGATGGCGTGCAGCACGGCCGACGGACCCTTGGCGAGCAGCTCGGGGTCGTCCTGGAGGCGGTGCCTGAGCGCCCGCAGCGAGCCCTGGCCGCCGTGCCGGACGGTGATGAAGAAGTCCCGGCCGGTGAAGCACATGACCTCGCCGGTCTCGACGACCTCGCTGTTGGCGGTGAGTTCGTCGTGCTCGACGTAGTGGATGGTCTTGAAGACGGTGAAGAGAGAGTCGTCGTAGCGCTCCAGCTTGGGCCGCTGGTGTGCCTGCACCGCGTCCTCGACGGCGAGCGGGTGCAGCCCGAACTCACTGGCGATACCGGCGAATTCGGCCTCGGTCGGCTCGTGCAGCCCGATCCACACGAAGCCTCCGTCGCGGCGCACCTGGCGCATCGCCTGGTGCGGGGTCAGCGGCTTGTCGGTCTCCAGGCGGCGGCCGTCGCGGTAGACGGCGCAGTCGACGACGGCGGAGGGGGTCGCGGGGTCGCGGGTGGTGTCGTACGGGCCACTGTCCTTGCGCAGCGAGATGCGGGAGGGGCGGACCACGGCACGCAGGTCGCGGATCATCGACATGAGCAGGCTCCTTCGCAACGGGCAACGAAGCGTGAAGAACCGCTGTACGGCTGGAACTGCCCGGAATGGGGACGTCCTGACCTCAGGATGTTTGGCACGTCCACAAAGCGGGGAGCACCGCACCGTTGCGGTGGTGGGCTTCGTTGCTGATTCAGATCAGACGATCAGGCAAAGCGAAACGAAGTGCTCTTCCGTGGGAGGACGCGAGCGTGAAAGGACGGCGGTCAGCCGGAGCGGAACAGCCGGATCAGCTACATCAGCGGCGGGAAGAGCGAGTGGTACTGCACGGTCGACTTCGATCCATGACAGCCCCACCTCCTCCGGCCGGTCCCTCGTGAGGGACGTTCCATACCCCGTATGGGGTTCCCCGTAGGGGAGATTTCATCAGCGTCGGGACTCGATCGCGACGCTTCTGCGTGCTGCCCGAACACCGGGCAAGAGTATCAGCCGACTGAAGTGTCAAGGCGCTGCTTTGCCCGGTACTGACGAGTTCTATGCTCGCGGCATGGCTGATGTTCTTCCTCTGGTCGAGGCCCGGTTGCGTACCGCGCTGGGCGAACCGGACGCGCGCGCGGCGGTCACCTTCCTCGGTACGGACCGCATCGAGGTGCTCCGTTTCCAGGAGGGCGACCTCGTCCGCTACGTCACGCTCGGCATGTCCGCGCAGCCCATGAGCGACCCCACCGCGATGGTCGCCGACCCGGTCAAGGGCCCCCGCGCCGAGCTCCTCCTCTCGGTCCGCGCCGGGATCGCCGACACCGACAAGGCGCTCCGCCCGCTCGCCGTGCTCGCCGCGTCCCCGCAGGTGGAGGGTGTGATCATCGCCCCCGGCGCCTCCCTGGACGTCGGTGAACCGCTGTGGCCGGGCGCCCCGTTCACCTCCGTCCTGGTCGCCGAGCCGGGCGGCCTGGTCGAGGACCTGGAGCTGGACGCGCCGGCCGACCCGGTGCACTTCCTGCCGCTGCTGCCCATGACCCCGAACGAGGCCGCCTGGAAGCGGGTGCACGGCGCCCAGGCGCTCCAGGAGCGCTGGCTGACGAACGGGACGGACCTGAGGGACCCCGCCCGTAAGTCCGTCCCGCTGGACTGACCGCCGCGTGAGCAACCTCACCAACCGGTGGCTGAAAAGCGTCAGTTGGCGAACACGGTGACGCCGTCCTCGGCGGCGTGCGCCGGCGCCGCCTCCTCGGCCTCGTGCGCCAGTGACCTCCGCCGTACGACGACCACGAGCGAGCCGAGTACGGCCGTGACGGCCGCCACCACGAACGGGACCCGGATGCTGCCGGTCCACTCCTCGATCCGCGGTGCGAAGAAGGGCGCGGCCGCCGCCGCGAACCAGCGCACGAAGTTGTAGCCCGCGCTCGCCACGGGGCGCGGCGCGTCCGACACACCGAGCGCCAGTTCCGTGTAGACCGTGTTGTTCACGCCGATGAACGCGCCGGACAGGATCGTGCAGACGACGGCGGTGGTGTGGTCGCCGTAACCGAGGACCAGCACGTCCGCCGCGAGCAGCACCAGCGACCCGCCGAGCACCTTCAGCGAACCGAACCGCCGCTGCATGCGCGGGGCCACGATCACCGAGAACACGGCGAGCAGCACACCCCAGGCGAAGAACACCGCGCCCGACCGGTACGGGCTCATGTCCAGCACGAACGGGGTGAAGGCCAGCACGGTGAAGAACGTGTAGTTGTAGAAGAACGCCGAGACTGCCGTGGACGCCAGGCCGCCGTGGCCGAGCGCCTTGATCGGGTCGAGGAGAGAGGTCCGGCGGGCCGGCTTCGGCTGCTCCTTCAGGAACGCCGCGATGCACAGGAAGCCGACGGCCATCAGGAAGGCCGTGCCGAAGAACGGGTAGCGCCAGCTGGCGTCCCCGAGCAGCGCGCCGAGCAGCGGGCCGCACGCCATGCCGAGGCCGAGGGCGGACTCGTACAGCAGGATCGCCGCCGCGCTGCCGCCGGCCGCCGCGCCGACGATGACGGCGAGGGCGGTGGAGACGAAGAGGGCGTTGCCGAGACCCCAGCCCGCCCGGAAGCCGACCAGTTCGCCCACCGAACCGGAGGTGCCCGCGAGTCCGGCGAAGACGACCACGAAGGCGAGTCCGAGCAGCAGGGTCTTGCGGCCGCCGATCCGGCTGGAGACGAAGCCGGTGACCAGCATCGCCACGGCGGTGATGAGGAAGTACGAGGTGAAGAGCAGGGAGACCTGGCCGGTCGTGGCGTCCAGGCCGCTCGCGATGGACGGCAGGATCGGGTCGACGAGTCCGATGCCCATGAAGGCGACGACGGACGCGCCGGCCGTCGCCCACACGGCCTTCGGTTGCCGCAGGATGCCGCCCGCTCCCGCGTCGAAGGTGTCCATACCGTTTCTCCTGATCCATCCGGTCCGATATAGCTGGTCGCTACACACGGTATGTTAGCTAGTCTAATTAATGCAAGCTACATCTATATTCGACCGGTGAATCGGTTCCGTCCGGACGGGTGATCGTCCTTGACGTGGCGCAGAAGGGGTAGGACCGTGGGGGCCTATGAGGGGCGAACCCAGTTGCCCGAAGTGTGGTGGCCGGGTCAGGGCTCCCGGACTCTTCGCCGACACCTGGCAGTGCGACGTGCACGGCACCGTGCATCCGGTGCAGCCCGTGATCCCGCCCAGTGTCGAGGCCCTCGGTGTGGTCGTGCACCGCACCCAGGTGCCCGTGTGGATGCCGTGGCCGCTGCCGATCGGCTGGCTGTTCACGGGTGTCGCCAGCGCCGGTGACGACCGCAGCGGAGGCCGTGCGACGGCCGTGGCCTGCTCCGGACCCGGCCCCCTCGGCGGCATGGGCGAGATGATCCTGGTCGCCGAGGAACTCGGCGTCGGGCTCGGTGCACGGTACGCCGGTATCGACGGCCCGGATCCGGGGTCGTACATGAACGTCGAGAAGCCACCCCAGGCCAAGGTCCTCGCCGCCGGGCGTCCTACGCCGCTGTGGCATGTCTCGGGTACGCCCGACGACCGTGCCG
This sequence comes from Streptomyces muensis, assembly GCF_021474425.1. GTDB lineage: Bacteria > Actinomycetota > Actinomycetes > Streptomycetales > Streptomycetaceae > Streptomyces > Streptomyces muensis. Next base: position 4,176 of record NZ_JAKEIP010000197.1, on the reverse strand, counting down.
TGTTCGCGGGGGAGGCGCTCGGGATGTGGCTGTGGGCGGTCATGTGGCCCGAGCAGTCGGGGCTGCTGATGTACGACGAGCTGGTGCTGACGGATCTGCGGGATGCGGGGGCCGAGGTGGAGTTGGTGCCCTGCGGAGCGTTGTCGCCGCGCTTGCTTGGGCCGTAGCGCCCACGGGGGAGAGGGTGGCTCTTGTGTGGCGGCTGCGGGGCGCCTGTGGCTGGTCGCGTCCACGCGGCGGAGCCGCATATCGATACGGCCCCGCGCCCCTTAGGTGGATGTGTGTAGGGGTCTCTTGCGCCGTGCGGGTGTGACATGGGGTCGTTGAAAATGCGGTTATCCTTGAGCGTCCCCGTCTGCACCGTCGTCTGGAGTTCGTGTCGTGCGTATCGATCTGCACACCCACTCCACCGCTTCCGACGGGACGGATGCGCCGGCTCAGTTGGTGCGTAACGCTGCCGCTGCCGGGCTGGATGTCGTGGCGTTGACCGATCACGACACCACCCGTGGGTATGCGGAGGCCATTGGCGCGCTGCCGGAGGGTCTCACTCTTGTCACCGGTGCGGAGCTGTCCTGTCGGGTCGACGGGATCAGCATGCACATGTTGGCCTATCTGTTCGACCCGGAGGAGCCCGCGCTGCTGGCCGAGCGGGAGCTGGTGCGGGACGACCGGGTGCCGCGGGCGCGGGGCATGGTGGCCAAGCTGAACGAGCTGGGCGTGCCCGTCACCTGGGAGCAGGTGCTGCGGATCGCCGGTGAGGGTTCCGTCGGGCGGCCGCATGTCGCCACCGCGCTGGTCGAGCTCGGTGTCGTACCGACCGTGGGCGACGCCTTCACCGAGGACTGGCTGGCCGACGGCGGGCGGGCCTTCGTGGAGAAGCACGAGACCGACCCGTTCGAGGCGATCCGGCTGGTCAAGGCCGCGGGTGGGGTGACCGTGTTCGCGCATCCCGCCGCGAGCAAGCGCGGTCGTACGGTGTCGGAGGCCGTGATCGCCGAGATGGCCGCGGCCGGGCTCGACGGCATCGAGGTCGACCACATGGACCACGATCCCGACACACGGGCACGGCTGCGCGGGCTCGCGAAGGAGCTCGGGCTGCTGACGACCGGGTCCAGCGACTACCACGGCAGCCGCAAGACGTGCGTGCTCGGCGAGTACACGACGGATCCCGAGGTCTACGGCGAGATCACGCGGCGGGCCACCGGAGCGTTTCCCGTCCCGGGGACCGGCGGGGTCTGAGGTCTCTCACCCCCAGGTCCGTTTCTTCTCACCCGGCGCTGCAGGCTGTGGCCACCCGTTCCGCCCTGCGGAACGACTGCCCACAGCGGTAGCCCTCTGCAACAAGGCTCTCTCACCCATGTTCGACCTCGCCGTGTTCGGCTCTCTCTTTCTGACCCTCTTCGTCATCATGGATCCCCCTGGGATCACCCCGATCTTTCTCGCGCTCACCGCCGGGCGGCCGGCCAAGGTGCAGAGGCGGATGGCCTTTCAGGCCGTCTGTGTGGCGGGTGGGGTGATCACGGTGTTCGGGCTTCTGGGGCACCAGATCCTGAACTACCTGCATGTCTCCGTGCCCGCGCTGATGATCGCGGGCGGGCTGCTGCTCCTGCTGATCGCGCTCGACCTGCTCACCGGCAAGACGGACGAGCCGAAGCAGACCAAGGACGTCAACGTCGCCCTCGTACCACTGGGCATGCCGCTGCTGGCCGGGCCGGGCGCGATCGTGTCGGTCATCCTGGCCGTGCAGAAGGCCGGCAGCGTCGCCACGCAGGTGTCGGTGTGGACGGCGATCCTCGCCATCCATGTGGTGCTGTGGCTGGTGATGCGGTACTCGCTGCTGATCATCCGGGTCATCAAGGACGGCGGCGTAGTCCTGGTGACACGGCTCGCGGGCATGATGCTGTCGGCCATCGCGGTGCAGCAGATCATCAACGGCGTCACCCAGGTGATCCAGGGCGCCTGAGACCGACGGGTGCGTGAAGCCCGGCGTATGCGCGAAGCCCCCGTACGGCCTGTGTCGTACGGGGGCTTCGAAGCTTCTGCGGTGATCCGCGTCTGTTATGAGGCCGTGGTCTCGGCCGGTCGGATCCACAGCCGCTGCCCCGTCGCGGCGGCCTGCTGAACGATCCGGTTGACGGAGGCGGCGTCCACGACGGTGCTGTCCACGGGGGTTCCGTCGAACTCGTCGAGTCGCATGATTTCGAAGCGCATGGCTTCTCCCTTCGTCTGGTCATCCTCCTGAGGAGAACTACTGGGGTTACGTACGTATGCAACGGGCTGCGTGTTACAAACATTCCCTACGCTAAAGAAATTTTTCGAACGACTAACTACTGACCGGTAAGCGGTCGCCGAGTGATCAAGAGGGGACTGACCGGGACCGGTTGTGTTCGCAGCGTGACCGCCGGGACAATGGAAGCGATGAACGACGACCTCGCGGCGCTCGCCGCCCGCATCGACCACACCAACGAGCTGCTGCAGCGCATGCTCGCCGAGGTGGCGAAGACGCCCTCGACCCATGCGATCTTCGTCGACGCGGGCTATCTCTACGCGGCCGCGGGACGGCTGGTCGCCGGGACGGAGGACCGCCGGGCCTTCGACGTGGACGCCGAAGGGCTGATCGAGGCGCTCATCGACCGGGCGCGCACGATCTTCGCGGACAGCAGGCTGCTGCGCGTCTACTGGTACGACGGCGCGCGACGCCGTATCCACACCGCGGAACAGCAGTCCATCGCCGAGCTCCCCGATGTGAAGGTCCGCCTTGGCAACCTCAATGCCAACAACCAGCAGAAGGGCGTCGACTCACTGATCAGGACCGACTTGGAGTCGCTGGCCAGACACCGGGCCATCAGTGACGCGGCCCTGCTCGGCGGCGACGAGGACCTGGTGTCGGCGGTCGAGGCGGCGCAGGGGTACGGGGCGCGGGTGCACCTGTGGGGCATCGAGGCACCGGAAGGGCGTAACCAGGCCGAGCCGCTGCTCTGGGAGGTCGACAGCCAGCGCACCCTCGACCTCGACTTCTTCAAGCCGTACGTCGCCCGGCGCACGGCCCCCGCGTACGAGGCCGCCGGGTCCCGGCCGACGCGGGAGGACGTCCGGTTCGTCGGCGCGCAGATCGCGGCGAAGTGGCTCGCGGCACGCGGCCGCGAGTCGCTCGTGGAACTGCTGCCCGGACACCCGTATCTGCCCGGCTCCGTCGACCAGGACCTGCTGGTGGAGGCGGAGGGTCTGCTCCAGTACTCGCTGCGCGGCCAGTCGGATCTGCGGCGGGCGCTGCGGGACGGGTTCTGGGAGCACCTTCAGGCGCAGTACTAGGCGCCTGTCGGGCGGGCCTCGTCCAGGGTGTCCCAGAAGTCGGCGACGGCCTGGGCGGTGCGCAGGGGCTGGTCGGCGTTGGGGGAGTGCTCGGCGCCGGGGATGACGGTGCGGCGGGCGTGCAGCCGGGCGGCCATGTCGTCGAGGACCGGGACCGGCCAGGTGTCGTCGCTGGCACCGGACAGGACGTGGAACGGGAGCGGCACGGTCGCGAGTTCGTCGACGCGGTCCGGCTCCGTGCACAACTGACGCCCCGTGGCGAGGAGTTGCGCGGGCTTCGTGCCGAGCCAGCGGCGGCGCAGCAGATCCTGACCGCCGATGCCGCGCGCCGGACCGCCGACCTCCTCGGGCGGGCCCATCGCGAGGATCGCCTCCCATGTCTCGGCCATGGTCATCACCCCGAGCGCGTCCCGCAGCAGCTTCACGCGCTGCTGCTGGGAGTCGGAGATCTGCGCGGGGCCCGACGCCATCAGGGTCAGCGAGCGGAACGGCGTGTGGTCGAGAAGGACGGCGGCCCGTGAGATCTGGCCGCCGAGGGAGTGACCGAAGAGATGGAGCGGGGCACCGAGGTCGCCGAGGGCCGCCGCCTGAGCGAGCACGTCCCTGGCCAACTCGCCCTGCGCGTACGCCGATTCGTCGTGCTCCGGCCCGTCCGACTCGTGCTGTCCCCGCCCGTCCACGGCGACCGTACGGTAGCCGCGCGCCGCGAGCGGCTCGTGCATCAGCGTGAAGTCCTCCTTGCTGCCGGTGAACCCGGGGAGCAGCAGGGCAACACCTCGGGGTTCGACACCGGGGGCGACCGGGGAGTCGACGACGGCGAACGTGCCGCGGGAGGTGGACAGGGGGTAGGCGCGGGCGTTCGGG
>NZ_JAKEIP010000196.1 GCF_021474425.1 Streptomyces muensis | reverse complement strand
GGCTGGGGAAGGGTTTGCCGCAGGCCCGGCAGGCCTAAGGTGCGGGCGGGGGCGGTGCCTTTCGGTCAGTCCCACCAGAAGTGCCAGGCCGGCTGGTGGAGGAGCTGGTTCTCGGCGTAGGAGCGCAGGGTGCTGTCGGCGCCCTGCCAGATGTTGTCCGGGCAGAACGCGAAGTGTTCGGCGGCCAGGGCCTCCGCCTCGGCGAGGGTGGTGGGCGGGGCGGCGACGGACACCAGCAGGGTGTCGAAGCCGAGGGCCACGGTGCGTATGCCGAACCGGTCCTCCCAGGAGCGGAGCACCGCGGAGAGGCGGCCGGTGTCGTTCTCGTGGTTCGCCGGGCCCGTCCAGCCGATCGCCGTGGGGATGTCGGCGCTGCGGCGGGCCGGGACGAGGGCGAGACGGGGGTCCTTGAAGGGGCCGCGGCCGTCGAGGAGGGAGTCCACGATGTCGGAGGCGACGGATTCGGGGTCCTGGGCCGGGTCGGGGCCCTCGGTGCCTTCAGCTCCCTCGGTGGCCCCGGTGCCCCGGGTGGCTGCGGGGGTGGTCAGGCCGGGCCAGGGCGTGTCCTCCTCCGCGTACTCCTCCCAGAACTCCTCCAGCACCTCCTCGGCGTCGTGATCCCCGGCGTACGACATCTCGCCCGGCATCAACTCCCACAGCTCCGGGCCGCCGTGGCCGGCGCCGACGTCCAGGAGGACCGGGAGCAGGCCGACGGCCGGTGTTGTCCGGCGCAGTGCGGTCCAGTCGGCCGGAGTCGCCCGGTCGTCGGACAGCCACAGCAGCGGCTCGTGCCACGGACCCTCGTCTGTCGCGTCCACCAGGCCGCCGGGCGGCAGTCGCAGTCCGAGGGACGCGAGCCTCGGCAGCGGGTTCGGAAGTGTCGCCATGCCAGCGACTGTAGGGGCAGCCACTGACAACGCCGCTCACTTCCCCACCCGGCTGTCGAAGCACTCCTTGCCGCCGCCCGCCGCCGGGTGGAAGCAGGCCCGGACGACGGTTCCGGGGCGGGCCGCCGTCATGGGGGTGTAGACGTAGTTGTCCGCGTCGACGCCGTTCTCGATCTCCGCGCTGCGGACGCCACCGTCACCGGAGTCGCCGCCCTTGCCGTCGGCCGACATCTCGAGCCGGTCGCCTATGTGCGTCCCCCACATTCGGGCCCAACTCGCGCCGCACTCCCGGCTGTAGCGCAGTTCCATCCAGGCGCCGGAGGCGGTCCGGTGCGCGGCGAGGGTCTGCGGCCCGGCCGCGCACTTCATCTGCATGGCGCTCTTGCCCTCGCAGACCTCCCCCCGGCAGCGCGGCCCGGTCGTGGCCGGGGGCGGCGACAGCGACGCGCGCGGTTCGCCGTCCCGGTGCGGCAGCAGCAGGGCCACCGCGGCGACGCCCCCGACGGCCACGGCGCACACCGACGCGAGCACCGCCACGAGGGTCGCGCTGCGCCGCACGGAGCCGTCGTCGACGCTGTCCCTGTCCGGGGACGCCCCTTCGGGGGGCATCCCGTCCCGAGGCGCGGGTGCCTGCTCCGTCGCCCGTCCGCTGCCCTCCGACTCCGCTATCTCCCACAGCGCCAGACAGCGGCCCTCCGGCTCACCGGCGAGGCGGCACAGCTCCTGGACGGCGTCGCGCGGAGGGACCGTCCGGGCGTTGAGGTAGCGGTCCCAGGACGACTTGCTGAACGCGGTCTTCGCCGCGAGGCCGGCCAGGCTCAGACCGGTCCGGCCCTTCAACTCCCGCAGCGCGGCGGCCAGCCGGGCCCGTTCCGGGGACGCGGTCGTCATCGCCGTAGGGCCTTCCAGGTGTGCGGCCCGATGATGCCGTCCACGACGAGACCGGCCCGCTGCTGCGCCCGCTCGACCGCGCGCTCCGTCATCGGACCGAAGATCCCGTCGATACCGCCCGGCGAGATCCCCGCCCGGCGCAGCAGACACTGCGCCTCCGCCACCTCCGGCCCCGCGTGGCCGCTCGCCAGGATGGCGCCCTCGGTGCGGCTGAGGCCCGCGAACCAGCGGCCGTCGATCCGCTCGACGCGGCAGGTGTAGGGGAGTTCCGACCGCGCGGCCGACGCGGATGCCGGTGACGAGGTCGGGGCGGAGGCCGAGGTGGCGGTCGAGGTGGCGGTCGCGGCGAGGGGATCCGTCGGTTGTTCCGCCGCGTTTTCGTCGCTCAGCCGTACGACGAGGAGGGCGGCCGTGGCGAGCGCCAGGACCAGCGCCACGGCCCCCGCCGCGAGCGCGACACGCAGGGAACGGCCGGGCGAGCGGGGCACGGTGGGCTCGGTGGGACGGGGGGCTCCGGTGGTCCTGCCGGGCTCGGTGGTCTCGCTGGTCCCACTCGGCTCGGGGGGCTCCTCTGCGCGGCTGCTCCCCCACGCCTCCGCGGCGACCTCGTGCAGCGCCAGCAGGCGCGTCGGATCCTCGCCCACCGCCCGGACCAGCGCCTCGACGGCCTCGGCGGGCGGGAGCGATCTGCCGCCCAGGTACCGTTCCCATGACTTCTCGCTGTAGCCGGTCCGCGCCGCGAGCTGCCGCAGGCTCAGCCCGCTGTGGTCCTTCAGGCGGCGTAAACGCACCACCAACTGCCGCACGCGCGGATCGAGTTCCGCGGGCAGCGCTGCCCAACGCGACATGTTCCCCCCACACGCGTTCACGGTCCGGGCCCGCGGTCGTCGGTCAGCGGCCCGGCCCCGGTCGCATTCTGCAACAGCAACCACGGCCCACAGCGGAAGCGGGTTCCCCGACCGGTACGGAATCGGCCATCACACACTCACCGGCGTCCCGTCGCGGCGCCTCTGCGGGTGGCGTCAACGCAGGTCAGAGCGTGGGACATCCCGCGATGACGTCACTTACCAGGCGATTGTGGCGGCCCTCGCCGCCGGCCCCGCACTCTCGTATCGCCAGCCAGGCGGCACGGACCGCCGCCCGACCGACATCGAGAGGGAAACGTATGCGACCGAATGTCTGGACCAGGACCCTCGTCAGCGTCAGCGCCGTCGTCGGCCTCGCCGCCGGAGGCCTCGCGACCGCGGGCACCAGCTTCGCGGCGCAGGATGCGAAGACGACCGTGAGCTCCGAGGTCACCATCCTCGCGGTGAACAACCTCGGTCTGAACACGGAGCGGGCCAAGAACTGGCAGTGCTGGCTGCGCGACCGCGGCTACAGCCCCGGCACCATCGACGGACAGCTGGGCACCAACAGCTGGAAGGCGGCGCAGCGCTTCCTCAACGCCAGGGGACACAACGCCGGCACCGTCGACGGAGTCGTCGGGCCCGACACGATCAGGGCGCTGCAGCGCTACCTGAACCTCTTCGGCGACATCTTCGGCTACCACCTCGACGTGGACGGGGTCGCCGGACCGGCGACCAGGTCCGCGTTCTGGAAGTTCAACGCCACCGGCTGCTGACCCGGTCTGCTGACCCGGCCTGACGGCCGCACACACGCCGCGGCCCGTCCTCCCGGCGGGGGAGAGGACGGGCCGCGGTCTTTTTCGGCTTCGGGCCCAGGGCGTTCAGAGCCGCTCGGGCGTCCGGATGCCCAGCAGCGCCATGCCCCGGTGGAGGGTCCGGGCCGTCAGGTCGCACAGGAACAGACGGTTCTCCACCTGCTCCGACGTGTCCGCCTTCAGCACCGGGCACTTGTCGTAGAACGACGTGTACAGCGACGCCAGCTGGTACAGATACGCCGCCAGCTTGTGCGGGGCGTACTCTGCGGCCGCCTCGAAGACCGTGTCGCCGAACGCGTCCAGGTGCAGACCGAGCGCCCGCTCCGCCGCGTGCAGTTCGAGCTCCGGGTGCGCGGCCGGCAACGCCCCGCCCGCCTTGCGCAGGATCGACTGGATACGGGCGTACGCGTACTGCAGGTACACGGACGTGTCGCCGTTCAGCGAGACCATCTGGTCCAGGTCGAACTTGTAGTCCCGGTTGGGGGACGTGGACAGGTCGGCGTACTTCACCGCGCCGATGCCCACCTGGGCCGCCCGCTCCTGGATCTCGTCCTCGCTGAGGTCCTGCGCCTTCTCCCGTACGACCTCGGCGGCCCGCTGCACGGCCTCGTCCAGCAGGTCCTCGAGCCGTACGGTCTCGCCCTCACGCGTCTTGAACGGCTTGCCGTCCGCGCCCAGCACCGTGCCGTAGCCCATGTTGTGCGCGGTGACGTGCTCGGTCAGCCAGCCGGCCCGGCGGGCCGTCTCGAAGACCATCTTGAAGTGCAGGGACTGGCGTACGTCCACGACGTACAGCAGCGTCGTCGCGTGCAGGTCGAAGACACGGTTGCGGATCGCCGTCAGGTCGGAGGCCGCGTAGCCGAAGCCGCCGTCCGCCTTCTGCACGATCAGCGGGACCGGCTGGTCGTCCTTGCCGCGGATGTCGTCGAAGAAGACGACGAGCGCGCCCTCGGAGCGGACCGCGACGCCCATCTCCTCCAGGAGGCGGGCGGTCTCGGGCATGCCCTCGTTGTACGCGGACTCGCCGACGATCTCCTCGTCACGGACCTCCATGTCCAGCTTCTCGAAGACCGAGTAGAAGTAGACCTTCGACTCGTCCACGAACTGCTGCCACAGTTCGAGGGTTTCCTTGTCGCCGGACTGGAGCGCTACGACCCTCTTCCGGGCCCGCTCCTTGAACTCCTCGTCCGCGTCGAAGACCGCGCGCGAGGCCTTGTACACCCGGTTCAGGTTCGACATGGCCTGCTCGCCGTCGACGTCCTGCGGCGGGGCCAGCTCGCCGGGGTGCTCGAACAGGTACTGGATGAGCATGCCGAACTGGGTGCCCCAGTCGCCGATGTGGTGCCGGCCGATCGTCTGCTCGCCGGTGAAGTCGAGCATGCCGCGCAGGGCGTCGCCGATCACCGCGGAGCGGAGGTGGCCGACGTGCATCTCCTTGGCGACGTTCGGCTGGGCGTAGTCGACGACGGTGATGCCGGGGGTGTCCTTCGGGGGGACGCCGAGACGGTCGGTGTCCGCGTGCCGTGCGGCGAGGTTCTCGGTGATCGCGCGGTCGGAGACGGTGATGTTGAGGAAGCCGGGGCCGGAGACCTCGACGTCCTTGATCACGTCGCCGGTGACGATGTTGCCGACGACCTCGGTCGCCAGGTCCCTTGGGTTGGACTTGGCCTTCTTGGCGAGGGCGAGGATCCCGTTGGCCTGGTAGTCGGCGCGGTCGCTGCGTCGCAGGAGCGGGTCGGCGTCGGCCTCCGGCCGGGTGGCCGTGAGGGCGTTCGCGAGACGCTGCTGGACTTGAGCGGTGAGCGACGTGACCGAGGTCATGGGGTGGGAGCCGTTCTCCTCGTGGGACGGATAGACCCAGCCAGTATCCCATGGGGGGTAAAGCGAATTTCGCGGGCGACGAGCTCGGGTGGTGTGCTGTGCTTTGCCGGGTGCGGGCCGGTGGGGGCTGGTCGCGCCCACGCGGCGGAGCCGCATATCGAGCACAGCCCCGCGCCCCTGGACAGGCGGCTGCGCCGCCTAGACTTGGGGGCGCAGCCCTTTTGACCGTGCTGGCTGCCCTGAAGAAAGAAGGACGTGCCGATCGTGGCTCAGAGCACCGAGACCACCGACTGGGTCTCCCGTTTCGCGGATGAGGTCATCGAGGAGTCGGAGCGTCGGGCCCCGGGCAAACCGGTTGTCGTCGCGTCCGGGCTGTCGCCGTCCGGGCCCATCCACCTGGGCAATCTCCGGGAGGTCATGACGCCGCACCTCGTCGCCGACGAGATCCGGCGGCGGGGGTATCAGGTGCGGCACCTGATCTCCTGGGACGACTACGACCGGTATCGGAAGGTGCCGGCCGGGATCGCCGGGGTCGACGACTCGTGGGCCGAGCACATCGGCAAGCCGCTGACCTCCGTACCGGCGCCGCAGGGCTCGACGTACCCGAACTGGGCCGAGCACTTCAAGGCGGCGATGGCCGAGGCGCTCGCCGAGCTGGGTGTGGAGTTCGACGGGATCAGCCAGACCGCGCAGTACACCTCGGGTGTCTACCGCGAGCAGATCCTGCACGCCATGAAGCACCGCGGTGACATCGACGCCGTTCTCGCGCAGTACCGGACCAAGCCGAAGGCCGGTGCCAAGAAGTCGCAGAAGCCGGTCGACGAGGCCGAGCTGGAGGCCGCCGAGGGGTCGGGGGCCGCCGCCGAGGACGACGGGAGCTCCGGGTCCGCCGGGTACTTCCCGTACAAGCCCTACTGCGGCAACTGCGAGAAGGACCTCACCACCGTCACCTCCTACGTCGACGACACCACCGAGCTGTCGTACACCTGCAACGAGTGCGGCTTCTCGGAGACCGTCCGGCTGAACGAGTTCAACCGCGGCAAGCTGGTCTGGAAGGTCGACTGGCCCATGCGGTGGGCGTACGAGGGCGTCGTCTTCGAGCCCAGCGGGGTCGACCACTCGTCTCCGGGGTCCTCCTTCCAGGTCGGTGGGCAGATCGTCGGGATCTTCGGCGGCAAGCAGCCCATCGGGCCCATGTACGCCTTCGTGGGGATCAGCGGCATGGCGAAGATGTCCTCCTCGCGCGGTGGGGTGCCCACTCCCGCCGACGCGCTGAAGATCATGGAGCCGCAGCTGCTGCGCTGGCTCTACGCCCGGCGTCGGCCCAACCAGTCCTTCAAGATCGCCTTCGACCAGGAGATCCAGCGGCTCTACGACGAGTGGGACAAGCTCGACGGGAAGGTGGCGGACGGCTCCGCCCTGCCCGCCGACGTCGCCGCGCACTCCCGTGCGGTGCGCACGGCGGGCGGTGAGCTGCCGCGTACGGCGCGGCCGCTGCCGTACCGGACCCTCGCGTCCGTCGCCGACATCACCGCCGGGCATCAGGACCAGGCGCTGCGGATCCTCTCCGAGCTGGACCCGGAGAACCCGCTCGGCTCGCTGGACGAGGCCCGTCCCCGGTACGACAAGGCCGAGGCGTGGATCAACACGCAGGTGCCCGCCGACCAGCGGACCATCGTGCGCGACGAGGCCGACGCCGAGCTGCTGAAGTCCCTCGACGAAGCGTCCCAGCAGTCGCTGCGGCTCCTCCTCGACGGGCTGGAGACGCACTGGTCGCTGGACGGGCTGACCCACCTCGTGTACGGCGTGCCCAAGGTGCAGGCCGGGTTCTCCGCGGACGCCACGCCCAAGGAGCTGCCGCCGGAGATCAAGACCGCGCAGCGGTCGTTCTTCGCCCTGCTGTACCACCTGCTGGTCGGCCGGGACACGGGACCGCGACTGCCCACGCTGCTGCTGGCGGTGGGGCAGGAGCGGGTCCGGCACCTGCTCGGTGAGTAAGCGGTGACACGAAAGGGGCCCTCGGATCGAGGGCCCCTTTCTCGTGCGCCGGTCAGGCGATGTGCTCGTCCGTCAGTTCCGCGTTGTAGCGGTTGGAGAAGCGGTTCACCATGCGCTTCGCCTCGGACTCGTCGAGGGAGACTCCGTACGTCGCCTCCACGTCGGCGATGAGGCCGCGATGCGTGGGGGCTCCGTTCCCGCTCTTTATCGACTCACGGAAGACCAGGTAGTAGTCCTCCTCCGTCGGCTCCGGCGTGCCGCCGCCCTCGCCGAGCTGGCGGGTGCGGTTGGGGCTCACAGGGATCGGGAAGGTGCCGGTGTCCTCCGGGGACGGCTCCTGGACGGGCGGCTCCTCCTGGAACTGCTCCTGGTACTGCTCCGCCTGGAGCTGCTCCTGGTACCACTGGTCGTACTGTTCCTGAGTGTCGTACGACGGGTCGTAGCCGCCCTGGTACTCCACGTTGCGCGGAGTGTTGAACCAGTCCTGCACGTACTCCGGCTGCTCAGGCTGCCGCGGCTGCTCCTGGTCGGGCGTGGCGACCAGCTCCGGGCGCTGCTCGGCGGGAGGCGCCGCCTGCTGGGGTACGGGCGCCGGAGCCACGTCCAGAACCTGCTTCGGCGCCGGCGGCAGCAGCGCCGGCTCGATGCCCGCCGCCGCCAGGCCCGCCGGAGCCGTCTCCGCGAGCGGCACCCCGTACCGGGCCAGCCGCAGCGGCATCAGCGACTCCACCGGCGCCTTGCGCCGCCACGCCCGGCCGAAGCGGGAACGCAGCCGGGCCTGGTAGACCAGCCGCTCCTGCTCCAGCTTGATGACCTGCTCGTAGGAGCGCAGCTCCCACAGCTTCATCCGGCGCCACAGCAGGAACGTCGGCACCGGGGAGAGCAGCCAGCGGGTGAGCCGGACGCCTTCCATGTGCTTGTCGGCCGTGATGTCCGCTATACGCCCGATCGCGTGCCGGGCCGCCTCCACCGCCACCACGAACAGGATCGGGATCACGGCGTGCATGCCGACACCCAGCGGGTCCGGCCAGGCCGCCGCGCCGTTGAAGGCGATCGTCGCCGCCGTCAGCAGCCACGCCGTCTGCCGCAGCAGCGGGAACGGGATACGGATCCAGGTCAGGAGGAGATCGAGGGCGAGCAGGACGCAGATGCCCGCGTCGATGCCGATCGGGAACACATAACTGAAGTTCCCGAACCCCTTCTGGATGGCCAGCTCGCGGACGGCCGCGTAAGAACCGGCGAAGCCGATACCGGCGATGATCACGGCGCCGAACACGACCACACCGATGAGAACGCGGTGCATCCGAGTCAGCTGCGGTGGCCCGGCCACTCGTACTCCCCTCCCAGTGCGTGTTGTTGCGCGCAACAGAGTGGCACATCTGTGCGTCGTACGGATTCACGTACGACACGAGCCCGGTCCCTGAAGGGGACCGGGCTCGTGCAACAGGCGTGGCTGAGCTGCGCGTTGTGACACAGGGGTGGGGCAGGTGTGACGGTCAGCTCTTCTTCGGCGCTGACTTGGAAGGGGAGGCGGACGCCGACTTCGAGGAAGCCTCGGACGGGGACTTCGAGGGAGACTTCGACGCCGACTTCGACGGGGTGCTGCTCGGCGTGCCCGCAGTGCCGCCGCCGCTGCCGTTCTCCTTCGCCACCGAGGCCACCGCCTCCTTGGCCGCCTTCTGCGCCAGCTTGTTCAGGGTGTCCGCGCTCGGGGTCTTGTCACCGGCGAAACCGGCGCCGTTGTAATCGACCGTGACCACGACGTTCTCGACCCGGGCCACGACCGTGACCTGCTTGAAGGAGCCCTCCTTCTTCTTCAGGTCGTAGCGCACCGCCGTCGCCTCGTCGCCCACCCCGGCGACCGGCTCCGACTTCGTGTTCTTCGCACCGTCCACCGAACGGGCGTCCTGGACCTGCGTCTCGAAGTAATCACGGGCCTGCTTCTCACCCGAGCCGCGCGTGGTGTTGGAGTCGAAGCGCAGCAGGGAGGCGTTGAGCCAGCGGAACTGCGAGCCCTTCACGCCGTTGTTGTCCAGGCTGCTCCACGAGCACGAGCCACGGGTGCCCGCCTCGTCCGACGTGCCCGCCTTGCCGGACTTCGCCTCCGGGACCAGGTCCTCCAGCGTCTTCTTCGACAGCACCTTGCACGGCTGGGGAAGCGACTTGTACACGGCCGCCTGCACCGTCGGCGACGGACTCGCGGACGCCTCGGCGGACGCGGACGCGGACTTCGCGCCGCCGCCCGCCCCGTCGTCCGAACCGGAGTCCGACGAACAGCCCGCGGCGATCAGCATCACCGGGACGACGGCCGCACCGACAAGGACACGGTGCAGACCGCCCCTCACCCGCTGCTCGCCCTTCTCACGCCCGTCACGCTGCTTACGCTCTGCTGCTCGCTGCATGGTTCCTTCACTCATGACCGACACTCGTGGTTCCTGCGTTCGGATCGGGTCCGAGGGGCCACGGTACGCGGTGAAGAAGGTGTGTGGTCTCGTTTCGGTTACGTCGCACTCGGGCGTACGGGGGTGTCCGAGGGGCGCTACTCCGCCAGCGCGTCGGCCAGTTGTGCCGCCAGTTTCTGCGCCCTGTCCTGCATTTCCTCACTGTCCGGAACCGCGCCGACGGTCGCCGCCTGCTCCTCGTACTCGATCGTCACGATCACGTTGGACGTGCGGAACGCCACAGTCACCTTGCGCTGCTGAGCCGTCGAACCGGAGCTGCTCAGCTCGTCGTCGAGGAACGCCTCGTCGCCGAGGTCGTCGAGGACACGGGGCTGGAGCTCGGCCGGGGTCACCCCGTCGGACGGGGTGGAGGAGCCGGACGAAGAGGAGGAAGAGGGAGAAGGGGAGGAAGCGGACGCCGAGGGTGAGGCCGAAGAGGAGGGCGAGCCGCTCGGATCCGCGGAGGGAGTGTCCTCGTCGTCGCTCTCGGAGCTCGCCGGCTCCGGCAGATCGGCCTTCTCCTGCCGGACCGCGAACAGCTGCTCCGCCTCGCTGTCGTCGCTGACCGCCGTGTCGTACGACACCACGCGCGAGAAGTCCACGAACAGCCGGTCCGTGGCCTCGGCCGACTCCGCCTTCCAACGGCAGCCCGCCTTGCGGTCGGTGTCATAGGTGATCGTGGGCGTGCCCTCGTACGCCTTCTCCCGCTGGTCCTCGTCCGTCACCTGCCTGATGCCGGGCAACAGCTGGTCCAGCGTCTCCTCGCCGACCGCGCCGCACGGTTCGGGCAGCGTGGCGTACCGGCCGGGCTCGGCCGCCGCCGTCGCCGTACCGGAGTCGCCCGGGTTGGAGTCGTCGGTCGTACCGCCGTCGTCGGAACTGCCGGTGCAGCCGGCCAGCAGCGCCACGAGGAGCGCGGCGACGCCGGATACGTACGCCTTCCGCTGCACGGTCAGGCTCCTCTCGACGGTGCCGTGTGCTCGGCACGTTGCCGGTCTTTCGGTGTCCCCGCTGGTTATTCGCTTGCCGCGCGGGGGCGACCCCTGGAGACAATGTGTATCGCACGCACTGCCGTGGACGCCGGTCCGTTGTCCCTTTTCGTCGACCCTGGCGCCGGTTTTGCGATTTCAGACTTGTATGTGATTTCCGGGGGATAGAGGACGATATGTCGTACGTGGAGATACCGGGCGCGAAGGTTCCGATCCGTATGTGGACCGACCCGGCGACGGTCGAGGAAGGCGCCCTCCAGCAGCTGCGCAACGTCGCGACCCTGCCGTGGATCAAGGGCCTCGCGGTCATGCCGGACGTGCACTACGGGAAGGGCGCGACGGTCGGGTCCGTCATCGCCATGCGCGGGGCCGTGTGTCCGGCGGCGGTCGGGGTGGACATCGGCTGCGGGATGTCGGCCGTCAGGACCTCTCTGACGGCCAATGACCTGCCGGGGGACCTGTCCCGGCTGCGGTCGAAGATCGAGCAGGCCATTCCGGTGGGGCGGGGGATGCATGACGACCCGGTGGAGCCGGGGCGGATGCACGGGTTCGCCACCGCGGGGTGGGACGACTTCTGGGGGCGGTTCGACGGGGTCGCCGAGGCGGTCAAGTTCCGTGCGGAGCGGGCCGGGAAGCAG
This sequence comes from Streptomyces muensis, assembly GCF_021474425.1. GTDB lineage: Bacteria > Actinomycetota > Actinomycetes > Streptomycetales > Streptomycetaceae > Streptomyces > Streptomyces muensis. Next base: position 4,717 of record NZ_JAKEIP010000196.1, on the reverse strand, counting down.
ATGGGGACGCTCGGCGGGGGCAACCACTTCGTCGAGGTCTGCACCGATACGACCGGTTCCGTCTGGCTGATGCTGCACTCCGGTTCCCGCAACATCGGCAAGGAACTCGCCGAGCACCACATCGGCGTGGCCCAGAAGCTTCCGCACAACCAGGGTTTGGTCGACCGCGACCTCGCAGTCTTCGTGGCGGACACCCCGCAGATGGCGGCGTACCGCAACGACCTGTTCTGGGCGCAGGAGTACGCCAAGTACAACCGCACGATCATGATGGCGCTCCTGAAGGACGTGGTCCGCAAGGAGTTCAAGAAGGCGAAGCCGACCTTCGAGCCGGAGATCAGCGCACACCACAACTACGTGGCCGAGGAGCGCTACGAGGGCATGGACCTGCTCGTGACCCGCAAGGGCGCGATCCGGGCCGGCTCCGGCGAGTACGGCATCATCCCGGGCTCGATGGGCACGGGTTCGTACATCGTGAAGGGCCTCGGGAACGCGAAGTCCTTCAACTCGGCCTCGCACGGCGCGGGGCGGCGCATGAGCCGTAACGCGGCCAAGCGGAGGTTCTCGACGAAGGACCTGGAGGAGCAGACGCGGGGCGTGGAGTGCCGTAAGGACTCCGGTGTCGTGGACGAGATCCCGGGCGCCTACAAGCCAATCGAGCAGGTCATCGATCAGCAGCGGGACCTGGTGGAGGTCGTGGCGAAGCTGAAGCAGGTCGTCTGCGTGAAGGGCTAGAGAGTGATGGGCGCGGCGAGGGGTGTGCCGCGCCCATCATGAGCTGCTGCTCAGTCGGGCAGTGGTACTACCCCGTGCAGGAGTTTCCACCGACGATTTTGGCAGGGGCTTGCGGAGCGCCTCGTAGGAGCTGTCCCCGTGAGCGGTCGTTCTCACCGACGGACCTGATCTCTGCTCGCTGGACGAGATCCGGCCTGCCCGGTCGTTATGGCGTAGAGAACAGACCGGGCCCCTGAGGCGAGGAGCCCTCGGCGGGGACGCCGTTGGTGACCCGCAGGAACTCCAGCTTTTCCGCATCGGCGGAACCCGCGGCCACCGTGTAGACGACGAGTCGGATGTCGCAGCCTGGGACGGTGAGCACGTCGCAGTCGCAGAGCACCTCACCCACCTGGGGGTGTACCACGGTCTTGCGGGCCGAGACGTGTGGGCCGACCGTGCCCTCGTCCCACAGACGGGCGAACTCCGCGCTGGTGGAACGCAGTTCCTCCACGAGGTCGGTCAGGCCGCGGTCGCGGGGGTAGTCGATGAGAGCTGTGCGCAGGTCGGCGACGAGGGCGGGTTTGAGGGCGTTGTCGTCCTGGAGCACGGGCCAGGACGCGAGCCGGCTGGGCCCTGTGGCGAAGACCGCTCGTGCCAGGTTGCGCTCGTCGTGTGTGCGCGCGCCGGGGTCGCCCATCAGGACCGACCATGCGGGGGTCCAGGACAGCAAGGTCCAGTCGGCGCTGAACACGCCCACGGGAAACTCCCCGAGGCGGGCCAGCATCCGTTGGACGCCGGCCGGAACATGCGTGGAGACCGTTCCCTCCTGGGGAGGCAGGAGGCCGGCCAGCCGGTAGGCGTGATCGCGCTCCATGGGCTGCAGTTGCAGTGCCCTGGTCAGGCTCGCGACGACCTGCGCTGACGGGCTTTTGGCGCGGCCCTGTTCCAGGCGGACCACGTAGTCGACCGACAGCCCGGCGAGTTCTGCCAGTTCCTCGCGTCGCAGCCCCACCGCGCGTCGTCCGGGCCGTGAGGCCAGTCCCACGTCGGCGGGAGAAAGACGGTCGCGCCAGCGGTGCAGTGCCGTGCCCAGGGTCTCGTCCACTCGGCCATTGTGTCCGCCGGGCCGTCGTCGTGCCTGGTACTGGCTGTCCTACCGTCACGGAGAGCACTGGTTGTCCTCTCGTCACGGGCCGAGAGTGGACGCATGACTACAACATTCATCACCGGAGCCAACAAGTCCCTCGGGTATGAGACCGCCCGCCGCTTGATCGAGGCCGGCCACACCGTCCTCATCGGTGCGCGTGATCCGGAGCGCGGCCGGGCCGCCGCCGACGCACTCGGTGCCCGTTTCGTCCGGATCGATGTGACGGATGACGCGTCGGTGGCCGCGGCCGCCGCCGACATCGAGGCTCGCGAGGGCGGCATCGACGTCCTGATCAACAACGCAGGCGTCTTCGGGACGCACAGCCCCGCCGACCAGATCACGGCCGCTGACGCCAGTGAGGTGTTCGAGGTCAATGTCGTCGGGATCGTCCGGGTGACGCACGCGTTCCTGCCTTTGCTGCGCAAGTCCGCGAGCCCGGTCATCGTCAATGTGTCCAGCGGTATGGGGTCGTTCGCGGCCACCCACGACGCAGAGCGCGTCGAGTCGAGGAACCTCGCGCCGCTCTACACGGCGTCGAAGGCTGCCGTGACCATGCTGACCACGCAGTACGCGAAGTCCTGGCCGGACGTGAAGGTGAACGCGGCGGACCCGGGTTACACCGCGACCGACTTCAACGGGCACAGCGGCCCGCAGACCGTGACCGAGGGGACCGACGCGATCGTCGAACTCGCCGCCATCGGGGCGGACGGACCGACGGGAACGTTCCGCGACCGCCACGGTGAGATGGCCTGGTGATCCGCCCCTGAATGCGGGGGTGCCCGGCGCCGGAAAGATTGCCGACGTGGGACGGCAGCGGGCGGTTCGGGCTACTTCGGGGCGTGCGTCACCGCGTAGATCATCACGAACGCCACGATGTGGATGCCGAAGAGGAAGTAGCCGAGCCACCACCACATCTGGCGTTCGTTGTGCGGGTCCTTGGGGGTCTTGGGCTTTTCGGGGCCGTCCTGTGTCATCACAGCTCCCTGTGGACCTTCGTGTTGGACGCCTGGGCTCGGGGGCGGACGACCAGGAGGTCGATGTTGACGTGGCTGGGGCGGGTGACCGTCCAGGTGATGGTGTCGGCCACGTCGTCGGCCGTGAGGGGCTCGGCGACGCCCTCGTAGACCTTCGAAGCCCTGTTCTCGTCGCCGGCGAAGCGGGTCAGGGCGAACTCGTCCGTCTTGACCATGCCGGGCGCGATCTCGATGACGCGGACCGGGCGGCCCACGATCTCCAGACGGAGGGTCTCGGCGAGGACGTGGGCGCCGTGCTTGGCGGCTACGTAGCCGGCGCCGCCCTCGTAGGTGCCGTGGCCGGCGGTGGAGGAGACGACGACCACCGTGCCGTCGCCGCTCGCCTCCAGCTTGGGCAGCAGGGCCTGGGTGAGGTTCAGGGTGCCGATGACGTTCGTCTCGTACATCGTGCGCCAGTCGGCCGGGTCGCCGGTGGCGACCGGGTCGGCGCCCAGGGCGCCGCCCGCGTTGTTGACGAGGACGCCGATCGTCTTGAAGGCCGTGGCGAACTCGTCGACCGCCGCGCGGTCCGTCACGTCCAGCTGGTAGGCCGCCGCCGAGTGGCCGGCCGCGTTGATCTCCTCCGCCAGTGCCTCGATGCGGTCCTTGCGGCGGGCGGTGAGGACGACCCGGTAGCCGGCCGCGGCGAGCCGGCGTGCCGTGGCGGCGCCGATTCCGCTGCTCGCACCGGTGACGACGGCGATGCGGGAGGCGGCGGACGGTGCGGCGGTGGGCATGGCTGCTCCTTGAGCGGGTCGGGTCCAGAGCGTCGGGCCAGTGCGGAGACTGTCCCGCCAGGATAGGCGGGCGGCCGGACCGGGGCGGCGGTGGGAGAATGAGGTGGGTGATCCTCCGGCACGGGAGGTGGATCATGGGACAGGCGCGAGAGGTCATGGACCGGCTCACCGCGGCGATCACCACGGCGGATTCCGAGGCCATCGCCGAGCTCTACGCACAGGACGCGGTGGCCGTCACTCCCGACGGCGGTGAGCTGCACGGGCGTGAGGACATCGTCGGGTACTGGCGCCAGATGACGGAGGCGGTTCCCGACGGTTCGTACGAGCCGGTGCACTCCTACGAGGTCGGGAACACGGCCATCGACGAGGGGATCTTCCGGGGTCGCAACACGGGGCCGATCCAGTTGCCGACCGGGGAGACGCTGGCGCCGACGCAGAAGGAGATCAGCATCCGCGGGGTGGACCTGGCCACCGTGGACGACAGCGGGCACATCGTCGACTACCGGCTCTACTTCGACGAGATGGAGTTCCTGGGGCAGTTGGGGCTGCTGCCGCCGACCTGAGTGGTTCCCGGGGCCGCCCTCGCTCAGTTTCCTCGCGGCGCGTACATGATGACCGCCATGCCCGCGAGGCAGATCAGTGCGCCCGTGACGTCCCAGCGGTCCGGGCGGTAGCCGTCGGCGACCATGCCCCAGGCCAGGGAACCGGCGACGAAGACGCCGCCGTACGCGGCGAGGATGCGGCCGAAGTCGGCGTCGGGCTGGAGCGTGGCGACGAAGCCGTAGGCGCCGAGGGCCATGACGCCCGCGCCGATCCACAGCCAGCCGCGGTGTTCACGTACGCCCTGCCAGATCAGCCAGGCTCCGCCGATCTCGAAGAGGGCGGCTACGGCGAAGAGGGCGGCCGAGCGGAGGATGAGCATGGCGGTCACCTTTTCACGCCCGCGTCCGGCGCTCGGTGTCACCTGTTGGACGGCGCCTGTGGCTCGCTTCGCGTGGGATACATCCCCGTACGTGGAGTGAGGAGTGGGCGTTATGCGGCGGATGCGGGTTGCTGCGGTGTGCGGGGTTGCCGTGGTGGCGGTGGTGGGTGGGGTGGCTCCGGAGGCG
>NZ_JAKEIP010000195.1 GCF_021474425.1 Streptomyces muensis | reverse complement strand
GCCCCCGAGTCCTCGAACACCACACACTCCTCCGGCGCGACCCCCAACTCGGCCGCCGCCTTGAGAAACCCCTCCGGATCCGGCTTGCTCGCGCCCACCGACTCCGCGGTCACCCGCACCTCCGGCAGCGCCAGCCCGGCGGCAGCCATCCGCGCCGTGGACAGCGGCACATCGGCCGACGTCACCAGGGCATACGCCAGCCCCAGCCCCCGCAGCGAGGCCAGGAACTCCGGCGCCCCCGGAATCGGCACCACGCCCGCCACATCCGCCGTCTCCTCGGCGAGCATGCGGGCGTTGTCCGCGTGGTTCTGCTCCATCGGCCGGTCGGGCAGCAGCAGGGCCATCGAGGCGTACCCCTGCCGTCCGTGCACGACCTTCATCACCTCGTCGCCGTCCAGCCCGTGCCGCTCGGCCCAGCGACGCCAGATCCGTTCCACGACGGCATCGGAGTTGACGAGGGTGCCGTCCATGTCGAGGAGCAGGGCACGGGCGGTGAGAACGGTGGCCGGCATCGGCAGCTCCAGGGCGAGAAGCGGGAGGCGAGAGGCGCAGGACGCGGGGATCCAGGCGTGACCCCCGGAGGGACAAGGCGGCCCCGCCCGCCGGTCAGGGAAAACGGGCGGGAGCCACTTTGTTCCTCCACGGTACAAAACCGATCCCGATAGCGCCACCGCCTCCAGAAACCGTTCACCGACAGTTCAGCTCAGCCCCGGCTCGCACCCTGCCCCCACTCGGCCCCACCCGGCCTCACCGGACCTCACCCGGCGACCGCCTCCCACAGGCTCCACACACCCAGCCCGAGCATCAGCAACGCCGCCACCTTGGTGATCAGCCGCAACGGCACCCGCCGCATCAGCGCCTTCCCGCCGACGATCCCGATCCCCGCCACGGCCCACAGGGCCAGCACGGCCCCGATGCCGACCGACAGCGGATCGTCGTAGCGCGCCGCGAGGTTCGCCGTCATGATCTGCGTCAGATCCCCGAACTCGGCGACCAGGATGAGCATGAACCCGGCCCCGGACACCTTCCAGAAGGACTGGTTCTCGGGCTTGCGGATCTCCTCCTCGTCCTCGTCCTTCTTCATGAGGAGCACCGCGGCACCGCCCAGGAAGAGCACACCGGTCACCGCGTGCACGATCTGCTGCGGCAACAGCGTCAGCACACTGCCGGCCGCCACGGCCAGCGCGACATGCAGCGCGAACGCGGCGGCGACGCCGGCGAAGACGTAGGAGGCGCGATAGCGCGTGCCGAGGACGAGCCCGGCGAGTGCGGTCTTGTCGGGCAGTTCGGCGAGGAAGACGACGCCGAAGACGACGGCCGTCACGGTGAAGCTGATCAAGGTTCCTCAATCGGTCGGGGCTGCCCCACCGAGAGCGATGCTGCACTGCGACTGCGTTGCGACACCTCGGCACGGCAGCACACATGGGCACCCGCGCCAGGTCGCACGGGCGTGCACTGCTTGCCGAAGGTCTCGCTGGCCGACCTCGTGAACGAGGCCTGCCTCCGGGCGCCGGCTCAGACGAGCTGAGCAGTATGTCGACGGTCCGGCGAAGAGCTACTCCCCTTCCGCATCACCCATGATACGAGATCGTTTCGCCGTAAACCTTGTTATGTCATGTACGCGTCATTAACTTCTTACCCGACGCACACCTCCCGGCAACAGGGCGTCGCGAGCATTCCATCGCTCGCCCGCCAACACCCCCACCTCCCGAGGGAGTTCGCACATGTCGAAGTTCTACGCGCGTCGACGCGTCAGCATACTCGCGGCGCTGACCGGCGTCATAGCCTCCGTCGGACTTTTCAACGGCCCGACCGCTTCCGCCGCGCTCCCCACGCCCGTCAGCGCCGCCACCGCCCGCACCTACCTCGCCTCGCTCACCGTGGCCACCGAGGACCGCACCGGCTACGACCGCGACCTCTTCCCGCACTGGATCACCCAGTCCGGCACCTGCAACACCCGCGAGACCGTCCTCAAGCGCGACGGCTCGGGTGTCGTGACCGACTCCTCCTGCGCCGCCACCAGCGGCAGCTGGTACTCCCCGTACGACGGCGCCACCTGGAGCGCCGCCTCCGACGTCGACATCGACCACCTGGTCCCGCTGGCCGAGGCCTGGGACTCCGGCGCCGACAGCTGGACCACTTCCCGGCGCCAGTCGTTCGCCAACGACCTGACCCGCCCGCAGCTGATCGCGGTCACCGACAACGTCAACCAGGCCAAGGGCGACCAGGACCCGGCCACCTGGATGCCGTCGCGCACCGCCTACCGCTGCACCTATGTCCGCGCCTGGGTCCAGGTGAAGTACTACTACGACCTCTCGGTCGACTCGGCCGAGAAGTCCGCCCTCACGAACTACCTCGCGAGCTGCTGACGGCACCGACCGGATCCGTCGGAGTTCGGCAAACCGTGACCTGCGGAACCTCCCCGCTCTCCTCCGTCGTTCCGTACCGTACGGGGCGACGGAGGAGGGCGATCACGTGGCCGAACTGCGCCTTGGACCACTGCTGAGGTATGCCGACGGCTCGTCCGCGACCGTGTGGGTCGAGGCGAGCCGTCCGTGCACCGCCGAGGTGCGCGGCGCGGACGGCGCCCATGGCACGTCCCGCACGTTCCAGATCGCGGGCCACCACTACGCCCTGATCCCGGTGAGCGGCCTCACCCCGGGATCCTCGGAGGCCTACGAGATCCACCTCGACGGCACCCGCGTGTGGCCGCTGCCCGACAGCCCCTTCCCGCCCTCCGTCATCCGCACCCCCGCCGAGGGCGACACCGTCCGGCTCGCCTTCGGCTCCTGCCGCTGGGCCGCGCCGCCCGCCGACGAGAAGGATCCGGTCGGCCCGGACGCCCTGGACACGCTGGCCGCCCGGATCGCGGCCGACCCGCAGGGCGAGCGGCCGGACGTACTGGTCCTGCTGGGCGACCAGGTGTACGCCGACGAGACCTCCAACGCGACCAGACGCTGGCTGGCCGCCCGCCGCGACCTGCGCGACCCGCCGGGCGACGAGGTCGCGGACTACGAGGAGTACACCCGCCTCTACTACGAGTCCTGGCTCGACCCGGAGGTGCGCTGGCTGCTCTCCACCGTGCCCAGCTGCATGATCTTCGACGACCACGACGTCATCGACGACTGGAACACCTCCGCCGCCTGGCTCGCCGACATGCGGGCCACGCCGTGGTGGCGGGAGCGGCTGCTGAGCGGGCTGATGTCGTACTGGGTGCACCAGCACCTGGGGAACCTCCCCCCGGCCGAGCTGGCAGCGGACCCGCTCTACACCGCCGTACGCGAAACCCCCGACGGCACCGACCTGTTGCGCTCCTTCGCCTCCGAGGCGGACGCCGACCCGTCCTCCGTGCGCTGGAGCTACCGGCGCGACTTCGGCCGCGTACGGCTGCTGATGGTGGACACGAGGGCGGCCCGCGTCCTGGACGAGGACGCGCGCTCGATGCTCAACCCCGGCGAGGCCCGCTGGCTACGCGAGCAGGCCCTGGACGCCCCCGGCTCCTACGACCACCTCCTCATCGGTACGTCCCTCCCCTGGCTGCTGCCGCACCTGGTGCACGACGCCGAGGCCTGGAACGCGGCGCTGTGCCGGGGCGAGCGCGGGGAGCGCTGGGCGCGGTTCGGGGAGGATGTGCGGCGGCGGGCGGACCTGGAGCACTGGGCGGCGTTCCCGTCGTCCTTCGACGCCCTGGCGGCGCTGATCGCCGAGGCCGGGTCGGGGGCGGGGGCTCCGGCGACGGTGTGCGTGCTCTCGGGCGACGTCCACCACGCCTACGTGGCCGAACCGACCTGGCCGAACGGCACCGGGCCCGCCGCCCGCGTCTTCCAGCTGACCTGCTCCCCCGTCCACAACGCCATCCCCCTGGCCATCCGCCTCGGCTTCCGCTTCGGCTGGAGCGGGCTCGCCCGGGTGCTGGGGCGGCGGTTCGCCGGGCACGGGGGCTGTCCGGCTCCGCCGATCGACTGGCGTCGCACGGGCGGGCCGTGGTTCGGCAACCAGTTGATGACCCTGACGATGAGGGGGCGTTCGGCGCGGATGCGGTTGGAGCAGGCGCGGGGTGCTGCGCGGCTTGAGACGGTGGCGGAGGCGGAGCTTTCGTCGTGAGGGTGCGGTCGGTCGCCTGAGAGCTCGGGGGCTGGCGGTGCGTTGGCGGCTGCGGGTCGTATGTGGCTGGTCGCGCAGTTCCCCGCGCCCCTGAAGGTCGGCCTCGCGGCCGCCCACCCAGGGGCGCGGGGAACTGCGCGAGCAACCCACCACGACCCGCACCCGCCATCGAACCCGACTTCCCCCGGACCCACCGCGAAGTCCGTGATGCATGATGAGGCGGACCGTCCGCTTCCACCGCGCCCCCCACGCCCGGGAGTCATCCCCTTGACCGCACCGACCTCCGTACCGACCCCGGAGCCCCCCACGGTCTCCCTCGCCCTGGTCGGTGCCGGCCCCCGCGGCACCAGCGTCCTGGAACGCCTGTGTGCCTCGGCGCCCGAACTCCTCCCGCCCGGGACGCGCCTCACGGTGCACGTCGTCGACCCGGCCCCGCCCGGTCCCGGGCGGGTGTGGCGGACGGCGCAGTCGCCCGAGCTGCTGATGAACACGGTGGCCTCGCAGGTCACGTTGTTCACCGACGACAGCGTGGACTGCTCGGGCCCGATCCGGCCCGGCCCCAGCCTGTACGACTGGGCGGGCGGTGAGCTGGGCCCGGACGAGTACCCGACCCGCGCCCACTACGGCCGGTACCTGGAGTGGGTGTTCGCGCGGGTCGTGCGCGAGGCTCCGCCGACGGTCCGCGTGGAGACGTACGCGGCCCGCGCGGTACGGCTCGACGACGCATCCGACGGCAGCCAGGTCCTCACCCTCGACGACGGCCGCGTCCTGCCCGGCCTGGCGGTCGTGGTGCTGGCCCAGGGGCATCTGCCGACGGCCGCCGACGCGACACAGCGCCGCCTCACGTCGTACGCCGAACGCCACGGTCTGCGCTACGTGGCCCCCGCGAACCCGGCCGACGTCGACCTGTCCTCCGTGTCCCCCGGCGAACCGGTGCTGTTGCGCGGCCTCGGCCTCAACTTCTTCGACCACATGGCCCTGTTGACGACGGGCCGCGGCGGCCGCTTCGTACCGGACGCCGCCGGAGGACTGCGGTACCTCCGCTCCGGCAACGAGCCGCTCCTGTACGCCGGTTCGCGGCGCGGCATCCCGTACCAGGCGCGCGGCGACAACGCGAAGGGGCCGTACGGCCGGCATCTTCCGCGCGTTCTGACGCCCGAGGTGATCGCCGGTTTCCGCAAGCGGGCGGACTCGGGTGAGGCGCCGGACTTCCTGGCGGAGATATGGCCGTTGGTGGCGAAGGAGGTGGAGGCGGTGTACTACGCGGCGCTGATACCGCTGCTTCCGCACACGCCGCACACGCCTTACATACCGCGCGCGCGGCGTACGCCGGGGGCGGCCGGGCGGCCGGAGTTCGTCGAGCGCTTTCTCGCCGTGCCGCACGGCGATCCCCAGGAGGCCGGCCTGCTCGCGGAGTTCGGCGTGCCGGAGCATGAGCGCTTCTGCTGGGACCGGATCTCCCGGCCGTACGCGGGACGCGACTTCGCGGATCCGGGGCAGTGGCGCGGCTGGCTGCTGGCGTATCTGCGTGAGGACGCCGCGCAGGCCGCCCGGGGCAATGTGCGCGGGCCGCTGAAGTCGGCCCTCGACGTGCTGCGCGACCTGCGCAACGAGCTCCGTCTGATCGTCGACCACGGCGGCCTCACCGGCGCCTCCCGACGGGACCACCTGGACCGCTGGTACACCCCGCTCAACGCCTTCCTGTCCATCGGTCCGCCCCGGCGCCGGGTGGAAGAGCTGGTGGCCCTGATGGAGGCGGGTGTGGTGGAGGTGCTCGGGCCCCGGCTGGAGGTGCGGGAGGAGGACGGGGCCTGGGTGGCGTGCTCGCCGGAGGTGCCGGGTTCGACGGTGCGGGCGACGACTCTCGTCGAGGCGCGGCTGCCGGAGCCCGATGTGCGCCGGAGCGCCGACGACCTGCTGGCCCGGCTGCTGAAGCGAGGGCAGTGCCGTCCGCACACCGTCGACGGTCATGAAACGGGAGGGGTGGACGTGACACAGCGCCCGTACCGCCTGATCGACCGTCAGGGGCAGGCGCACGCACGGCGGTTCGCGTTCGGTGTGCCTACGGAGGGTGTGCACTGGGTGACGGCGGCGGGGGCGCGGCCGGGTGTGGATTCGGTCACTCTTTCGGACGCGGATGCGGTGGCGAGAGCCGCGCTACGTGCGGTTGTGTCCGGGGCGCATGGGGATACCGATGCCGAAACGTGGCCAAATGTTGAACTTGCAAGTGTTGATTAGGGCTACCTAACGTGGGGCTTACCGATCAGTATCCGTCCCCGCGCCGTTCCTTACAGGAACCGGTGAACCTCAGACCGAGGGAGTCCCCCACATGACCGGACGCCTCAACAGCGCCCAGCCGTATGCCATCGGCCTGTTCCGCATCGTCGTCGGCCTGCTCTTCGCCTGCCACGGCGCCAACTCGCTCTTCGGCACCTTCGGAGGCGAGACCGTCGAGGCCGGCACCTGGCCCGGCTGGTTCGCCGCCGTGATCGAACTCGTCGGCGGCAGCCTGGTCCTGCTCGGCCTCGGCACCCGCGCGGCGGCGTTCATCGCCTCCGGCGCCATGGCGTACGCGTACTTCAAGGTCCACCAGCCGCAGGCGCTGTGGCCCATCGAGAACAGCGGCGAAGGTGCCGCCATGTACTGCTGGGCCATGTTCCTGCTGATCTTCACGGGCTCCGGAGCGTTCGGGGTGGACCGCCTGTTCGCCAAGCGGTCCGAGGCGCAGGGCCGGACGGCGGCCGACAAGACGCCGGTGGCGGCCTGACGCCTCCGCCCTTGAACGGCGTCTGTACCTGCGCGCGGCTCACGCGGGTACGGGCGCCGTCGTTCTCGATCGGAGGGCGGCCGTCCGGTCCGGCGGCAGCCGGGTGAAGATGCTGTGCCGAACACACGAGCCCCCGATGAATCTCCTGCCCCACCCCCGGCGTACGCTGTATGGCTGTCATAGGCCGCACCTGCCGCTCCCCCGCGACATCGCGGCACGGCACGGACCGGCCACGGGGGTAAACGGGGAGTTGCGGTGCTCGAGGGTCTCGAGGACATGGGTGCGCTGACGGCGGCCCCATGGATCTACGTGGTCGTAGGACTGTCGGTCCTGCTGGACGTGTTCGTCCCCGTCCTGCCCAGCGGTGTCCTGGTGATCACGGCCGCGACGGCGGCGGCCGCGGGAACGGGTGCCGCGACCGGCCAGGTCCCCGGTGACGTCCCCGACATCCTCGCCCTGACCCTCTGCGCGGCGACCGCCTCCGTCCTGGGTGACCTGGTCGCCTACCGCCTCGCCTGGCGCGGCGGCGCCCGCCTGGACCGCGCCATCGCCCGCTCCCGCCGCCTCACCTCGGCGCAGGAACGTCTCGGCACCGCACTCGCCCGAGGCGGCGGCGCCCTGGTGGTCCTCGCCCGCTTCGCGCCCGCCGGCCGCTCGGTCGCCTCCCTCAGCGCCGGCGCCACCCACCGCAGCCCCCGCGACTTCCTCCCCTGGTCCGCCCTGGCCGGCCTGACCTGGGCCACCTACAGCGTGGCCCTCGGCTACTTCGGCGCCCAGTGGCTCGGCGCGACCTGGCTGGCCACGGCCGTCTCGGTCGCGGCACTGTTCGCGGCGGGTGCGGGGGCCACGTACCTGATGCGCCGAACCCCGGCGTAGACGCTCCGCTGGGGGCGGGGAGGCTGGCGGCTGGGCGGGCGTCCGCTTCGACGCTTGGGTGGCCTGCGTGGCCGCGCCCATCCGCTGGCCGGGGGCCGAGGTAACTGTCCGGTCCGCCGTAGTGGTCGCCGGTGAAGCCGCACGGCCGGACCCCGTACCCCGGCGACGCACCCGCCGGCGTACGGCCCCGGATACCTCCCCCGTCGCCCTACCCGGCCTTGCGGGTCGCCGCGGTGGCTCCCCGTACCTCCAGCCCGTCGAGCAGTTCGGCCGTGGCGGCCGCGATCACGTCGACGGCGTGGTCGAAGACCTCCCGGTTGTGGGCGGCCGGGGCGCGGAAGCCGGAGACCTTGCGGACGTACTGGAGGGCGGCGGCTCGGATCTCGTCCTCTGTCGCCTCCTCGAGCAGTACGGGCGGACGAAGCGTCTTGATACTGCGGCACATGCTGAACAGTCTCCCTCGGGGAGGGGTCCGTCTGCCATGATCACGTCGAGGCGGCCACCGCAACGGGGCCGACCGACGAGAGGAATCGCATGACGGCGCAGAGCACCACGGCACGACAGACGACCCCGACCGACCGGCTCACCGTGGCGGTACTGGGCCCGGGCGGCATCGGCGGCCTGCTCGCCGCCCTGCTGTCCAGGGCCGGCCACCGTGTCATCTGCCTGGGCGGTGACGAGACGGCCGAGGCCCTGCGGACGAACGGGATCCAGATCCGCAGCGCCCGCTTCGGTGACTTCACGGCACAGGTCGAGTCGGACACCGAGCTCCGTGAACCGGTCGACGCCTGCCTGATCACGGTCAAGGCGACCGCCCTGGACGCCGCCCTGACCCGCGTACCGCCCACCGCACTCGGCGACGACGCCCTGATCGTCCCCTTCCTGAACGGCGTCGAACACCCGGCGACCCTCCGCGCCCGGTACCGACCCGACCGTGTCGCCCCCGCCGTCATCCGCGTCGAGTCGACCCGCGTCGCCCCGGGGCGGATCGAACACGCCAGCCCGTTCGCCGAGATCGACCTCACCGGCGACACGGTCCCCCGCGACCGCCTCGACGCCCTGGCGCAGGCCCTCGACACGGCCGGCCCCACCACCCGCGTCCTCCCCGACGAGACGGCGGCCCTCTGGGCGAAGATGTCCTTCCTGGCCCCCTTCGCCCTGCTGACCACCCGCCACGCCCTCCCCCTCGGCGACGTACGCACCCACCACCGCGAGCAGTTGACGGCCCTGGTCGAGGAGACGGCAGCCGTCAGCCGCGCCTGCGGCGGCCCCGCCGACCCGGCCCAGGCCCTCGCCCGCTACGACGCCTTCCCTCCGGGCACGAAGTCGTCGATGCAGCGCGACGCCGAGGCGGCCCGCCCTCTTGAACTGGACGCCATCGGCGGCGCGTTGCTGCGCGCGGCGGAGCAGCATGGGATCCCCGCACCGGTAACAGCCGGCCTGGTGAGCGAGTTGAGGGAAGCCGGCCTGTAGGGCGCGGCGGGCGGCGGGCCGGTCGCGAAGCAGGTCGGTTGTCAGACCTGCCTGGGATGCTCCGAGCATGGAGATGACAGTGCAGCTGACGATCGACTGCTCCGACCCGCAGAGAATGGTGACCTTCTGGGCGGAGGCCCTGGGCTACGTCCCCGAGCCTCCGCCCGGCGGGCACACCACATGGCGTGCCCACTGGGCGGCGATGGGGGTGCCCGAGGAAGAGCTGCCGCCCGGTGCCGGGGATGTCCCGGAGTCGATCATCGATCCCGCGGGACGTGGACCGAGGGTGTGGTTCCAGCAGGTCCCGGAACCGAAGGTCGCCAAGAACCGGTGGCACTTCGACCTGAAGGTCGGCGGGGGCCGTGACGTCCCCGTGGACGTCCGCGCACAGCGGGTCAAGACCACGGTGGAACGGCTGCTCAAAGCCGGCGCCACCGTGCTGCGGATCAAGGACGAGCCGGGCATGGGCCTCTACGCCACCGCGATGCAGGACCCCGAGGGCAACGAATTCGACGTCGTCTGAGGCCCGTTGCGACGGCGTCGGCCACAGCCCCTGTCCGGGGCCGGGCCCCTCTCACCCGCCCACACACCCGTTCGCATGAACCACCCGAACCAACTCGCCACCCAAAATCGAACAGGCGTAGCATTGGCTCGTGGCTACGCCCTATGACTTTCCGAGTGACCTCCTCGCCGGCCAGGAGGAGCTGCATCAGGTCCGGGCCGAGCTGTCGGCCCTGCTGAAGCGGCTCCCCTGGTCGGTCGCACCACTGGACGCCTTCAGCGACGACAACGGCTGGCGCAAGGTCGAACGCCCCGCCTCCCCGGGCTGGACGGAAGACGAACAGGCCCACGTGGAGAAGCTCCGCCGCCGCGAACACGAACTCGCGATCTTCATCAGCGGCCACCGCTACTGGTCCGAACTCGCCGGAGCCGAACGGATCGACGCCCGCTCCCAGCTGAAGCACGCCCAGGAGACGTCGGCACCGCAGGAGGGCTGAGAACGCGAAGGCCCCGGCCGCGACCACGCCCTGCACGGTTTCGGCGTCACAAAATGCACACAACTGCTTCACATACCCCCCACCTGCCGGATGATGTTCGTCCAGGCACAACATCCCAGGGGGGACCATGCGCACCCGTACCATCGCCGCGGCGCTCGCCGCCGCGGCGCTGCTCACGCTCACGGCCTGCGAGGGCACGGACGACAGCGGCTCCAGCAAGCCGGCCGCCTCGGCAGAGGACACCGGCGGCCGGACGATGCAGGAGACTGACACCGCCGAGGCCGATTCGGAGGCGCCGGCGGACGACTCCGGCGCCGAAGAGGCCGAGTCCGAGACCGCGTCGCTGCCCGACTTCGTCGGCAAGGACCTTCAGGCCGCACAGGACGAGGCGCAGGCCGCCGGGTTCTACGTCCTCGACGACCAGGACGCCAGCGGCCAGAACCGCTTGCAGGTCTTCGACCGCAACTGGACCGTGTGCCGCCAGGACCCCGAGCCCGGCACCCACCCCACGGACACGCCCGTGACCCTGTACGCGGTCAAGGACGACGAGGCCTGCTGAACCACTCCCGTTCAGCTCCCAGTAGATCTGCACAAGGCCCCGCACCATGATCGATGCGGGGCCTCTGACCTGCTACTTGGAGCCTGTGGGCGCGGACGGTTTCGAACCGCCGACATCCTGCTTGTAAGGCAGGCGCTCTACCCCTGAGCTACGCACCCGAGAACGAGTCGACAGCCTACCTTGCCAGGGGCCATGTCCCGCAAACCCGTATCGGGACCGTGGGGGCGAGGGAATGCGGGGCGTCCTGGGGTTATCCCCACCCTGGATCCGGGAGTGGCCCGGATCCCCACCGGCGCGGCGGATCCGTACGGTCGAACCATCATCCGAATCCTGGGCCGGGCCTGAAGGGCAGGTCTCAGGGAGTCTCAGGGGGAGATCGTCATGGCCCGTACCGTTGCCGTCCGCGCTGTCGCCGCCGTCGGAGTCGTCGTGGCGCTGGTCGGAGGGCTCGCCGCGTGTGGGGCCTCCGCGGGGGACGACGAGGAACCCGAGCACCGGGCCTTCGCGCTGGAGGGGCGGACGCTGACCGTGGACTCCGACGACTCGGCGTTGGAGATCGTCGCCGCCGACGGGAACAAGGCCGGCACGGTGGAGGTCACCCGGTGGTTCCAGGGGTCCGTCGCGATCGGGTCGGACCCGAAGGTGACCTGGTCGATGAAGGACGACCGGCTGGTGCTGAGGGAGAAGTGCAGCGGCATGATCGCCGACTGTTCCAGCAAGCACCGTATCGAGGTGCCGCGCGGAGTCACGGTGAAGGTCAAGGACGGGGACGGGAGTGTGCGGGCGCGGGGGTTCGAGGAGGCCCTGAGTGTGTACACGGGGGACGGGTCCGTGCATGTCACCGACTCCAGCGGGCCGCTGGATCTGCGGACCGGGGACGGGTCCGTGCGGGTCTCCGACGTCTCGTCGCGGCAGGTGAAGGCGCGCACCGGGGACGGGTCGGTGCGGCTCGAACTGGGCACCGTGCCGGACCGGGTGGAGACCCGCAGCGGCGACGGCTCGGTGACCATCGAGCTGCCGCGGTCGACGTACGACGTGACGACCCAGACCGGCGACGGCTCGGTGGATGTGACCGTGCCCCGGGACAACACCAGCTCCCACGCCGTGTCCGCCCGCACCGGCGACGGAAATGTCACGGTGCGCATCGCGAACTAACCGGCCCGTGTGTTCGTCCTATACCGGTGGGAGAATGAACCGGGCAGGGTGAATGACAGCACGGGAGAGGGATGTGACGGCGACACCTCCGAAGCCGAACTCGCCGTCAGCGCCGCGCGCGCCGGAGGTCCCGTCGGCCGGGGCCGGCCCCACGATCTCGGGCGGCTCGCGCCAGGCCCTGCGGGACACCCTGGCTCTCGCCGCGCTCCCCCTCGTCGTCGCCCTCGCCCTGCCCGCCGCGTTCGCCGGCGGCGGCACCCGGCGCTGGTTCGGCGGGCGGGCCGAGAGCCAGCGCGCCGAGGCGCAGGCCGCGAAGGACGCCGCGGCGGCCGCGTTCTACGAGCTGGACACCGCCCAGCGGGATCTGCGCATCTCGATCGAGACGATCACGGCGGTGGACGACTCCCCCGCCGCCCGCCGGGCGATCACCGACTTCGAGGCCCTCGGCCGGCGTATCGACGAGGTCTCCCACCGGTACATCCAGGCCGTCGACGCCCATGACCTCGACCGCGACGACCTGGAGGCCTCGGTCGCCGCCCGGGCCCGTGGCGAGCTGACCAGCGCCAAGGACGACCTCGACAACGTCAAGCGGGAGCTGGAGCGGTTCGCCGACGGGCTCGGGCCGCTGCTCGGCAAGGCCGAGACCCAGCTGGCCCGCCTCGCCCCGGCCGTCGAGCGCGCCCGGCAGGGCCTGCTGGCCGCCTCGAACGCGCTGGACGCCGTACGGGCGTCGGGGCTGCGGGCCGACGACCTCGCGGCCCGGCTCGCGGCGCTCGCGCCGGAGCTGACCAGGCTGAACCAGGGTGCCGGGCAGCATGGCGTCCCGCAGACCCTGGAGCGTGCCGAGCGGGTAGCAAGGGAGGCGGAAGCGGTCCGGGTGGAGGCCGAGCGGCTGCCGGAGCGGGCCGCCGAGATCGATCACCGGCTCGTGTCGCTGCGGACCCGCGCGCAGGCGCTGACCACCCGTGCCGGGCAGGTCGAGCCGGTGCTGAGCGAGCTGCGGCGGCGGTTCACGGTGGCGTGCTGGCAGGACCTCCAGGGAGTGCCGGACGGGGCCGCGGAGAACGTACGGCAGGCCGAGCTCAAGCTGAAGGAGGCACGTGCCGCGCGCGACGAGCAGCGCTGGCCGGACGCCACCGCACTGCTGTCGACGGTGCGGGCGCTGCTGAACAGCACCGACGAGTCGGTGTCGGCGGCCGGCGACCGGCTGCGGCGGCTGAACGCCGTGCAGAAGGATCCGCAGCAGGAGATCGACCGGACGCGGTTCGCGATCCGGGACGCCCAGCGGCTGGCCATGGCCGGGCGGAACACCCCGGATCCGCGGCACGCGCGCCCGCTGGACGACTCGGTCGCCCGGCTGGAGCGGGCGACCGGCACGCTGGAGGGGCGGCACCCGGACTACTGGCACTTCCTGACCGAGACGGAGGCGGTACGGCGGACGGTGGCCCGGGTCGTCGCCCAGATCCGCGAGGAGCGCGGAGGCGGGCACTGAGAGCCGTACCGGCCGGACCACCTCCGCCCGGCAGGATGCTCAGGTGCGGTAGGCGTAGTACGCGGCGTTCGGGTCGGACGCGATGACGCTGGCCAGTGAACGCCGGTAGGTGTTCGTGGAGTGGTATGTCAGATACGGCATGCCCTGCGGGCTGCGGTAGGTGACGATCATCGTGTGGTCCTTGGAGCCGTTCTTGTCGAAGTCCATCTGGAGCACGTCGCCGATGTCCATCTGGTAGACGTTGGCGAGGCTGGTGGTCCGCTTGGAGTTCTGGGCGAACCAGGACCACTCGTTGACGCCGACGAACGAGTGCGACTGGATCTCGGCGTTGCCGAACCACCTCGTGTAGTCGTAGACGTAACCGGGCACGTGCTTCCAGCCGCCGGCCTTCAGGGCCTGGCTGACGAAGTTGGTGCAGTCGCCGCCGGCGCCCTGGCCGTTGAAGTCGGGGTAGTCCGTGTTGTAGTTCCTCCAGTACTTCTCCGCGTACGCCGCCATGCCCTTGTAGTCCAGGGCCGTGCCCGTGAGGGTCTTGGGCTTCGCCGGGGCGGGGTAGGTGGTCGCGGCGCGCGGGGCGGAGGGCATGGTGTCGTCCACGGCGGGTGCCTTCGGCGCCTTCACGGACGGCTTGGCGATCGTGTTCACCGCGACGCCCGGGTCGGTGTCGCGGATGCCGGTCAGCTGCCAGTCGCCGCGCCGGTCGGCGGTGAAGGTGAGTTCGTGACGGGCCTGGAAGCCGGTGGTCGCCGGCTCGTCGCCGCGGACCTCGGCGTAGGTCAGGGTCGTGGTCTCGGTGACGGTGGCCTTGGCCGTACGGCCGGTCACGCGTGTGGCGTCCAGGGTGACGGCGGTGTCCGCCTCGCGGTACCGCTCGCCGAGCCGGGCGAGCAGGTCCTTGCGCCTCTCCAGCGTGGACAGGGCGGCTTCCTCGCCGCGGGCCGTGCGGGAGGACAGGCGTACGTCGCCGGAGAAGCGGTCGGTCAGCGGCTTCTCCGGCCCGGCCACGAGGGCGTTGGTGCGGTCGGTGAAGACCGCGTCGGCCAGTCGCTGGAAGGTGGCCCTGGTCCTGGCGTCCACCGTCGGGTCGTCGGCGACCGCGGCGCCGGCGCTCCAGGTGGGCAGCAGTGCCGCTCCGGCGGCGATCGAGGCGGTGGCCGCCGCGACTATGGTGGCGCGGCGGCGCGTACGGCTCGGTGTTCTTGATCTCACGGGGATTCTCCTTGGCCCGGGGTGGTCGAAGCCGGGCAAGGAATCTTTACACCATCTCCTCAACTCCCCCACACTCGGGGGCAGTTGAACGCGCACCGAGCTCTCGTCGTCCGGCTACTTCACCACCGTCGCCCAGTCCGGCGACTGCGCCGGATCCAGACCGCGCAGCCGCCGCAGGGTCTCCGGTTCCTGTACGTCCATCCAGTCGGCGAGCTCCCTGAAGGACACGCACTTGACGTCCTTCTTGGTGCAGACGTTCTTGATGACCTGGTCGACGGCCTTCATGTAGATGCCGCCGTTCCACTCCTCGAAGTGGTTGCCGATGAACAGCGGCGCCCGGCTGCCGTAGTAGACCCGGTTGAAGCCGGCCATGTAGGTGCCGAGCGTCTCCTGCTGCCACTCGGCGTGCCGGGCCGGGTCACCGTCGGTCTGGCCGTCGGACTGGTTGTAGAGGAAGTTGAAGTCCATGGACAGGCCCTGGAAGTCGCCGCCCTCGTACGGGAGCATCTGCAGCGGGAAGTCCCAGATGCCGTTCTTCTTCGTGGGCCATATCTGGAAGTCGCCGGTGGAGCTGGCGTCGTAGCGCCAGCCGTAGCTCTTGGCGGCCTTCAGCAGGTTCGCCTGGCCTTCCAGACAGGGTGCGCGGCCGCCGGTGATCTCCCTGCGGAAGTCGAACGGCAGGGGGTCCATGTCGGTGTAACCGGTGTTGGTCTTCCACTTCTGAGCGAAGTCGTAGAACTGGTCGATCTCGCTCTTCCACTCGTCGACGCTCCAGTAGCCACCGCCGCGGACACCGCAGAAGTGGCCGTTGAAGTGCGTCCCGATCTCGTGCCCCTCCTTCCACGCCTTGCCGAGCTGTTCCAGCGTGGTGCGGATGTGCTCGTCGGTGGGGTAGCTGATGGCCGCGGCCCCCTTGTCGTGCTGCGGCGGGGCGTAGAGCTTCGCCTTGTCCTTGGGCAGCAGGTAGATGCCGGTGAGGAAGAACGTCATGTGGGCGTCGTACTTCTCGGCCAGCTCCCGGTAGTGCGCGAAGAGCTCGTCGTCGCCCGCCAGGGCACCGTCCCAGGAGAAGACGACGAACTGGGGCGGTTTCTCACCGGGTTTGAGCCGCTTGGGCTTCAACGTGCCCTTCTGCGGTCCGGTGTACGAGGTCGAGCCGTCGCCGAGCACCTTCGTCCGCCCGTCCCACTCGGGCTCCTCGGAGGGTCTTGCGGGCGGTTCCTCCGTGGCCGGGCCGCCCCGGTCGCCGGCGGACGCGATCGGTGTGGTGCGGTCCGAGCCGGTCAGGCTCTTGTAGGCCACGGGGACCACCAGGGCGAAGAGAAGGACGGCCACCGCCATCGCTCCCATACGGACGGAATGCTCGGACGCGCGTACCCGGCGACGGGCTGCGTGGGCTCGGCGGCGGTGGCCGGATTTCGACGACATGGGCGGGCCGTTCTGCGAGGGG
>NZ_JAKEIP010000194.1 GCF_021474425.1 Streptomyces muensis | reverse complement strand
GTTCCCCGCTCACCGCACCGGCGAGGAGGCGCCCGAACTCCCGGCCGGTGACCGCGTCGGCATTCGGCTCGTCAAGCGTCCAGCGCGCGGCGTTCGGGCGCCTCCTCGCCTGTGCGGTGAGCGGGGAACGGATCTTCTGCCGGGCTTCGAGGACCGTGAGGTCGCCCGTCCGGAGGCGAGTCACCCGCCCTCCTGCACTGCGAGATCCTCGTCCGCGGCACGGCGGCCCGCCTCTTCTGCGACGACACGCCCGGAAGCGAGGGGATCCGGGATTCCGAGGACCCGGGAAGCTGATGAATGAGTCAGCCACCTGAAGGTTGACTTTCGGCTGATCGAGCCAGAGCATTGCGGAGGTGAGCCCTGTCGAGCATGTCCCCCTCGGGTCGACCACCGCACTCCCCGCCGACCTGGACGAAGCCGCCCACCGCTGTCTCGTCGCCGGATTCGACGGCGCCACGAGCGTGCCGGATCCGCTCAAGGAGCTCATCGACCGCGGCCTCGGCGGGGTCATCCTCTTCACCCGCAACATCCGCGACGCACAGCAGGTGCGCCGGCTCACCGACGAACTGCGCGCGATACGCCCGGACCTCGTCGTCGCCATCGACAACGAGGGCGGCGGCATCGGCCACCTGGTCGCCGCCGGCGCCCCCGACGTCCCCGGCTCCCACGCCCTCGGCGTCGTCGACGATGCGAACCTCACCGCCCGCTGCGCCGACGCGCTCGCCGGACACCTGGCCGGCCTCGGCATCACCGCCTCCTACGCCCCCGTGGCCGACCTCCAGCACCGGCCGGACAACCCGATCGTGCGCACCCGCTCCTTCGGCGCCGACCCCGAACTCGCCGCCCGCCATCTGCGCGCCTGGATCACCGCCACCGAGGCCCGCGGCATAGCCTCCTGCGCCAAGCACTTCCCCGGCCACGGCGGCACCGTCACCGACAGCCACCACGGCATCGCCGTGGACCCCCGGCCGTACGACGAACTCCGCGCCGACCTCGAACCGTTCCGCGCGGCGATCGACGCCGGGGTGCCGATGCTGATGAGCGCCCATGTCGTCTTCGCGGCCCTGGACCCCAACCGCCCCGCCACGCTCAGCCGCCGCGTCCTCGGCGATCTGCTCCGCCACGACCTCGGCTTCGACGGCGTCCTCGTCAGCGACGCCCTGGAGATGAAGGCCATCGCCGACCGGTACGGCGAGGCGGCCGGCGCGCGCATCGCACTGGCCGCCGGCGCGGACCAGGTGATCGTCGCCGTGGCGGACCTGAACGTCACCCTGGGCTGCCGGGACGCCGTCCTCGACGCCCTGCGCACCGGAGTGCTCGCGCAGGAGCGGGTCGAGGAGGCCGCGGGGCGGGTGCGGCGGCTCGCCGAGCGGTACGCGACCCCTGTGCTCGACGTCGCCGACTGGGACCCGGGCGCCGGACCGGAGGCCGCCCGCCGGGCGGTACGGAGCCGGGGCGTGCCGCCCGCCGTGCGCGGCGCCCATGTCGTCGACCTGTTCCCGCCGCCGCACCCCGCGCTCAACTGGGGCGGCGAGGACCTGCTGACCGAGATACGCGCCGTCGACCCCACGTCCACCGGCACGGCGGTCACCGGAGAACCGGCCGACCCCGCCGAACTCGTCGACGGCATCCTGCACCGCTGCGGGTCCGCCGCGCTGGTCGTGGCCACCTGCGACGCCGGACTGCACCCCTGGCAGACCCGCCTGCGGGACGCCCTGCTGGCGCGGCGGCCGGACGCGGTACGGGTGGACACGGGACTGCCGGAGGGCGGCGCGCTGTGCTCGTACGGGCGGGGGCGCGTCAACCTGCGGGCGGTGGCCGAGGTGTTGGCGGGCGTCACCGGCAGCTGACGGCTCAGGACGGCCGTACGACCTCCTTGATCCCCCTGGCCGCCAGATACTCCGCGTCCTCCGCCCGCGCGGCCAGGACGACCGCCGGGCGGCCGCCCTCCGCGCGCATCCGCATCCAGGACTCGAAGTACGCGCCGCCCGGACCGGACACCGAACGGGTGCTCGGCGTGCAGTCCAGGAGCAGGGCGGTGTCGCGGGGGCGAGCCGGGTCCGGGGCCTCGCGCAGGTCGGTGACGGTCTCGGCGAGGGCCTCGGCGATCGGCTTCGCGCGGCCCGTCGAGTCGAACAGGCCCAGGGTGTACTCCAGTTCCGGGAAGTCGGACAGCGACCGGTCCACGTCGTGCGAACACCACCAGGTCACGCCCCACAGCCCCGCGCACCCGGCCGCGTTGCGTACGGTGGCGCGCGCGAAGTCGGGGGCGTCGGCGGCCGGGATGTGGGGTGCGGGGGCGCCGGTCTCCTGGACCCAGACGAGGCGGGCGGGGTCGGTGGCGTACGCCTTGGCCAGCTCGGTGCCGTACTCGGCGAGGTGCCGGACCTGCGGGGAGCGGGGGCCGTAGCGGCGGGCGCAGTCGCCGGAGAACACCCAGGGGTGGACGGTCGTCAGATCGCCCTTGCGGGCCGAGGCCTCGGGGGTGAAGGGGTGGTCGTCGCCGTACCAGGCGGCGTCGTAGGCGGAGTGCGTGACCAGACCGCCGTCGGCGCCGAGTCCGTCGCGGGCGGCCGCCAGGAGGGTGTCGAGGTAGTGGTCGACCTCGTCGGCCGTCACCGGGTTGTGCTCGACCAGGTTGTTGAGCTCGTTGCCGAGCTGCAGGCCGATGAGGTTCGGGCGGCCGGCGAGCGCGCGGCCGAGGGTGCGCAGGAGCGTGGCCTGGGCCTCGACGGCCTCCGGGTCCGTGAAGACGTTGCGGTGGTGCCAGCTGCGGGTCCACTCCGGGTAGAAGTCGAAGCTCGACAGATGGCCCTGGACACCGTCCACCATGACGTCCAGACCGGCCTCGCCGGCCAGGTCGACGAGGTGCGCCAGCTGGTCGACCGCGGCGGTGCGGACGAGGGTGCGGTTGGGCTGGAGCAGCGGCCAGAGGTGGAAGACGCGGACGTGGTCGAGTCCGAGACCGGCGATCCGCTCCAGGTCCTCGCGGGCGCGGGACGGGTCGAAGTCGTGCCAGGAGTGGAACCAGCCGTGGCGGGGCGTGTAGTTGACGCCGAAGCGGAGTGCGTGGATGGGATCCTCCTCGGGCCGGCCCCGCACGGGGCTCGGGTGCCGTCTCTCTTGTCTGGCGCGAATGTATCAACCACCATGGCCGACGATGAATAGTGATTTGAACCAAACCTCGGCCGGACGGGCACCGGCGTACGTCGTCGGCCTCGACGCCGGTGGCACCCGTACGCGTGCCGTCCTCGCGCCGGCACCCGGCGGCGATCCCGAGGGCGAGGGCGTCTCCGGGCCCGGCAACGCCCTGACCGTGCCCGGCGCCCAGCTCACCGAACATCTCGCCGAGGCCCTCGCGCAGGCCGTGCCGCAGGCGCTGCGCGGCCGGGTCGTCGCGGTGGCGGGCGGGTTCGCGGGCGCCTCGCGGACCGCTCCGGACGAGCCCGGCCGGGTCAAGGCGCACGCCGCCCTCACCGTCGCGCTGAGCCGGCTGGGCATGCACCCCGCCTCGGTCGAGATCCACAGCGACATCGAGGCCGCCTTCGCCTCCGCGCCCGGCCATCCCGCCGACGGACTGGCCCTGGTGGCCGGGACCGGCGCCGTCGCGGCACGCATCACCGCACGCGCGTGCACCGCGACCGCGGGCGGCGACGGCTGGCTCCTCGGCGACGACGGCAGCGGCTTCTGGATCGGACGCGAGGCGGTGAGGGTGGCGCTGCGCATGGCGGACGGACGGGGCGGGGCGACGGAACTGGCCGCGTCGGTGGGGAGGGCACTGGAGGTGCCGCAGGACGTACTGCCGAGCGCCGAGGGCTCCTGGACCCGGGCCCGGCGCGAGGCCTACCGCATGCACCTGCTCCCCGCCGTGATGGACCGGCCACCGGTCCAACTGGCCCGGCTCGCCCCGCTCGTCGCCGAAGCCGCCGAACGGCACCACGACGCCGTCGCCGAGGACATCCTCGCGACGGCCGCCGGCCACCTCACCGAGACCGTCCGCGCCCTCGAACCGCGCTCCGGCGAGCGGATCGTCGCGACCGGAGGGCTGCTCGGACCCGGAAGCCCGCTCACCGGCCCCCTCACCGCCCGGCTCCAGCACCTCGGACTCACCCTCGACCGGGTGCCGGACGGCTCCCGCGGAGCGGTGGCCCTCGCACGCCTCGCCATCTGAGGCAGAACCGGCGCCACGACCCGCCACCGCACCAACCGTTCGCACGAAAGGGGACCGGCCGCATGCCGACTCCGGACCACGCGGCCGCGCCCCTCCGGGCCGACCGCCCCCGCTACCTCGATTCCACCGCCCCCGTCGACACCCGCGTCCGCGACCTCCTCTCCCGGATGACCCTGCGCGAGAAGGCCGGTCAGCTCAACCAGCGGATGTACGGCTGGGACGCCTACCGGCGCACCCCCGACGGCGGCTTCGAACTCACCGACGCCCTGTACGCGGAGACCGACCGCTTCGAGGGGCTCGGCGCCCTCTACGGCCTCCAGCGCGCCGACGCCTGGTCCGGCGTCGACCACGGCGACGGGCCCGGCGCCGAGGACGGCGCGGCGCTCGCCGAGCTGGTGCAGCGGCATGTCGTCGAGCGCAGCCGGCTCGGGATTCCCGCGCTGTTCGTCGAGGAGGTCCCGCACGGGCACATGGCGCTGGACGGCACGGTCCTGCCGGCCAACCTGGCCGTCGGTGCCACCTGGGACCCCGGGCTGTACGAACGCGCCGCCGCCCACGCCGCCGCCGAACTGCGGGCCCGCGGCGGCCACGTGGCCCTCGTCTCGGCGCTCGACATCGCCTGCGACCCCCGCTGGGGCCGCACCGAGGAGTGCTTCGGGGAGGACCCCTACCTCGCCGCCCGGTTCACGGAGGCCGTCGTACGCGGCATGCAGGGCGAGCCCGCCGAGTACTTCGCCGCCGACAAGGCCCCGGTCGTCCTCAAGCACTTCGCCGGACAGGGCGCCACCGTCGGCGGCCGCAACTCCGCCGAGTCCGAACTGGGCCCGCGGGAGTTGCACGAGATCCACCTCCCGGCCGCCCGCGCGGGCGTGCGCGCCGGGGCCGCCGCCGTCATGGCCGCGTACAACGAGGTGGACGGAATGCCCTGCTGCGGGAACCGGGCGCTGCTCACCGAACTCCTCAGGGAACGCTGGGGGTTCGAGGGCCTGGTGATGGCCGACGGCCTCGCGGTGGACAGGCTGGCCAGGATCACCGGCGACAAGGTGTCCGCGGGCGCCCTCGCGCTCGACGCCGGTGTCGATCTGAGCCTCTGGGACGAGGGCTTCACGCACCTGGAGGAGGCGGTCGAGCTGGGTCTGGTCGCCGAGGAGGTCCTCGACACCGCGGTCGCCCGGGTGCTGCGACTCAAGTTCCGGCTGGGACTGTTCGACCGCCAGGGCGCGACCGCTTCCTTCCCCGACCACGGCCGGGAGCTGAGCACCGCCGTCGCCCGTGCCGCGGTGACTCTCCTCCACAACGACGGCGGGGCCCTGCCCCTGTCGGCGTCCGTCTCCCGGATCGCCGTCCTCGGCCCCCAATCCGCCACCCCCGCACACCAGTTGGGCGACTACACCGCACCGCAACGCCCCGGCACGGGAGCGAGCGTGCTCGACGGGCTACGGCGGCTCGCCCCGCCCGGCCTCGAGATACGCCACGCCGTCGGCTGCGCCCTCACCGGCGACGACCTCTCCGGCATCCCCGAGGCGGTCGCGGCGGCCGCCGCCTCCGACCTGGCCGTGCTGGTGCTGGGCGGCAGCAGCGCGCGTACGCCCGACACGGAGTTCGACGCCAACGGGGCCGCGCGGAGGGTCGTCTCCGAGATGACCTGCGGCGAGGGCGTCGACCTGGCCGGACTCGGGCTCGGCAGGGCCCAGAACGCGCTGCTGGAGGCCGTCGTCGCGACCGGAACGCCGAGCGTGGTCGTACTGGTCCAGGGCCGGCCGCACGTCGTCCCCGCCACCGGGGCCGCTGCCCTGCTCACCGCCTGGTACCCGGGCCCGTGGGGCGGCGACGCGCTCGCCGAGGTGCTGCTCGGGCTCGCCGAACCGGCAGGCCGGCTGCCGGTCTCGGTGCCGCGCTCCGCGGCCCAGCTCCCCGTCTACTACAACCACAAGGACACCGAGTACGGCGGCTATGTGGACGAGGACGCCGAGCCGCTGTACTCCTTCGGGCACGGGCTCTCGTACACGAGCTTCGCCTACGGCCCGCCGCGGCTGTCCGGGCACACCGTCGAGGCCGACATCACCAACACCGGCCGGCGCCGGGGCCGTTCCGTCGCCCAGCTGTACCTGCGGCGGCTGCGCACCCCCGTGTGGCCGCGCACGCTGGAGCTGTGCGGCTTCCGGGCGGTCGACCTGGCGCCGGGCGAGACCCGCACGGTGGCGTTCCCGCTCGGCGCCGACCTGCCCGGCCGGGGCACGGTGGTCGAGTTCCGGGTCGCTGAATCAGCGCGGGCGGCCCTGGGCGCCGTACCGACTCAGAGCTTCACGGCCCCCGACGAGACCCCCTTGTAGAACCACCGCTGGGTGATCACGAACAGCACCAGCACCGGGATCACGGAGATCACGGACCCGGCCATGACCATCCGCTGGTCGTAGCCGAACGACGACGTCTGCAGCCGGGCCAGACCCAGCGTCAGCGTGAAGTGCTCCTCGGAGCGCAGCACGATCAGCGGCCAGAGGAAGTCGTCCCAGGCGCTGATGAAGGTGTTGATGGTGACGACCAGGATCGCGCCGTACGCGGAGGGCAGGTACAGATGGCGGAACCGCTTCCACTCGCCCGCGCCGTCCAGCATCGCCGCGTCCTCGATCTCGCGCGGCACGGCGAGGAACGCGGCCCGCATGATGAGGACGTTGATCGCGGCGACGAAGCCGGGCAGCCAGACGCCGACCAGGTTGTCGACCAGGCCCATGTCGCGGACGCTCAGGAACAGCGACACCATGATCGACTCGAAGGGGAACATCATGGACGCCATCAGCAGCACCCACACCAGTCCCCGGCCCTTCCAGGCGGGCTTGGAGAGCATGTAGCCGGCCATGGTGGAGAAGACCAGCTGACTGGTGATCGAGATGACCGCGACGAACAGGCTGTTCCTGATGTACGTCCACACCGGGACCTGGGCGAAGACCTCGCGGTAGGCCCGCAGCGTCGGGTGGTGCGGAATCAGGGAGGCGCCCGCCCCGAAGACGTCCTCGCCCGCGCCCTTCAGGGACGACAGCACCTGCCACAGCAACGGGCCGACCGTGATGAACAGCACGAAGACCAACAGCAGGTAACGGACGACGAGTTCACGAGGGCGGCCGTAGTCCCGCCAGCGCGGCGTCAGGCGCCTGCGCTTCTCCACCGCCGTGGTCATGCCTCGTCCTCCTTCGTCAGGCGCTGCGCGAGCAGCGTCAGGCCCAGGGTGAGCGCGAACAGGGCGACGCTGACCGCCGCGCCGTAGCCGGCGTTGCCGGTGAGCGGGTCGAGGCCGACGTCCCGGATGTAGAAGGGGAGCGTGCGGTCGGCGCCGCCGGGCCCGCCGGTGGCACCGCCGAGCATGTAGATCTCGGTGAAGACGCGCAGCGAGCCGATGCCGGTGAGGGTGCCGACCAGCATCATCGAGGTGCGTACACCCGGCACGGTGACGTGCCAGAAGCGGCGTACCGCACCGGCGCCGTCCACGGCCGCCGCCTCGTGGAGCTCGCGGGGCACGTTTCCGAGCGCGGCCAGATAGAAGATCATGTACCAGCCGAGGCCCTTCCACAGCGTCAGGCCCATCGCGGAGAGCAGGATCAGCCACGAGTCGGACAGGAAGGGGATGGCGCCGCGGATGAGGTGCGCCTTCTCCAGCCAGGTGTTGACCAGGCCCTGGTCGCTCAGCAGCCACTGCCAGCTCAGGCCGACGACCACGGACGAGGCGAGGACCGGGGTGTAGAAGGCGGAGCGGAAGAAGCCGATCCCCGGGAGGTTCTTCTCCACCAGGACCGCCAGCAGCAGCGGCAGCAGGACCATCAGCGGGACGACGATCAGCGCGTACAGGACGCTGTTGCGGGTCGCCAGCCAGAAGTCCGAATCCCCCAGCATCCGCGTGTAGTTGTCCAGGCCCACCAGGTTGTACGCGCCGCCGAGCGGCTTGGCGTCGGTGAAGGACACCAGGATCGTGTTGAGGAACGGGAACACCCCGAAGACCGTCGTGCCGACGATCGCCGGGAGCATCCACAGCCAGGGCAGCCACCAGCGGCGGTAGAGCGCCGCGCCCCCCGCGTCCGCCGTCGGGCCGGGCGTGACGGAGCGGAGGACGCGGCGCAGGCGCCCCGGCGGTTCGGGTACGGAGCCGGGGCGGGGGGCGCCCGCCCCGAGGGGAGCGGGAACGGGCGCCTGGTCCACAGTGTGCTGAGCCATCGTCAGCTGCCCTGCTCGATCAGCTCGTTGCCCTTGGCCTGCGCGTCCTTCAGAGCGTCCTCGGCGCTCTTCTTGCCCTGCATGGCCAGCTGGATCTGGGCCGATATGGCGTTCAGCTCGCCCGGTGTGAGGGCGATCTCGTCGGCCGTGGCGGTCTTGCGGTCACTGGCGACGATCTTGCGGGCCTCGGCGAACGGGTCGGTGCCCTTGACCGACTGGAAGAACGGGTCGTCCAGGGAGGCCGTGGTCGACGGGAAGATGACCACGTTCGGGTCCTTCGCCCACTCCAGCTGGTTCTTCGCGTTGGTCAGGAAGCGCGCGAAGGCGAGTGCGGTCACCGCGTTCTTGCTGGTGGAGGCGGTGCCGATGTACTGCGGGGCGCCGACGGTGTGGCCGAGGTCGTCCAGCATGAAGCGGGCGACGCCGGTCTTCTTGTAGACGGTCGGGTTGTTCTGCTGGATGAACCGCAGGAAGTTGGGGTTGGTGGGGCCGTAGACCAGCTTGCCCTGGCCGTAGACGTTGGCCGGGTCCTGGGTGGAGGACAGGGAGTCCCGGGGCATCCCGCCGGCCTTGTAGAGCTTGGTCATCGCCTCGACCCACTGCACGGTCCTCGGGTCGTCGGCGAAGGTGAAGGACTTGCCGTCGGCGGAGAAGACCTTGATGCCCATCTGCTGCCAGTCGGCCGGGATGCGCAGGTGCGGGTTGGCGAGGAAGGCGTGGTACTTGCCGCCGGAGGCCTTGGCCACCTTCTCCGCGTCGGCGAACAGCCCGAGGACGGTCGTCGGAGGTTTGGCCGGGTCCAGACCCGCCTTCTTCATCAGCTCGGTGTTGTAGGTCTGCACGATGCCGCCGGAGTACCAGGGCAGCACGCTGTGCACCTTGGTGCCGGAGGCGTCCGCGTAGAGGCTCGACTTCCACAGCGCCGGGACGAACGGCTCGCCCGCGTCCGGCGCCTTCTTGTCCAGGTCGATCAGATAGCCGTTCTTGGTGAGCGCGATGGCCGTGTTGACGTTGATGTTCACCACGTCCGGCAGCGTGCAGCCCTGCGCGTCGGCGACCAGGCGCTGGGTGAAGGTGGCGTCTCCCGGGTCGTCGATCCACTTCACCTCGGTGCCCGGGTGCTCCTTCTCGAAGGCGGCGATGACGCCGTTGAAGTAGTCACCGAAGTCTTTCTTCAGGTTGGTCGTCTGGAAGGTGATGTCGCCCTTGACGTCCCCCGTGAGCGCGCCGGATCCGACGTTCGCCTTGTCGACCTTGCAGCCGCCGGCCGTGGCCTCGCCGTCGTCGGAGCCGCCGGAGAGGCCGCAGCCGGCGGCCGCGAGTGCCAGGGCGAGGAAACATGCCAGGGATCCGGGAAGTCTGCTTGCGCGCATGGGTGCCCTCCTGCGGCCGGCCGGGCCGGCTGGTTCGCTGGTGTCAGCTGGCTAGCTGCTGGTTCAAATCACCAACTTGGACTCTGATTGATGAAAAGGTGGACCAGAATTCATCGGAGGTCAATGGGTTGCCGGGTTGCTTTTACGTTCCGTTCAGTGGCGGTGTTCGTGGTCCGGGTGGGACGGGTCGCCCGGGTGCTCGTGGCCCGGGGCGTACTCGACGCCGGTGCGGGCTTGGTCCAGCCAGGCGAAGAACGCCCAGCGGGCTGCCGCCTCGCGTAGCTCGCGCTCTATGCCGGGGCGCGTGCGTTCGTAGGGCAGGAAGTCGGCGGGTGTGGTCGCTGGGTCGTAGGGGTCTACGCCGCGGCTGAGGGCGCTCGGGGTCAGGTAGCGGTCCCGGTTGCGGTCGTAGTAGTCCCTTATCGCCGTCTCGGGGATGTGCTGCTCGGATTCCAGGTGGGTGAGCAGGGTGCGGGCGGCGGGGGAGTGGGCGAGGGCGACGGCGATGATGCTGCCGAGGTCGGCTACGGTGCGCTCCGCGGGTGGGGTGGTGAGGGGTTGTTCGGCGGGTGCGGCGCCGTTGTGGCTGGTCGCGCCCCGCGGCGGAGCCGCAAGTCGATACAGCCCCGCGCCCCTTAGCAGCGTTGCCAAACCGCGTGCTTTGCATGCCTGTTGGGCCAGTTCGTCGATCACCAGCACCTGGGTTGCCCAGCGGCGGCGTTGGCGTTCGGCTCTGGCGAGGGACTCGGGGCGGGTCTCGGGGTCGCGGGCCGGGACTGCTTCGAGGAAGGCGTCCACGCGGGCCTTGGGGATTGGGTGGCCGTGCACCGAGGCCGCATGCTCCCTCATTCCGTCACCTCCAGCACGACCGCCTCCGTGTAAGCGACGCACCCGTGCCAGCCGGCCTTCGCCATCAGCCAGTACGAACCCGGGGGCACCGCGTCGGCGTGCACCTCGATCACGCACTCCGCCTGTTCGCCTCCGGCCACCGTGAAGCCCTGGGTGCCTGGCGTCACTCCCGCCCAGGTTCCCCATGAGGAGACCGCCCACAGGGTGCCGTTGATCGGGCCCCGGGTGGTGTTGCGCAGGGTCACGGGGACGCGGGCCCGTTCGCCGGGCCGTACGGTGACTCGCTCGACTCCCAGCTCAGTCAAGAGCGTTGGCCCTCTGTGGCCGTCCGGCACATCCAGGGCCACCACGTCCTCGTACGTCTGACCGCCGTACGACAGCCGGGCGGCGAGCCAGTGGCGGCCCGGCTCGGCGGCGGATGGTGGGGTGACCGTGGCCTCGGTGAGCGTGAACCCGCCGGGGGCGAGCGCGTACGGAAGTTCGGGCGGCTCGACGGACCAGCCGGGTGGGACGTGCAGGCTCACCGTGCCCGAGACCGGTGCGTCGGTCAGCTCCGAGGAGACCCGGACCGTCGCCGTGACCGGGCCGTCGGAGACGGTGAGGGTGGTCGGGGAGACGTACACCGCGACCGGCATGTTGCCGCGCGGGGCCGGGCCGGAGTTGTGCAGCCAGTAGCGGGTGGGGACGGGCTGGGCGGGCTCGTGGGCGGCGATGCCCTGGCCGGGTGCCGTCGACGTGTCCGTCGTGGCGAGGACGGACGCCACTTCGAAGCCGGTCAGGTCGACGTCGAGTGCGCCCTGGGCGAGGAGTGTCAGCGGCTCTCCCCGCCTTTCCAGTACGTCCGCCCGCGCACCGTCCCGCCATTCCCGCGGCCCGCGCACTCGCGCCCGCACGGGCCGGCCGTTCACCTCGTGCATCCGGATGACGACCCCGCTCCCGGGGCCCGCCGGCGCCGCGCTTCCCCGGGCCAGCGGCGACCCCGCCGGTTTGAGCGCGTCGAGCAGCACCTCCCCGGGCGGCTCCAGGCCCAGCAACGCGGTCCTCCTCGGCAGTACGGCGTCCTCGGCCGCCGTGCGCCGCAGCCGTGCCGTCAGCGGGTGGTTGAAGGCGTGGCCCGCCTGCGGAAGCCGCAGCTCGCGCCAGTCGCCCGCGCCCGCGACGACGGCGTACTCGAAGGTGTGGGACCAGCGCTGGAGCTGGAAGGCGGAGCCGTCGGGTGCCGTGCGGCGGGGCGGGTCCACCCAGATGCCGGACGGCCAGCCCGTGCAGGAGCGCATCAGCGACATGTAGAGGTCGCCGGAGGAGGTCACCACACAGCCGGGTGTGCCACGGTTCAGGACCGCGAAGCTGCGGCCGTCCCAGGCGTCCCCGGGCGGCAGCGCCTCGCCGCCGCCCGCCGCCGTGGCCCTCAGGACGGCGTCCTCCAGGTCGGCGATCAGCGCGTCGACCGCCTTGGCGTCGTCCTCGGGTCGGGCGCCCGCCACCACGAGCAGCGGCAGCCGCTCCAGGTCGCGCAGGTCGGCGCCGGGCACCCACTCCTCCCGCAGCGAGGCGCGCGGCGCGACCCATACGGCGGCCACCGAGCGTTCGGCGAGCTGGCGGCGCAGCTCCCGGCCGGCCGCCGGGTCCCAGCCGAGGGCCTCGGCGACCAGCGAGTTGCGCTCGGGAGCGCCCACCGCGATCCGGATGTCCGGCAGGTTGGAGTCGACCTCCAGATCGCCGTAGCGCGGGCCCCCGGCGATCGTCGAGGTCGCCGTCACGCCCACGCGCACCAGGGCCGCCGCGAGCGCCGTGCCCAGCTCACCGGCCTCGTCCCAGGAGGTGTACACCAACTCGGCGACACCGATGGACCGTTCGCCGAGCGGCCGGCCGGAGCCGTCCTCGACCGCGACCCGGGCGGTGGAGCCGAGCCCGAACCAGGTGTTGGCCGGGTTGTCCAGCGTCCACGGGAACTCCTCGCTGTCCACGTCCACGAACCCGAACCCGCGTCCGATCACCGCGTCCGCCACCTCGTGCACCGGCAGCCCGCCGCGCACGTCGGAGGGCCAGCGGACCCGGATCAGGCGGTCGGCGCCGTCGTAGCCGTCGACGGTCGTCGTGAGGTCGAGGCGGTCGACGCCCTTCCAGAGGGTCAGGCGCTGGGTGTAGCGGAAGAGGCCCAGGTCGGCGCGGACGGTGATCCGGGAGCCGGCGGGGGAGTGCTCGACGTCGACGTCCGCCGTGACGTCCCGGCTGCGGGCGGCGGTCGTGCCGGTCGGCGTGAGGTGCCAGGGGCCCTCGCCGAAGCGCGGGTGGCGCGGGTACTCCTCCTGCACGACCAGCTCGTTGCCGATGTCGCCGGGGCGCAGGAGTTCCCGGCCGGCCTCCGTCAGGGCCCGCAGGCCGCTGACGGCGCCGCCGCGCGCGGGATCGACCGTCACCTCGTAGAACTCGTTGCGGATCGACGTGCCCTCGCCCGGCGTCCACTCGGGGACCGTCCCTTCGGCGAGCGGGAGCGCCTTGAGGCCCATGCCGGGCACCTCCGGGACGACGACCCGGAGTTCGCCGTCCTCCCGTACGGCGGGCAGGGGCAGACCGGTGTCGTCCAGCGGGACGAGACCGGGGTCCGCCACGGCCAGCACGTCCCGGCGCTCCCAGGTCGCCGCGTTGAAGACCACCAGGTCCGGTGTGCCGCCCGGGAGTTGGGCGACCCTGCCGGCCAGCGCGTCGGTCGCGTCCGCGTGCACGGCCTCGGCGAGGTCGTACAGCTCCCGCCAGCCGGTGACCAGGTCGATGTAGACCTGGTCGGACTCCGAGCCGGTGATGGCGTCGTGGTGGGCGCCGTAGATCAGCTGCCGCCAGGCCTTGTCGAGCGCCGCGTCCGGGTAGGGGTGCCCGGCGACCAGCGAGGCGAGCGTCGCCCAGGCCTCCGCGTCGGCGAGCAGCGTCTCGCCGTACCGCTGGGCCTGCTTGGTGTCGATGTAGGAGACGTCCTTGCCGGTGTAGACCGGGTTCATGTCCCGCGTCTGCGGGGAGGCCTTGCGGCCCTCCGCCTCCAGCTGCGCGCGTACGGCGGCGAAGAAGTCCCTCGGGACGCCGCTGATGAAGCGCGGCCAGACGTAACGGGTGTTCCAGTCCCGGTGGATGCCCATCACCCAGCGGCACGGCGGCGCGTAGTCACCGCCGACCGGGAGCAGGACGTTACGGGTGAGCGCGACCTGCTTCAGCCCCTTGAAGAGCTTGAGCGCGGCCGCCTCCGCCTCGGGGAGGGTCGGGGCGTTGTCGATCGCCCAGCCGGCGCCGTAGTGGTTGACCATGTACGCGGTGAGCAGCCCGCGCCCGGAGGGGGCGATCCAGCTGAACTCCGCCGGGAACTGCATCCGGTTCGGATCGCGCGGCTCCTCGCCGAACACGGAGAGGGTCGGCCCCCACTGGTGGAACGGCCCGCGCGCCCAGGAGCTGGAGCTGACCCCGGCGTCCGCCATCAGCCCGGGGAACTGCGGATCGTGCCCGAACGCGTCCAGCTGCCAGGCCGTCTCCGGCTTCGCGCCCATGATCCCGCGCTGGAACCCGTCGCCGTACAGGGCGTTGCGTACGGTCGCCTCGGCGCCGGTGAGGTTGGTGTTCGGCTCGTTGTAGGTGCCGCCCATGATCTCGACGCGGCCGGTGCGGATCAGCTGCCGCAGGAAGGCGCGCTCCTCCGGGAAGGCGTCCCAGTAGGGCTTGAGGTAGTCGACCTCCGCGAGCACGAAGGTGTACGCCGGGTCGCGCCGGGCCAGATCGCAGTGGGCGCGGACGAGGCTCATCCCGGACTGGCCGCGCGAGTCGAGGGTGCGGGCGGGCAGTCCGGTGCCGGCCGGGTCGTCGGCGACGTCCCAGGTCTCGGTGTAGGCGGCCTGGGTGTTCCACCAGACGGGGTCGTAGTGGAAGTGGCTGACCATGAACATGGTCCAGCCGGGCTCGGCGGCCGTGAACGCGGCGGACTGCTCCGCCCTGGCGGCCGGGTCACCGGTGTCCTCGGCCGTGACCCTGATGTGGGTACGGTCGCCGGGGGCCAGGTCGGTCGTCACCGGTATCTCGGCGCGTACCGTGCCGTCGTCCTCCGCGGTCGCCTCGGCGGTGCCGTGGACACCCGGGCCCTCGACGGTGAGGCGGACCGTACGGCCGGGGGCCTCGCCGATCTCCACGGCCACCACCTGCAGCGGATGGTCCTCGGTACCGACGAAGAGCTCGGTCGACTCGACAGAGATGACGCGCATGGGGCTCCTACGAGTGCTCGTGGGGAGCCCCATCCTGGCGCAACGGGATGATTCAAACAACCACCTTCCTGTCGATCAGGTGGTTGATCCATACATCCCGTGCCGGTTCAGCGAGCCCGGCGGTTCTTCACCGCGTGCCGCGGCGTGATGTGGTCCGTCAGGGCGAGCGAGGCGCTGGCGCGCTGGTAGGAGACCTGGCCGACCCGGACGTAGAGACAGTCGACGATCATCAGCACGGAGTGCCGGCCGCCGATGCTGCCGGTGCGGAAGCTGGTCTCGGAGGTGGCCGAGATCAGCCGGATGTCGGCGGCCTTGGCCAGCGGTGAGCGTGGGTCGGTGGTGATGGCGATGGTGGTGGCGCCGCGCTCCTTGGCCATCTCGAACGGTTCGAGGGTCTCGCGCGTGGCACCCGAGTGTGAGATGCCGATGGCCACGTCGGCCGGGGTGAGCAGGGCGGCGGAGGTGGCCGCGCCGTGCACCTCGGTCCAGCCGCGGACCTGGCAGCCGATGCGGAACAGCCGCGTCTCCGTCTCCTGGGCCACCGCGCCGCTGCCGCCGACGCCGTACACGTCGATACGGCGGGCGCGGGCCAGGGCCTGGGCCGCGCGCTCCAGGGCGTCGAGGTCGATCCGCTCGATGGTCTGCTGGATCGCGCGCAGGTCCGCGCTGCCGACGACCTGGACGACCCGCTCCAGGCTGTCGTCCGGCGAGATGTCGGGGCCGATCTCGGCGCTGCCCCAGTCGGAGACCTCGCCGCGGCCGCGCTCCTGGGCCAGTTCGATGAGCAGATGCTGGTAGGAGTCGAGCCCGATGGCCCGGCAGAACCGGGTCACCGTCGCCTGGGAGGTGCCGGTGCGGCGGCCCAGTTCGGCGGCCGAGCAGTGGGTGACGGCGGCCGGATCCTCCAGGATCAGCTCGCCTACCTTGCGCAGGGATCCGGCCAGCCGGGGAAGTTCGGTGCGGATCAGTGTGGTGACGTCCGTCGGGGGCATGGAGAGAAGGTATCAGCCACCGTTTGTGTGGCTACTTGAATACCAGGACCGAGATGGGCGGTCGAGGGCCGAGACCGCGGGCTCATTGCCCCCGCCGCCCGGCGTGTGATTTATTGATTCATCGATGGAGTAGTGCAGGGTGGTTCAATCCACCAGTGGGGAGTGAAGGCGTGTCCGACGAGTCTGTGAGCGCCCGGCGCTTCGTCCGCGAGAGCATGGCCGTCCTCGACCGCCTGACCGGGTCCGCCCGCGAAGACGTGGCCCGCG
>NZ_JAKEIP010000193.1 GCF_021474425.1 Streptomyces muensis | reverse complement strand
ACCCGGGGTCGAAGGGGCGGAGCCCCTGGGGATGGGACGGGTAGGGGCGGCGGGGGCGAAGGGAGTGGCGGTCAGGTGAGCGTGTCCGCCAGCAGCTCGGCCGTTTCGACGATCAGGGCGTGATCCGGGGCGGCGTCCTGCGCCGGCTTCGTCGTCTGGACCACCAGGACGAGCGGGGTGCCGTCCTCCGTCCAGGCGATACCGGCGTCGTTGTTGGTGCCGTAGGAACCCCCACCCGTCTTGTCGGCGAGCGCCCAGCTGTCGGGCAGGCCGGCACGGAAGCGGTTTTCGCTGGTGGTGTTGTTCAGCAGCCAGTGAGTGAGAAGGTCCCGGTCGGAGCGGCTCAGGGCGTTGCCGAGGACAAGACGGGCGTACGTCCGCCCGATCGCACGCGGCGTCGTGCTGTCCGTGACCCGCCACGGCTCCGCCGAGTTGAGGTGCGGCTCCCAGCGGTCGAGGCGGGTCACCGGGTCGCCGAGGGAACGGGCGAAACGGGTGATGGCGGTGGGGCCGCCGAGTTCGCGCAGCAGGAGGTTGCCGGCCGTGTTGTCGCTGAAGCGGATGGCCGCGTCGGCGAGTTCGCGGACGGTCATGCCGGTGGCGACATGGTCCTCGGTGATGTCGGAGTTCTCCACCACGTCGTCCGCCGTGTAGTGGACCCGCTTGCCGAGCACCTCACCGTCACGGTCCAGATCCCGCAGTACGGCAGCGGCGGCAAGGGTCTTGAACAGGGAGCAGATCGGGAAACGCTCGTCGGCGCGGTGGCGGACGGTCTGCCCGGTGGCGAGGTTGTGCGCGAACACGCCCAGGCGGGCGCCGTGTCGGGACTCCAGTTCGCGCAGCCGGTCGGTGGTGGCGGCATGGGCCGGTGCGCCGGTGAGGAGCGCGGCTGCGGTGGCGGTGCCTGCGGTCAGCAGGGTGCGTCGGCCTAAGATCTCGGACTCCTTCGCTCGGAATTCGTAGGTCGGATTTCGTAGGTCGGATGGTGACGATCTCTGCAGTGATCGACGCCGTGCGTCATTCCTTGGTTGCGCCGCCGTAGACCATCGGCCGACGGCGCCGCGGGCCCGCTCTCGCCACAGTGGCCGTATGGACCGTATGGAGAAGACCACGGGGATCAGCAGGGCAGGTTTTCTGGCGGGGGCGGCGGCCGTCGGACTGACGGGGGCGGTGCTGCCCACGGGGCGGGCCGCGGCGACCGCACGGGAGCCGGAGCGCGGCGGGCCGGCGCGAAAAGGGCTGAAGCACCGGGGCGTCGTCTACACCGTCGGCGCGGGCGAGACGCCCGGTACCGCGTGGAGCGCCGCGCGGATGCGCGCGGACGTCCGGGTCATCCGCGACGACCTGCACGCCGACACCCTCGACGTCACCGGCGACGGCGTCGACCGCCTCATCGCCACCGCCGCCGAGGCCGCCGAGCGCGGGCTGCACGTCTGGCTCCAGCCGACCCTCGGGGACATCCCGGAGAAGGAGATCCTGGACTCGATCGCCGAGTGCGGCCGGTTCGCGGAGCGGCTGCGGCGGCAGGGCGCGAGCGTCGACTTCAGCGTGGGCTGCGAGTTCTGGCTGTTCGTGCCGGGGATCGTCCCCGGTGAGACTGTTCTGGACCGCGTCGAGAACCTCCAGAAGGGCAACGTCGACATGGCGCGGATGCAGCGCCGCCTGGCCCGCTTCACCGCGAAGGCGGCGACGGTCGGCCGCTCCGTCTTCCACGGCCGCCTCAGCTACGCCGCCGCCCAGGACGAGGAGTTCGAACCGGTCGACTGGAACCTCTTCGACGTCATCGGCATCGACTACTACTCGTACTTCCCTCAACGCACCGAGTACGTACGGGAGTTGCGCCGCTATCGGCGCTGGGGCAAGCCCCTTGCCATCACCGAGTTCGGTACGTGCGCCTACGTCGGCGCGCCCGAGGCGGGCGGCATGGGCTGGAACATCGTCGACCACACGAAGGAGCCGAACGAGATCAAGGGCCACGTCGTCCGCAGCGAGCGCACCCAGGCCGCCTACCTGGGCGATCTGCTGGACGTCTTCGAGTCGATGGGCCTGTACGCGGCGATGGCCTTCGAGTTCGTCACCCCGGACGCCCCGCACCGCCCGGACAACCCCCGCTACGACCTCGACCTCGCGAGCTACGGCATCACCAAGCCGATCAAGGACCACCCCGACGACCCGGCCTCCGACTGGCACTGGGAGCCCAAGGAGGCCTTCCACGCGGTGGCCCGCCGCTACGGCCGACGGGCGTAGCCGGCCGCGCGGAGGGACGATGTCCGGGGAGGTGCGCTCATGGACTGGACCCTGGAAGTGATCGTCGTACCGGTCACGGACCTGGACCGCGCCAAGGCCTTCTACGTCGACCGGTGCGGCTTCCGCGCCGAGATCGACACGTCCTTCTTCGAGGGCGTCGGCCGCTTCGTCCAGCTCACCCCGCCCGGCTCCCGCTGCTCGGTGGTGCTGGAGTCCGGCATGCCCGAGTCGCCGGGACAGCCGAGGATGACCCCCGGATCGATGCGGGGCCTCCAGCTCTGTGTCACCGACATCGAGGCGGCCCGGGCCGAGCTGACCGGCCGCGGCGTCGAGGTGACCCCGGTGATGCACGTGAGCGCGTCCGGATGGGCCGAGGGCCGGGGCGAGGCCTCCTGGAACTGCTTCCTCTTCTTCCAGGACCCCGACGGCAACGGCTGGACGGTCCAGGAGGCCCCGACCCCGCTGGCCGAGCGCTGACCGGTCTCGTCCGGCGCGCCCGCCGGTGCCGCTACTCGCAGTAGATGTCCTCAGCCGGTCGCTGTCCCGTCGCCAGGAAGCGCGACACGGTAGCGTCGCCGCACGCGTTGCCGTTGTCCAGGTAGGCGCCGTGGCCGGTGGAGTTCGCGGTGACCATGACGGCTCGTCGGCCCAGGGCCTCGCGCATCTTCAGGGCGCCGCTCAGCGGGGTGGCCACGTCCCGCTCGTTCTGCACCATCAGGATGTTGGACGGCCCACGGTCGGTCACCCGGGGCGGCGCCTCGCTCGGCTGCCAGTGCCACGCGGCGCAGACCATCGCGTTCCTCGGCATGCCGGCGGTCAGCGGATACTTCGCCCGGCTCTCGGCGACACCCTTCTCGTACACCGCGGCCGACCTCGGCCAGGCGGCGTCGTTGCAGATGGTCGCGGCGCCGACCCCGACGTAGTTCTGCAGCAGCTCCTCCGGCGGGCTCGGCGGCGCGGGCGGCAGCTCGCCCTTCTCCGCCGCCAGCATCAGCTTCGCCAGCTCCGGGTAGTCCTCGGGGTCGTACAGGACGTCCAGCATCGTCTGGCGCAGCCCGTTGCCGTCCAGTCGCGCCGGGTTGCCGCCGGGCCAGGGGAGGGGCTCGCGGTCCAGGCGGGCGGCGAGGGCGAGGAAGCGCGCGCGCACCTCGGCCGGTGTGCCGGCGACACGGTCGGGGTTGCCCGGCCTGGAGGCCCACTTGGCGAACTCGGGGAAGTTGTCCTCGACGCCCACCTCGAACGCCTCCAGCAGCGCGCGCTCCGCCCGCACGGGGTCGGGGTTGTCGTTGCTGTCCAGCACGATCCGGTCGGTGCGGTGCGGGAACAGGGTGGCGAACGTGGCGCCGATGTAGGTGCCGTACGAGTCGCCCCAGGCGGACAGCTTGCGCTCGCCGAGCGCGGCTCGGATGCTGTCGACGTCGCGGGCGTTGTTCTTGGTGCTGATGTGCTTCATCAGCTCACCGCCGTTGCGTGCGCAGGCGTCCGAGATGCGCCGGGCGGTGACCATGTTCTCGGTGACGGAGCCGTCCGGGGCGGGCCAGGGGCGCAGGGCCGTGCGGGCGAGGTCACGGTGCTCGACGTCGCAACTGACCGGTGTGGAGGGCGCGTTGCCGCGCGGGGCGAACCCGATCAGGTCGTAGGCCTCCCGCACCTCCTTCGGCAGCCGCTGCCCCTTGTCCGAGGGTTCGGCGAGGCTGTCCCCGCCGGGCCCGCCGGGGATGATCAGCAGCGCGCCCCTACGGGCGGACGGCTTCTCGCTGGGGATACGGGAGACGGCGATGTCGATCCGCTCCCCACCGGGGTCGGAGTAGTCCATCGGTACGGACACGGTCGCGCACCGCTGGCGCGGATCGAGCCCCTCGCCCTCGCACTCGCCCCACTTCAGGGGCGTGGGCGCGCCGGTGGCGGACGCGGTGAGGGGGGTGACGAGCCCGAAGACGACTCCGGAGGCGGCGGCGATCAGGGCGGCACTCTTGGTGATCTGCTTCATGCACAGCAGACTGACCGATATTGACGCAGCGTCACATCCCGGTAACTCCCGTATGGGAACGGGGGTTTACCCCCGGCACTCCGATCCCCCTGGCCCGACCCGAGTGCTACCCCTGACCCAACCCCAGTCTCATGATGAGCCGGTCCTCCCCGGGACCCAGATAGTCCCTGCGCACCCCGCCCTCCGCCGCGAACCCCAACGACCGGTACAGCATGATCGCCGCCGCGTTCGTCGGCTCGACCGTCAGCCGTACCTCGTGCACCCGCTCCCTGCGCAGCTGCCGCAGCACCTCCAGCATCAGCCGCTTGCCGAGCCCCCGCCCCCGCTGGTCCGCGCTCACGGCCAGGCTCAGCACCCACGTCACATAGCCGTCCGAGGTGGTGACGAAGAGGACGTAGCCGTGCAGGCACTCCCCGTCGTCCAGGACCAGGATGCGGTCGCCGTGGACGTCGAGGTGCTGACGCAGTACGAAGTAGGGATAGGGGTCCTCGGGAAAGACCTCCTCGTCCACGCGGAGCAGTTCGGGCAGATCCGCCTCGGTGACGCCCCTCATCGTCAACGGCCGATCACTGCTGTCGGCGAAGAACGCCTGG
This sequence comes from Streptomyces muensis, assembly GCF_021474425.1. Taxonomy (GTDB): domain Bacteria; phylum Actinomycetota; class Actinomycetes; order Streptomycetales; family Streptomycetaceae; genus Streptomyces; species Streptomyces muensis. The sequence goes on along the minus strand of NZ_JAKEIP010000193.1, from coordinate 11,275 downwards.
TCGGAGTGGCGACCCAGCGCAGGGAAACGTTCCTCCGGCATAGCCATCAACTGCCCCCTATGTGATGGAATGGCGTCACTCGTGCGGGTGAGCACCCGTTGCCTGCCGTTTCAGGCGCTCGGTTCGGGATCAGCCCATGGTTGAGCAGGGCGATTCCGCGGAACAAGAGGGCGAGGGTCTTATGCCTCGACGCGCTCCCAGTGCGCCTTCTTTTGGTACCGTGAGTGAATGACCCAGAGATCGTCGGGGGACGTCCAGTTGAAGAACAAAGATGTGCGCTGGGCGGCGTTCGACCCGATCGCCTACGTTGATCACAACTACCGCGACTTACAGGCAGAGGACGCGGAGATCCTGCACATGATCCGGGATCATTTCGGCGATCATTTCCGGAAGCAGGGCGTCGGCCCCGTTTCCGGTATCGACGTAGGGGCCGGTGCCAATCTCTATCCCGCGCTCGCGATGATGCCCTGGTGCGACGAGATCACCCTCTTCGAGCGCTCGCCCGCGAACGTCGCCTACCTCACCCGCCAGGTCGACTCCTACGACCCGAACTGGGACCAGTTCTGGGACGTCCTGTGCGAGTCCGAGGCGTACAACTCCCTTGGCTATGACCCGCGTGAGAGATTCCGCAAGGTCGTCTCGGTCGAGCAGGGCGACCTCTTCCAGCTGGCGGGGTACCGGCGCCAGTGGTCCATGGGGACCATGTTCTTCGTCGCCGAGTCGATGACCACCTCCCACCAGGAGTTCTCACTCGGCGTCGAGCGCTTCATGCGCGCGCTGGCCCCCGGCGCCCCCTTCGCCGCCGCCTTCATGGAACATTCGAAGGGATATCACACGGGCGAGCATTTCTTCCCGGCGTGTGACGTGGGAGAATCCGAGGTGCGCGCGAGTCTTGAGGCATTCGCGGGTGACTTCAAGGTGCAACGACTGGAATCCGCGGCCGAGGTACGCGACGGATATTCGGGAATGATCGTCGCCTGCGGTTGGCGGAATTCGGATGCGCTCATTCCGGTCGGCTGACGCGTTCGGCCGGGCGGTGAAACTTCACAACAGCACAGCGATATTCCTCAAATGATGGCAGTGCGGCCTGTGTGAGGGGCATGGGATGCAGATCAAGCCACGCCAGCATCTGCTGGACATCTGGCAGGCGGTGGCCCGCCACTCTTTCGACGGGGGAGAGTGGGCATGGGGCGACTGGGGCGGAGAGAGCAGTGTGGCCGACGCCGAGCGGCTGCTCTGCCTGCTGTACCCGGCCACCGAGATCCCCGCCTTCCGGCTGGACGACCCGGACACCACACAGGAGGACGTCCAGCAGGTCCTCAGGAGAGCCGGCGGACGGCTGGAGGTCCCGGCCAACCTCGTCACGGCCTGCGCCGACTTCATGCGGACGCACACCGGCGACGACAAGAGGCCGACGTTCGCGGGGGGTTACTACTTCGGCTCCGCCGACAAGAACAAGGAAGTCACCGAGGAACAGCGCCAGCTCGGCGTGACCGACTCGTTCTCCATGTCGATCACCCTGTGCCTGGCCACACTCGGCTTCCTCAAGGTCTACGAGACCAGGACCCGGCGCAGCGACATCAAGGAGACCATCTCCGACCTGCGCCAGGCCACCAGCAACCGGCTCACCGCCGCCATGGTCAGCCTGCTGCGCTCCTTCACCGTCAACGTCTTCGACACCGACGCCCCCCAGGGCCGTACGCTCTGCGAACTCCTCGGCCAGGGACGGCTGTCGCAGCGGCAGGTGCTCAGCAAGTTCCAGAACCGTTTCCGCTCACTGCGCGCCGCGCTCAACGAGAGCGTCTTCCTCGGCATCGACGTCCAGGAAGGCCTCAAGGACGAGAACCAGCTCTTCGAGTGCGGCTGGGCGTGGAGCATGGTGAAGGACGCGCCCGAGATCGAGACCAGCGAACCCATCGGACCGCAGCCCGAGGGCGTCGCCAACGCGGTGCCGTACCTGTACTTCACCGTGGTCGCCCTCGACGGTATCCAGGACCTGTTCTCCGACCGCACCCTCACCCTCGGCCTGCTCAACACCGAGCAGCAGAAGCTCGCCGAGGCGCTCCGGCTGCGGTGGGAGCTGACCCAGCAGTACTGGTCCCGCATCGCCCGCTTCGACGACGACCGCTGGCCCCTGGAGGACATCCCCTGGCGTACGACGGGACAGCGGCTGGAGTCCGCGTACTTCTCCCTCTCCGTCGCCGCCATCCTCGTGCACGACCTGATGCGCCGCCGCGCCACCGACGACGACCTGACCCGCACCGTCGGCATCATGGAACGCCTCGCCGAGCGCGGCCGCATCACCAGCCGGATGACCCGCGAGGACCCCATGGTCCACGAACTGCACAACGTGGGCGTCGCCCTGCCGCTGCAGGGCAGCGAGCGGATCGGGCCGCCCTTGACGTGGTCCATCACCGACTTCTCGGCGCAGCTGCTGAAGCGGACCGTCCAGCTGTGCACGCTGTCGCGCAACCTCTCCTCGCACGACCGGCTGCTCCGCCTCGCCGAGGACATCTTCGACCACATGTGGCGGCGCCGCATCCGCGACGGCGAGGGCGTCGGCCTCTGGGACAACGTGCACGCCGCCTATCCCGAGGCGGACATCCTCAAGCGGCGCGTCCCGGTGTCGTGGAGCATCACCGAGCGAGTGACCGAGGTCATGGTCCAGGCCCACGAGATGTACCGGCAGCCCCCGATCCGCAGCCTCGAACTCACCGAACTGGCAAGGGCGTTGCTCAGCGAGTCCGCGCACCTGCTGGGCAACGAACAGATGGAACCCGCGCCGACGGACTCCGGACGGCACGGGATGGAGATCAGGAACATCGAGGTCAAGTTGCGCCGCGCCCGCAGCCTCGTGGACGAACAGCCGGGTACGGCCTACGCGTTGACGCTCGACGTGCTGGGACAGCTCGACTCGCTCGCCCGCGCCCGCGAGGCCGCGGACCGGGGAGTGTGAACCGTGCTGATCTTCGCCGCCTCCGACAAGGGAGGCACGGGCCGCTCCGTGACCAGTGCCAACCTCGCCTACCACCGGGCGCTGGCCGGGGACGACGTCTGCTACCTCGACTTCGACTTCGGCTCGCCCACCGCGGCCGCCGTCTTCGACGTGGCCGACGCCCGCGAGGAGACCGAGGACCGCGGTCTGCACGCCTACCTCATAGGCGAGGTCAGCGAACCGGCCCGGATCGACGTCTGGGCCGACACCGAGCACCAGGTGCTGCGCTTCCCGCCGCCCGGCTGCGGCCGGCTGGTGCTGATGCCCGGCGACGTCAGCGGCGGCGAGTTCGCCACCAGCGACGACAACCTGCGCCGCTGCGTCGACCTGCTGATGACGCTGTACTACGAGTTCGACCTGGTCGTCGTCGACCTCAGCGCCGGCCGCTCCTACGCCGTCGACATGGTCCTGGAGGCCACCGCACAGCCGGAGATGCGTGACGTCACGGCCCGCTGGCTGGTCTTCCACCGCTGGACCCGCCAGCATGTGGCGGCCGCGGCCAGCCTGGTCTTCGGCAGGCGCGGCATCGTCGCGGGCGGCGTCGACCGAGGCCACGACGAAGCGGCACTGCGCAACGCCATCCGCTTCGTGCGGGCCGCCGTACCCGACCCCGAGTCCTCCCTGTGGTCCCAGGTCTCGCCCACCCAGTCGGCGTGGATGCGCAAGACCGACGGCGACCTCAAGCAGCTCGCCTCCACCCACGGCATCGGCTACAGCCAGGTCCTCGGCTCCGTACCCCTCGAACCGGTCCTTCAGTGGCGGGAGCAGCTCATCACCGACGAGGACGTGCTCGACAGCCAGATCGCCAACGAGGCGACCTGGCAGGCGCTGAGCCAGCTCGCCGTACGGCTGACCGACGACAAGTACTGGGAGGAGGCATGACCGACACCGCCTTCCGGGAGACCACCGCCGAGCCCGTCACCAAGTCCGTGCCGCTCGCCCATCTCTCCCTGGAGCTCGGCCACCTCTACATGGAGGACTTCGAGGCCGGCCCCAAGCGGCTGGGCGAGCACTTCGCCGAGGTACGGGTCTGGGCGGACGCGGTCCGCGCTTCGGCGGCCCGCCGCAGCAAGCGGCCGCGCATCAGCACCTGCTTCCTGATCGACGACTACTTCACCCGCTTCTCCACCCCGGCCGAGCTGATCCCGATGATCCTCAAGGAGGCCGAGAAGGCCGGCCTGGTCATCGACTACCTGGCCCGCGAGTCCAGCTGCGCGGTGGCCGACCGCATAGAACTCGCGGAGTCGGTCATGCACCGCCTCGTCGAGTCACCGCCGCCCGGCAGCTACGGCTCCCGCCCGCCCGTCAGCCAGACCGGCTGGCTCGCCAACGGCCAGCGCACCCCGTCGACGTCCCGCAGCGCCCTGGGCGCGGTCAAGGGCTGGGAACCGCCCCAGGAGACCGCCGCCCGCAACCACTCGGTGTTCATGGACGTCGAGCTGTGGTCCGAGAAGGACGGCAAGCGCCTGTGGTCCTGCCCTTTCCTGGCGGCCGTGTGGCAACTGGCCCGCCTCGGCCTGTTACGGCACCTGGGCGAGCCCGTGCTGGTACCCAAGGACTGGGAGGGCGAGGACTTCCCGCACGACTGGGACCGCCTGCCCCCGCTGACCAGGCTCAGCGACACCAAGGCCGCCTTCAGCGCCTACCGCACCTGCACCCTGATGCCGAACCGCTTCCTCGCCGTCGAGGACGCCGTACGGCTCATCCTCGACCAGACCGACGTCGACGCCGGGGCGCTCCAGCAGGTCGCCGAACGGTCCGCCGCCGAGCGGATGCCGGTGCCCGCGGCGGTCGCCCAGCGCGCCACCTACGTCTTCTACGAGGAGCCCGGCGACTCCTCCGAGGCCGAGGAGACCTGAGATGACGGCGGCCCCCGGCCAACCGGCGCGTTCGGTCCTCGCCTGCGGTGAGGTACGCACCTGTCTGCTGCCGTCCGTCCAGGCCCTGGACGCCCGGGCCGCCGCCCAGCTGCTCAGGCTGCGCAACGACGAACACGTCCGGGTCTCCGAACGGCCCAGCATGTACGCCCTGTCCCCCGAGATCCTCACCGGCGTCGACTGCCGCCTGCCCGCCTCCAACGGTACGAAGGTCAGGGGCGTCGGTACGGTGGCGGCGCGCGCCGTCCTGACCGAGGGCCGGCTGCTCCAGTCGACGGCGTACTTCAGCCTCCCGGCCACCGGGCCGGACATCCGGCGCCCGTGGGGCCAGTACCTCGTACGCCCCGGCCTGGTGGAACCCTTCGGCAAACTGCCCCAACAGGCCACTGCAGAGGGCGTGTTGAGAGGCGCGGGACGCGGCGAACTCGACCTCGGGATGATCTCCGAGGGCCTGCTGGCCCAGCTCCGCCGCCATGCGCTGCTCGACCGCAGGGTGCCGTTCAAGTCGAGCCCGACGCGCCTGCGTTGGGTGGCGCGACGGATCCCGGCAGGGGAGCGGGCGTCCCTGGCGAACTTCACGGTGGCCGAGGGCGGACTGCGGACGATGGAGCTGAGGCTCCCGGAGGACGTGCCGGCATCGGCCGCGGCGGGCCTCTGCGAGGATCTCGCCCTGCACGACTGGCTTTTGACGACCGTTCAGCACATGCTGGACAACAGCCGGATCGGCGCCATAGACGGACCATCGGTGGTCGAGGCCCTTCACCCGGTCGTGGTTCATCTGCTGCATCTGTGGATGCCGCGCGCACACGTGGACCCCGCGCTGGCCCACCTGTGGGACGTACTGGAAGTAAAGCCGGGGTTCTCCCGTCAGTGGGAGAACCTGAGCCGGCGCATCAGAGACCGACTGGCCCTCCAGGCCGTGGCGATGCCGCAGCAGGCGCTCAGCACGAGTTGAGGGACGAGGGCCGCCCGGAACCGACTACCCGACGGGGGATGAGAAATGAGCGGAGCGTCGTCGTTAGGATCAGGCGGCAACGGGCAAGGGGCGCCGCGTCCGGAACAGCCGCGTATGCCCAAGATGTTCTGGCGGATAGTGATCACCGCGGGTGCGGCGGGCGGTGCCTTCCTGCTGACCAGCATCCTGGACCAGGACGACGGGAACATCTGGCAGTGGGTGGCGTCCATCGTCATCGGCAGCGCGGCGCTGATCGTGCAGTACCTGATCGACTTCGGCGAGCGGTTCGAGAAGGTCGACACCCGCTTCAACGAGATCCTCGCCGCCACGGAGCTGTTCAGTCAGGTCGACGGCTCCGTGCTGCGCTCCGACGAGGTGACCCGGCTGGTCCTCGGCTACACCAAGGTCCGTGAGCGGGGCGGCGACATCGTGCAGGCCTTCGCCGAGAAGGAGCTGGGCCGCCTCGCCAAGATGATGGAGGGCCTCGGCAGCGGCACCGCGGACTGCCCCGGCGAGAACCACGAGTGGCTGATCGACCTCACCGACTGCGTCAAGATGACCCTCGACGCCACCAGCACCTCGGTGGACCGGGAGTTCTGGACCAGCGGGCCCGCCGACCGGTACCTCGCCGCGCAGGAGAAGGCGATCAAGCGGCGGGGCGTGGAGATCCGCCGCCTGTTCATCGTACGGACCGAGGACGAGGTCACACCGGAGCTCATTGCGCTGCGCGACGACCATCGGCGGCGGGGCATCGACGCGCGTATCGCGGTGCGGTCGCTGATGGAGTCCAACCCCAGGGTGAGCGACTTCATCGTCTTCGACGGCGAACTCTGCCACGAGACGAAGCCGGACCAGGAGAACAACCCCGACAGCACGCTGCTGAGCGCCGAGCCGGACCATATCGAGGACCACATCACCCAGTTCACCGAGCTGTGGTCCGAGGCGGAGCGTCAGCAGACGGCTCCGCGGGTCACCGCAGAGACGTAAGGAAGCCGGTCCAGGCGGGGGCGGAGATGAGGAGTACGGGGCTGTCCGAGGCGAGCTTGCTGTCTCGGACGGGGACTGCGCCGGGGACGCCGTCGGCTACCTCGACGCAGTTGCCGCCGTTGCCGTCGCTGTAGCTGCTCTTGCGCCAGCTCGCGTTACTCAGGTCGTACTCGCGCATCGTCTGAAGTCCTCCGCCGCCGACTCGATCATGGCCAGGGACGCCTCTGGCGACAGCGCGGCGGCCCTGAGCAGATCGTATGCCCCGTACGCGCGCTTCACCACAGCCGGATCGTCCAGCAGAGTCCCCGAATACACGCCTTCTGTATAGGCCGTTGGTGGGGCGTCCTCGAACTCCATGAGCTTCAGGTCTCCTGTCATGACGGCGTACGCCCCAGCCGCGCACGGCAGCACCTGGACCAGCACCGTTCGCTCCCGTGCCATCGCCGCCACGCGCTCCAGCTGCTCGGCCATGACCGCCGGGCCGCCGACCGGGATGCGCAGCACGTTCTCGTGCAGGACGACCCAATACACGGGCCGTGTAGCGTCCTTGAGGATGTGCTGGCGCTCCAGTCGGCCGGATACCTTGTCCTCGATGTACTCGTCCGCCGCGAACGGGTTCATCGCCAGCGTGACGGCCCGGGCATACCCAGCCGTCTGCAACAGGCCCGGCACCAGCGCGGGCGCGAACTCGCAGATCTTTGTCGCGAGCCGCTCCAGCTCTGCCGCCTCGGCGAAGTAATCCGCGTACCGCTGGTCATTGATGAGGCGGCGCCACATCCGCTCGAAAATACCGTCGGTTTGTAGCGCAACGTCAATCCTCTGCGCCACGTCCAATTGGGGTTTTCGGATCGCCTGTTCGAACTGGCCGATGTAACCACCGGAGACAAATACCCGAGCCCCCAGTTCCACCTGAGTGACCCCCGCATCCTCCCTCCGCCGCTTCAGTTCCGCGCCGAAGAACTCCCACGCCGCCTGACGTGAAGCATTGGCCATGGCCAACCCCATTGCACTTCCCCGCACTTGTAGGGCACAGACTCCTGCCGAGTGTAGGCGTCGCAGGTCAGGATGGAGATGAAATGAGTGAAACCCAAATAGGAGGGGAGACCGGTGACGGCACGACACTCGGCGCACTGCGTCGAAGAAGCGGAGGAAGCAGTGAAGGAATTGCGGGCGGTGCTGCAGAAGGCAGGAATTACGCTCCCGACACTCCGGATCGACCCGGCGAGTCTTGCGCGTGAAGCACCTTGCCCGCTCGTCGAATTGGGCCGGTGTTCGGTCGAGACCGCGCAGCGCCTCGCGGCGGTACTGCGATGAAGCCACCGATCGGGTCGTACGTCGTCGACACACGCAACGGAAGAATCGGCATCGTCATGGGACACGAGGGACCGTACGTCCAACTCAGACCGTACGGCGGCGGCAAGGAATGGGACGCCGAGCCCGGAGTCGTCCGTACGGCCAGCCCCGCCGAGCGGCTGCGCGCGGCGACGGCGTACGCGAACGCACGAAGCCGGGGTGAGGTTCCTTGACCGTCCCGTAGGGTGCGGCGGCATGGGCTTGTGGAGATGGAGACGGAGAGGGCCGAAGGCCACCCGCCGCTACCCCGTGCCGCTCACCACGCACCAGCTGTGGATGGTGTCGCTGAGCGCGCCGGTGAGCAGGGACAAGGGCGCCTCGCGGACCACGCTGTACCCGTTCGCGCGGATCGACGACGACGGGGCCCGGCGCTGGCTGGCCGAGCAGTGGGAGATCACGTCGCGGGCGCAGCTGGTCGGCCGGCTCGACGAGCTGTCCCGCAGCGGGTACCGGGCCCGGGCGTACCGGGTCACCGGCGTCTCGCCGCTCGCCTGGGACGCCGCGCTGTACGTCGACATCGCCCGCCGTGGCTTCGCGTGCGGGCTGATCGACGAGTCCGACGCCTGGACCGCGCTGAAGAACATCGTGCCGTCGGTGGTCGGGACGTATGCCTCCTGGCAGGAGTACGCCGCTCACTATCTGCTCGGTCGGAAGGTGTGGCGGGAGGGGCTGCGCGGGACGACGGACAACGGTTTCCCGGCCTCGCAGGCGACCGCCGACGCGCATCTGCGTGCGCTGCTGGACCCGGAGAATCGTTCCAGCCCGTGGAACCTGGCCCCCTGGAACACCATCAGCCACCCCGACCGCACCCGGTGACTGTGGCCGTACGAGAGAATGAACCCATGAGTCGGAGGCTGGGCGGAGGTGTGCGATGAGTCTCTTCCGGGATGACGGCATCGTCCTGCGGACCCAGAAGCTCGGCGAAGCCGACCGGATCATCACGTTGCTCACTCGTGGGCACGGGCGGGTGCGGGCCGTGGCCCGGGGGGTGCGGCGTACGAAGTCGAAGTTCGGGGCGCGGCTCGAACCGTTCTCCCATGTCGACGTGCAGTTCTTCGCGCGGGGGAGTGAGCTGATCGGGCGCGGGCTGCCGTTGTGCACGCAGAGCGAGACCATCGCTCCGTACGGCGGCGGGATCGTCAGCGACTACGCCCGCTACACCGCCGGGACGGCCATGCTGGAGACGGCCGAGCGGTTCACCGACCACGAGGGCGAGCCGGCGGTGCAGCAGTACCTGCTGCTGGTCGGCGCCCTGCGGACCCTCTCCCGCGGCGAGCACGCGCCCCACCTCGTCCTCGACGCCTTCCTGCTCCGCTCCCTCGCCGTCAACGGCTACGCCCCCAGCTTCAGCGACTGCGCGAAGTGCGGTCTGCCCGGCCCGAACCGCTTCTTCTCCGTGGCCTCCGGGGGCTCGGTCTGCGTCGACTGCCGGGTGCCCGGTAGCGTCGTACCGTCGCCGCAGACCCTCGAACTGCTCGGCGCGCTGCTCACGGGAGACTGGGAGACGGCCGACGCGTGCGAGGCGCGGCATGTCCGGGAGGGCAGCGGGCTGGTGTCCGCCTATCTGCACTGGCATCTGGAGCGCGGGCTGCGCTCGCTTCGGTACGTGGAAAAGTAAGCGGCAAGACACGGTAAGAAGCGGTAAGAGGAGACGAGAAGCACATGGCCGTCAGTGGGTTCCTGGGGCGTCGGCGACGCGAGTACAGGACGCCGGAGCCGCACCCGTCCGGCGCCCGCCCGCCGAAGCTTCCCGGTGAGCTGATCCCGAAGCATGTGGCGATCGTCATGGACGGGAACGGGCGCTGGGCCAAGGAGCGGGGGCTGCCGCGTACCGAGGGGCACAAGGTCGGTGCCGAGCGGGTGCTGGACGTCCTGCAGGGCGCGGTCGAGATGGGTGTGGGGGCGATCTCCCTGTACGCCTTCTCCACCGAGAACTGGAAGCGGTCGCCGGACGAGGTGCGCTTCCTGATGAACTTCAACCGCGACTTCATCCGCAAGACCCGCGACCAGCTCGACGAGCTCGGCATCCGGGTCCGCTGGGTGGGCCGGATGCCCAAGCTGTGGAAGTCGGTCGCCAAGGAGCTTCAGGTCGCGCAGGAGCAGACCAAGGACAACGACAAGCTGACGTTGTACTTCTGCATGAACTACGGCGGGCGGGCCGAGATCGCGGACGCCGCGCAGGCGCTTGCGGAGGACGTTCGGGCCGGGCGGCTGGACCCGTCCAAGGTCAACGAGAAGACCTTCGCCAAGTACATGTACTACCCCGACATGCCGGACGTGGACCTCTTCCTGCGTCCCAGCGGTGAACAGCGCACCTCCAACTACCTTCTCTGGCAGAGCGCCTACGCCGAGATGGTCTTCCAGGACGTCCTCTGGCCGGACTTCGACCGCCGTGACCTGTGGCGGGCGTGCGTGGAGTTCGCGTCGCGTGACCGGCGGTTCGGCGGGGCCATCCCGAACGAGGAACTGCTGGCCATGGAGGGCCGGCAGGACCAGGGCTGAGCCGGGTCCTCCGTGGGCGGAACCGAAGCTAGGGTTCCGCCCATGGATCACCAGGGGCGGGACATCATCCAGGACACGGACACCGTCGAGCTGGCCTACCGGCCATCACGCAGCGACCTCCTCAGGGCCGTGCTGGTACGCGAGCGCATCCGTCGACTGAACCTGCTGCGCTGGCTGTTTGCCGCGCTGTTCGCATTGCTCACCGTGTTGCAGGCGATGTCGGGCTGGACGCTCTCGGTGGTACTCGGCGGCTTCTGCGCCATCGTGATCTGGGGGATTCCGCACCTACAGGCCCACCACGCGCTGCGTACCGTCGGTTGGCAGGGCGATTACCGCGTGACCGTCACCGACACGGGAGTCACGACCGTCACCGATCACGTGACGCTGACCCAGCGCTGGTCCGTGTTCCGGGGCTACCGGGAGACTCGCGACCACGTGGTCCTGCTCAGCAGGGACCCGAACATCCTGCTGGTGGAGGTACTACCCAAGCGCGGTGCCGCCGGTCCGGCCGACATCGACCGTCTGCGTGCTCTGCTGGGCCGCCACCTGCCCCGCGTGTAACAACCCGACCTGAACTCGCCCCCGCCGCCCCTACCCGTCCCATCC
>NZ_JAKEIP010000192.1 GCF_021474425.1 Streptomyces muensis | reverse complement strand
GGGGGCGCGGTCGGCGGGGGCGGCGGCGGAGCCGCGTTCTGCCGGCGCGGGTGGCTGTAGTCGATGGGGCCGCCGGACGTGGGAGCGGACGGCTGGGCGGGGTCCGTGGCCCCGCTTCCGCTCTGGTACGGCGGCTGCGGCGTGGGCTGGCCCGGCGCGCCCGGTGTCTGGGTGCCGTAGGGCGAGGTGGGCTGCGGTGCCACTGAGCTGGAGCTGGAGCCGGGGGTGCCCTGGGGTGCGGAGCCGCCCTGGTCCGGGCCGAGGGCCGGTGCGGCCGGCTGCCGGGAGCGGTCACCGTCCGTCCGTGTCGGAGGCGCCGGCACCGAGCGGGCCATGCCCTGAGCCACCGCTTCGTTGATGCCCCCGGCGAGTTGATGGGCCTGGGCCAGGCCCTGGTCGGCGAAGAGGTCGGCGAGACCGCCCGCGTACCCCTGGCCGATGGCACGTACCTTCCAGGCACTCTGGCGGCGGTAGAGCTCCAGGGCGACGACGGCCGACTCGGCCTCCAGACCGGTGATCGTGTAGCTGGCGACCTCGGTGCCGTCGAGGCCGGTGACGGCGACGAAGGGGGTGGCGACGGCGCCGAACCGGGTCGGGCCGCTCCCGGACGGCAGGGCGAGCAGCACACTGACGCGGTGGACGGCCTCCGGCATGGCGTCCAGGTCCACCGCGAGGCGATGGTCGGCGGCCGCCTGCCGGGAGACCTCCAGGCCGGGCAGGGTGGGGGCGCCGGGGTGGGCCACCCATTCGACACCGTGGATCCTGCCCTGCTCGTCGCCGAGCGTGGCGGCGGCCACGACCGGTGTGCCGGCCGAGACCCGGATCTCCAGACGGGCCTGGGAGAGCGGGTGATTCTGCCCCCGCACCAGCTCGGCCGTCATGCCTTCGTCCCCCTGTGTCGCTTTGTCTTGTCGTGTGCCGCCCGCCGGGGCCGCGCTACCGGTCCTACAGGTGCGGCAGGATGGCCGGCATCAGGTCCTGGAACGTGCGGCCGTTGGCCGGCGTGCCGAGCGCCGTCATCGTCCAGCCCGGTCCTGTGCGGTGCACCTTCGCCATGATCTGGGCGGTGTAGGCGCCGCCGCCCGCGAGGGTGTAGCGGGCGAGCTCCTGGCCGTTGGTCTCGTCGACCAGACGGCAGAACGCGTTCTGCACCTCCTGGAACGTCTGGCCCGTGAAGGAGTTCACGGTGAAGACGATCTGGTCGATGTGGACCGGGACGCGCGCGAGGTCGACGAGGATCGCCTCGTCGTCGCCGCCCTGGCCGACACCGCCGACGAGGTTGTCCCCGGTGTGGCGCACCGAGCCGTCGTCGCTCACCAGGTGGCGGAAGAAGACGACGTCGACCGGCTGCTTGTCCGCGAACAGAACGGCGGAGGCGTCGAGGTCGACCTCCCGCGTGCGCGTGCCGAACAGGCCCCGCCGGGGAGCCGCCTGCCAGCCGAGACCCATGCGCACCGCGGTCAGGCTGCCGCCGTCGTCCTTCTGCAGACTGATGGCCTGACCCTTGGTCATGTTGACGGTCACGTGCTGTTTCCCCTCTCGAGCTGTCCCCTGTTGGCCGCGGAATCCGCGGATGACCAGAACCCTACGCAGGGGCACTGACAGTGCCGTACCCCGGTCCCCACTTTGTGTCGGTCTTGCAACACAGCGCGTGCCCGTCAGGCCAGGCCGGCTTCCTTCATCTGACGCAGTTCCTTCTTCATCTCGGACACCTCGTCACGCAGCCGGGCCGCGATCTCGAACTGAAGGTCGGCCGCGGCGGCGCGCATACGCTCCGTCAACTCCTCGATCTGCTCGGCGAGATCGGCCGCCGGGCGGTCCGTCGGCACCGTCTCCTTGGCCTTGCCCTTGGCGGACTTGGCCGCCTTCGCGCCCTTGGCCGCCTTGTCGCCGAGGGAGGGCACGGGAGCCTTGGTGCCGCGGCCGTCCTTCTTCGCGCGGTAGCCGGTGCCGAGCAGTTGCTCGGTGTCGACGTCCTCGCGGGCGATCTGCGCGACGATGTCGTTGATCTTCTTGCGCAGCGGCTGGGGGTCGATGCCGTTCGCCTTGTTGTACGCGACCTGCTTCTCCCGGCGGCGGTTGGTCTCGTCGATGGCCTTCTCCATCGCCGGGGTGATCTTGTCGGCGTACATGTGGACCTGGCCGGAGACATTGCGCGCCGCGCGGCCGATGGTCTGGATGAGGGACGTGCCGGAGCGCAGGAAGCCCTCCTTGTCGGCGTCGAGGATCGCGACCAGGGACACCTCGGGCAGGTCGAGACCCTCACGGAGGAGGTTGATGCCGACGAGGACGTCGAACTCGCCGGCCCGCAGCTCTCGCAGCAGCTCCACACGGCGCAGGGTGTCGACGTCGCTGTGCAGATAGCGCACCTGGATGCCGAGCTCCAGGAAGTAGTCGGTGAGGTCCTCCGCCATCTTCTTGGTGAGGGTGGTGACCAGGACGCGCTCGTCCTTCTCGACGCGGGTGCGGATCTCGTGCACCAGGTCGTCGATCTGGCCCTCGGTGGGCTTGACGACGACCTCCGGGTCGACGAGGCCGGTGGGGCGGATGATCTGCTCGACCTGGCCGTCCGAGCGGGAGAGCTCGTAGTTGCCCGGAGTCGCCGACAGGTAGACCGTCTGACCGATGCGCTCCTGGAACTCCTCCCACTTCAGGGGGCGGTTGTCGAGCGCGGAGGGCAGGCGGAAGCCGTGGTCGACGAGGGTGCGCTTGCGGGACGCGTCGCCCTCGTACATGGCGCCGATCTGCGGCACCGTGACATGCGACTCGTCGATGACGAGCAGGAAGTCCTCCGGGAAGTAGTCGATCAGGGTGTTCGGCGCGGAGCCGGGCGAGCGGCCGTCGAAGTGCATCGAGTAGTTCTCGACACCCGAGCAGCTGCCGATCTGACGGAGCATCTCGAGGTCGTAGGTGGTGCGCATCCGAAGGCGCTGGGCCTCCAGGAGCTTGCCCTGCTTCTCCAGCTCGGTGAGGCGCTCGCCGAGCTCCTTCTCGATGTCGTTGACGGCGCGCTCCATGCGCTCCGGGCCCGCGACGTAGTGGGAGGCCGGGAAGACGTACAGCTGCTGGTCGTCGCTGATGATCTCGCCGGTCAGCGGGTGCAGCGTGGACAGGGCCTCGATCTCGTCGCCGAACATCTCGATGCGGACGGCGAGCTCCTCGTAGACCGGGAAGATCTCGATGGTGTCGCCGCGCACGCGGAAGGTGCCGCGGGTGAAGGCCAGGTCGTTGCGCGTGTACTGGATGTCGACGAAACGGCGCAGCAGCTGGTCCCGGTCGATCTCCTCGCCGACCTTGAGGGGGACCATGCGGTCCACGTACTCCTGCGGAGTACCGAGGCCGTAGATGCAGGAGACCGAGGCGACCACGACGACGTCACGGCGGGTGAGCAGTGAGTTGGTCGCGGAGTGGCGCAGGCGCTCGACCTCCTCGTTGATCGAGGAGTCCTTCTCGATGTAGGTGTCCGACTGCGGGACGTAGGCCTCGGGCTGGTAGTAGTCGTAGTACGAGACGAAGTACTCGACGGCGTTGTTCGGCAGGAGCTCGCGGAATTCGTTCGCCAGCTGGGCGGCCAGGGTCTTGTTCGGCGCCATCACGAGGGTGGGGCGCTGGAGTTTTTCGATCATCCACGCCGTGGTGGCGGACTTGCCTGTGCCGGTTGCGCCGAGCAGGACGACGTCCTTCTCGCCGGATTCGATGCGCCGGGCGAGCTCGGCGATGGCCGTCGGCTGGTCGCCGTTGGGCTGGTAGGGGCTGACGACCTCGAAAGGCGCCACCGTGCGTTCGATGCTGGAAACGGGCCGCATGGGATCCACCGTACGACCCGCCACTGACAACGCGGTCCGATCAGTGGTTCTGCGGAGTGCGGGAGCCCCGGTGGTCCTGGTTGCGGCGCACGCGCAGCTGGGTGCGGCGGGCCTGGTGCGGGACGGAGGTGTGGGCCGGGACGCCCGGCTTGTGCTCGACGGGGGCCGCCGCGGGCCTGCCCATGATCATGTGCGGGTCGAACAGCACGACGGCGCCGGCGAGGAGGAGGAAGGCGAGTGGGCCGATCAGCATGGGGGCGAGCAGGGCGGCGGGTGAGTCGCCCGTCGCGGGGGCCCCGGTGCCGTGGAGATGGACGCTGAGAGCGGCCATGCCGGTGTAGTGCATGCCGCTGACGGCGAGGCCCATGACGAGGCTCGCGCCGACGCTCCACATGAGCCCTCGGACCTGTCCGGCGGCCCAGAGTGCCGCGGTGGCCGCGACCATGGCTATGGCGACGGAGACGCCGACGGTGAACGTGTTGTACTCCAGCTTGCCGTCGAGCCGCAGGCCGGCCATGCCCAGATAGTGCATCGAGGCTATGCCCAGGCCGGTGATGGTGCCGCCGGTGAACAGGGCCGTTCCGCTGGCGCCCTTGTAGCCGACGATGAAGATCCCGACGCCCACCATGACGATGGCGACCGCGAGGCTCGCGAACGTCATCGGTTTGTCGTAGTGGATCGGTGTTCCCTCGACCGTGAACCCCATCATGGCGACGAAGTGCATGGTCCATATGCCGGAGCCGATGGCCGCCGACCCGAGGGCGAGCCAGCCGGGGCGCCAGGAGTGCGAGACGAGCATCGATCTTGTGGTGCAGCGCAGACCGAGCGCACCGCCGAGGCAGGCCATGAGGTAGGCCACCAGCGGTGTGACGAGTCCGTAGCTGAATCCGTCGATCGTGCCCTGCATACGCGACCGCCCTTCCCGCCCTCTTACGTCCCGGAATGCTGTGAATACGCCCCCCTCCCAGCACCGCCCGAGCGGTCAGGGTTGAGGCAGAGAGTAACTCCCACCGGAATGGTCGAACGATTCTCCGGCAAAGAAACACGGCCTTGCCCCAGTTGTGCGGCACGAGTGAGCGGGCCCGGGCAACTCCATTCAATCTGTGGCCATTCTGTACTCCCCCGCCGTTGACCCTCTGCTGTCACAGTTGTGCTGTTCGTGATCGTTCGACGCGAGGAGTACGCATGCACGCGCGCGCTGTAGCCGCCACGACGACCGCACTCCTGGGAACCGCCGCGCTTCTGCTTCCCGCCTCCCAGGCCCGGGCCGGCGCCGAGCGGCCTACGGTGATCGCCCACCGAGGAGCCTCCACCTATGCCCCCGAGAACACGCTGGCCGCCGTCGACAAGGCCGCCGAACTGGGCATCGACTGGGTCGAGAACGACGTGCAGCGCACCAAGGACGGCGAGCTCGTCGTCCTTCACGACGACAACCTGAAGCGGACGACCGACGTGGAGGAGGTCTACCCCGGCAGGGCGCCCTGGAAGGTCAAGGACTTCACCGCCGACGAGATCGCCCACCTGGACGCGGGCAGTTGGTTCAGCCCCGCGTACGCGGGCGCGCGCGTGCCGACGCTGGAGCAGTTCGTGGACCGTCTGGAGCTGCACGACCAGAAGCTGCTTCTGGAGATCAAGAACCCCGACCTGTATCCGGGCATCGAGGGGGAGACCCTCAAGGCCCTGGCCAACGAGGGCTGGCTCGACGCGGACCACCTGGCGAGCCGGCTGATCGTGCAGAGCTTCAGTGCCGACAGCGTGCGGACCGTCCACGAGTTGGAGCCGACCGTGAAGACCGGCTTCCTCGGTACGCCGCCCACGTCGGACCTGGCCGAGTACGCGGACTTCGCCGACCAGATCAACCCCTCGCACAGCTCCATCTCCTCGGACTACGTCGCCACCGTCCATGAGTTCGACGGACCGCACGGCAGGCCGATGGAGGTCTTCACCTGGACGGTGAACGACGCGGACACCACCCGGCTGGTCGCCGGATACGGCGTCGACGGGATCATCACCAACAGCCCCGACGTGGTTCAGGACGCCCTGCCCGAGCAGTGACGGCGGCCCCGGCGCGGGCGCCCGGTGCGCGGTCACGGGGGCGTTGTCAGTGGTGGACCGTACGGTGGGCGCATGGACAGCCATGGGCAGTACGAGCAGCAGGTCGTGTGGGCCGTCGTCGGTACCGACATCGGTCCGCTGATGCTGGCCGCGACCCGCGAAGGCCTGGTCAGCGTCGTGTTCCACGCCACGGAGAAGGTACGCGAGCAGGCCCTCGGCAGACTGGCGTCGAGGCTGGGCGTCGAGCCGGTCGAGGCACCCGGTTCCCCGCTGCTGGCCGAGGCGATACGTCAGATGGAGCAGTACTTCGCGGGAGCGCGCCATGACTTCGAGCTGCCGCTGGACTGGTCCCTGATCTCCGGCTTCAACCGGCAGGTGCTGCGCGAGCTGGCGTCCGGAGTCCCGTACGGCACGGTCGTCGGGTACGGGGATCTCGCCGGGCGGGTCGGGCAGCCGGGTGCGGCCCAGGCGGTCGGGACGGCGATGGGCGCCAATCCGCTCCCGGTCGTCGTGCCCTGCCACCGGGTCGTGGAGAGCGACGGCGGCATCGGCGGCTTCGGGGGCGGCCTGGAGACCAAGCGCAAGCTGCTCGCGCTGGAGGGAGTCCTGCCGGAGCCATTGTTCTGAGGAGGTCCTGGCCCCGCCCCTGGGGTTGGGCAGGCGAGTGATGAGGGGGAGACTGCGCCTGTGACGACACTTTTCACCCACCTGTACGCGGCCGGTCCGGTGTCATGACCGCCGTGGAGCGGCAGGCCGCCGTGGCTGTCCCGCCCGACCGGTTGCCGGCCCTGCGGCGACGTATCTCGGCCGTGCTGATCACGACGCAGATCCTGGGCGGCCTGGGCGTCGCCACCGGCATAGCGCTCGCGGCCGTCCTGGCCAAGGAGGTCAGCGGCACCGAGTCGCTGTCGGGGCTCGCACCCACCGCGACCGTCGCCGGTACGGCGGTGCTCTCGATGCCGCTGGCCGCGCTGATGACCGCGAGAGGCCGTCGGCCCGGGCTCGTGCTGGCCTATCTGATCGGGGCCGTCGGGGCCGGTGTCACGGTGATCGCGGCAGGTGTGGGGAGCTTTCCGCTGCTGTTGTGCGGGATGGCCGCGTTCGGCGCGGCGTCGTCGGCGAATCTGCAGGCCCGGTTCGCCGCCGCGGATCTGGCCGAGCCGGAGCGGCGGGCCCGGGCCATCTCGCTGGTCGTGTGGGCGACCACGATCGGCGCGGTCCTCGGTCCGAACATCGCCGCGCCCGCCGGTCGCAGTGTCTCGGGCCTCGGGATACCCACCGCCGCGGGACCGTTCCTGTGGGCGGCCGGGATCTTCCTGATATCCGCGGTCGTGGTGGCCGTACTGCTGCGGCCGGACCCGCTGCTGACCGCGCGTGCGCTGGCCCCGGACGAGGAGCAGTCACCGGCGGCCCGTTCGCTGCGTGCCGGGGTGGCCGCCGTGGCCGCCTCGCCGCGGGCGCGGCTCGCGGTGGTGACCGTGGCCGTGGCGCACACGGCGATGGTCTCGGTGATGTCGATGACCCCGGTCGACCTCGCGCACCATGGCGCGGGCATCGATCTGATAGGCCTGGTCATCAGCGGGCACATCGCGGGGATGTACGCGTTCGCGCCGCTCATGGGGCGGTTGTCGGACCGGCTGGGGCGGCTGTCCGGGATCGGGCTCGCCGTCGGGCTGCTGGCGTGCGCGGTGCTCGTCGCCGGTACGGCGGGCGCGAGTCATGGGCAGACGGCCGTCGGACTCTTCATCCTGGGGCTCGGCTGGTCGGCGGGGCTCGTCTCGGGTTCCGCACTGCTCACAGATTCCGTGCCGCAGCCCGCGCGTGCCGCCGCGCAGGGACTGTCGGACCTGGTCATGAACGCGTCGGCGGGTATCGGCGGAGCGGTCGCCGGGCTCGTGGTCGCCCAGGCGAGCTACGCCTGGCTGAACTTCACCGCCGCCTGTCTGCTGGTCCCGTTGGCAGGGCTGGCGTTGTTCACCCGGAGCCGGCCCCGGCGCGGTCGGGCGGAAGGCGTCCGGGGCGTTCCGGCCGACGACTGACGTACCGCGCCCGGCCGGACCGCGCGAGGACTGGCCGGACCTCGCCGTCGGTAGCAGACTCGACCATGCGCACAGCCGCTGGCATCCGACTGGCATCCGTACGACACGGGCCGAAGGGACGGCGATCAGGCATGAGCGGAAACAGGGCAGTGGCGTATCTCAAGCCGGGCGCGGTGGAGGTCAGGACCATCGACTACCCGTCGCTCGAACTGCAGGACGGACCGGGAGTCGCCCCCGACAACGTCGGCCGCAAGTGCCGGCACGGGGTGATCCTCAAGGTCCTCGCCACCAACATCTGCGGCAGCGACCAGCACATGGTGCGGGGGCGGACCACGGCGCCGGAGGGGCTGGTCCTCGGACACGAGATCACCGGAGAGGTCGTCGAACGGGGTCCGGACGTCGAGACCATCGACGTCGGCGACGTCGTCTCCGTACCGTTCAACATCGCCTGCGGGCGATGTCGTAATTGCAAGGAGCGCAAGACCGGCATCTGTCTGAACGTGAACCCGGCACGTCCCGGTGCGGCGTACGGCTATGTCGACATGGGCGGCTGGGTCGGCGGACAGGCCGAGTTCGTCATGGTCCCCTATGCGGACTTCAACTTGTTGAAGTTCCCCGACCGGGACCAGGCACGCGAGAAGCTCCTGGATCTGACCATGCTGTCGGACATCTTCCCGACCGGCTTCCACGGTGTGGTCAGCTCGGGAGCGGGCGTCGGTTCGACGGTGTACGTGGCCGGGGCGGGCCCGGTCGGGCTCGCGGCGGCCGCCTCGGCGCAGTTGCTGGGCGCCGCCGTCGTGATCGTCGGCGATCTGAACGCCGAACGTCTCGCCCAGGCGCGCAGCTTCGGCTGCGAGACCGTCGACGTGTCGCAAGGCAGCGTGGAGGAGCAGATCGCGCAGATCCTCGGGGAGCCCGAGGTGGACGCAGCGGTCGACGCGGTCGGCTTCGAGGCGCGGGCTCACGGCCCGAACGCTCAGGAGGCGCCCGCGACGGTCCTCAACTCGTTGATGGGCATCACACGCGCGGGCGGCGCCCTCGGCATTCCCGGCCTGTATGTCACGGACGATCCCGGAGGGATCGACCAGGACGCGCAGTCCGGGACGCTGAAGGTGCGGCTCGGCCTGGGCTGGGCCAAGAGCCACCGCTTCACGACCGGCCAGTGCCCGGTCATGCAGTACCACCGGGGCCTGATGATGGCGATCCTGCACGAGCGCGTGCACATCGCCAAGGCCGTCAACGCGACGGTGGTCTCCATCGACGACGCGCCACGCGGCTACGCCGAGTTCGACCAGGGCGCCAGCCGCAAGTACGTGCTGAATCCGCATGGGGCGCTGGACGGCGTACGGCCGGTCTGACGTCGTCGGCAGGCAGGAGGGGTCACGCGCGCGTGGCCCCTCCTCGGCGCGTCAGTCGTAGTGCCGGGCCTCGAAGACGTTGCCGTCGGGGTCGCGGAAGTAGAAGCTGCGCCTGGCCTTGCCTCGGGCGCCGAAGGAGTCGTACGAGTAGTCCGACACGGGTACGTCCTGCCCCTCCAGGTGGGTGCGCAGCCCCTGGAAGTCTGCCTCCGGCAGGGACAGACAGACGTGGTTGACCGGGTGTCCCGCGCTCTCGGCGGCACCGGGGAGCATCTTCATGCGCTCCGCCATGGTCAGGGGCATGAGGTCGAGGATGGTCTCGTCGTTGACGCGGACCGAGGGGAACGGCGCCTCGCCCGCGATGAACTCGGTGAGCCTGACGGGCGCCAGGCCGAGTGTCTCCTGGTAGAAGGCGGCCGATGCGGCCGGGTCGCTCACCCAGAGGACCACGTGGTCGAGACGGGTCGAGTTGTCGGTCATGCGTTCAAGGCTGGTGTCCTCTCCCACAGGCCGCAAGGGTTTGACGCGGTGCGCCGCCCGCCAGAGATGAGGGAGGACCGAGCGACAGGAGGCAGGCGCGTGGTGCTGGTGGTGTCGGAAGAGGTACGGGACGCGATTGACGCGCGTCGACCCGTGGTGGCCCTGGAGTCCACGATCATCGCGCACGGGTTGCCGCGGCCGCGCAATCTCCAGGTGGCGCTGGAGCTGGAGGATGTCGTACGGCAGGAGGGCGCCGTTCCGGCGACGATCGCCGTGCTGGACGGGCGACCCCACGTCGGGCTGGACAAGGAGCAGCTGGAGCGGATCGCGAACGAGGACGGGATCCGCAAGCTGGGGCACCGGGATCTGCCGCTCGCGGTGGCCTCCGGGGTGAGCGGGGCGACCACGGTGTCGGCGACGGCTCTGCTGGCGAGCCTCGGGGGCGTACGGGTGTTCGCGACGGGCGGGCTCGGCGGGGTGCACCGGGAGTGGACGGTGACGCAGGACGAGTCGGCCGACCTGGGACTGCTCGCGCGTACGCGGATCACGGTGGTGTGCGCCGGCGTCAAGTCGATCCTGGATGTTCCGGCGACCCTGCAGCGGCTGGAGACGCTGGGCGTCGCCGTCGCCGGCTACCGCACGGAGCGCTTCCCCGGCTTCTACCTCTCCGACTCCGGACACCCGGTGGACTGGACGCTGCGGTCGCCGGAGGAGGTGGCCGGGGTGATGGGCGCCCAGGACGCGCTCGACGGCCCGGAGTCGGCGCTGATCGTCGCCAATCCGTTGCCGGAGGAGGAACAGCTGGATCCCGGGCTGCACGCGCGTGTGCTCGCCGACGCGCTGCACGCGTGCGAGGAGCGGGGCATCGCCGGTCAGGCCGTCACACCGTTCCTGCTGGACTACCTGGTGCGGCACACGGACGGCGCCTCGCTGAGCGCCAATCTGGCGGCGGTGCGCGGCAACGTACGGCTGGCGGGGCGGATCGCGGCGGCCTGGGCCGGGGCGTGAACGAGCCGGGGAACGGGGTCGTCGGGCGCGACGGCGCGCTGCTGGTCGTCGGGGACGTGGTCACGGACGTCATCGCCCGCCACCGCGGTCCGCTCGCCTCGGGTACGGACACGGCGGCGGCCATCCGGACCGTGCCGGGTGGCGCGGGCGCCAACGTGGCCTGCTGGGCGGCGCATTGGGGCGCCCGGGAAGTGCGGCTGCTGGGGCGCGTGGGAACGGACGCGGCCGCCTGGCACGAGCGGGAGCTCACCGCGAGCGGCGTCGAGCCGCTTCTGGTCGTCGATCCGCAGGCGCCGACCGGGACGGTGATCTGCCTGGTCGACACGGGTGCCGACGCCGAGCGGACGTTCCTCACGGACAGCGGGGCGGCGCTGCGGCTGGACCCCGGCGACTGGTCGGACGCGTTGCTCGACGGCGTCGCGTGGCTGCATCTCTCCGGCTATCTGCTGTTCTCCGAGCCGACCCGGGCCCTGGTGGCGAGGGCTCTCGCGTCCGCACGCGCGCGTGGTGTGCCGGTGAGCATGGATCCGGCGTCGGTGGGCTTCCTGGTGGAGCTGGGCGTGAACCGTTTCCTGGCGTTGGTGGAGGGTTTGGACGTCCTGCTGCCGAGCCGTGACGAGGCGTGCCTGCTGACGGGGTTGCCCGATACGGCGGACGCCGCCGCCAAGTTGAGCCGCCATGTCCCGCTGGTGGTCGCCAAGCAGGGGGCCGACGGTGCTCTGGTGGCCCGGTCGGGCACGGTGCGCGCCCATGTTCCCGCCGTGCCGACGGCGCCGAGGGACACGACCGGGGCGGGGGACGCCTTCAGCGGGGCCTTTCTCGCGGCCCTGCTCGCGGGCGCCCGGCCGCAGGACGCGGCGCTGGAGGGGTGCCGGGCGGGTGCGCTGGCGGTGGCACGGGTGGGTGGAAGGCCGCCCGCACCGGAGTCAGGGCAGTGACAGCAACCAGGGAGGGACACCACCGGCCGCCGCGCGGACTTCGGCTGAAGCAGCGTCAGCTCACGCTTTCCTCCGGCGCCTTGCGGCCCCATGCCGAGATCATCGGAGCGGTGGCCAGGTCCATGTCGCCGGCGGCGACGTTGGCGAGGTGGCGGTCGATCTCCTGGTCGGTGGCGATGCCCTCGGTGACGAGCTGATCGCGGATCTGGCGGACCGTGGCGGACTCCAGGGCGGCGCAGGCGGGCGAGGTGAGCGGGAAGTACGCGTCGGCCTCCACCCGGTGCAGACCTGCCTCACGGAGCAGGCGCGGGAGTGTGCGGCCGTAGGAGAGGTCGGCGCCGCGGTCGGCGAGCAGTTTGCGGAAGCCGTGGCGCAGACGGTTCGCGAGCTGCTGCTCCGGGCCGGACTCGTCGGGGCAGAGCAGGGGCTGGAGAGCGGGGTCGGCGTCCTCGATCAGAAGTCGGCCGCCGGGGCGCAGGGCCTCGATCATCGACCGCAACGCCCGTTCGCGGTCCGGTACATGGACGAGTACGAGCCGGGCGTGCACCAGGTCAAACCCCTCCCCCGGCGGCTCGTCGGCGGCCACGTCGTGGACACGGACCTCGGCCGGCGGGCGGGCGGCCGAGGTGAGCAGTGAGGTGTCGATGTCGGTCGCGACGACCCGTCCCGTCGGGCCGACCTTCTTGGCCAGCCAGGACACCACCGAGGTGCCGCCTGCGCCGACTTCCCAGCAGCGCCAGCCGGGTCCGACGCCGAGCCGTTCGAGATGCCGGAACGTGGTGGGGTCGAAGAGAGTGGCGAAGGCGTCGAAGCGCTCGCCCGCCTCGGCCTGCCGGTTGTCGAGGAGATAGCCGTGGGTTCGCGTCATGATGCGATCATCCCAGTTGTCCGGCTCGTCCGGACGGGGCGACGCTCGGCGGGGCGGCTCTGAAACTCGTACGGGCGCCCCGATCGAATCAACTCGAATCAGCTCGCCTCAGCTCGCATCAGACGGCACACGGCCAAGCGCACACGGCCAGACGCACACGACCGCCCCGCTCGAACCGCGATGCGCTCGCAACCCCTTCGTCCACAGCCTGGAACCAAGCGGAACCTCCTGCTCCCACAGGCTTACCCGCCTCTCACGCCCACCTGGCAAACTTGCGGGCCACGGCACAGAAAGCGACGCACGGTGAGCGAGCCGAAGGGGCAAGAGCGCCCCGGAGGTGAGCCGGGCGTCAAGGGGAGATCCACGCAAGGAGATCCAGATGTCCATGGCAGGGAATCTGCGGAAGGTCACGGGCCTCGGCGGGGTCGGCGGCCTGCGCAAGGTGGCACGGCTGGCTCGACGGCGCCCCCGCGTCGACCTCAGCCACCCCGCCCGGTCCCCGCTGGGCTCCTCGGTGGTGAACTGTGTGACCTACCGGGACGGCGTGCGGGTCCCGGAGAGCGGTGATCTGGTCGATGTGGTGCAGCGGGTACGCAAGCGCGGTGCCGGCTTCGTCTGGCTCGGCCTCCATGAGCCCACGGACCAGGAGTTCGCGGGCATCGCGGAGCTCTTCGCGCTGCATCCGCTGGCGGTCGAGGACGCGGTCGAGGCACATCAGCGACCGAAGCTGGAGCGCTACGACCAGACACTGTTCGCGGTGTTCAAGACGGTCTGCTACGTCGAGCACGAGGAACTCACGGCGACGAGCGAGGTGGTGAACACCGGCGAGATCATGGTGTTCGTCGGCCAGGACTTCGTGATCACGGTGCGGCACGGACGGCACGGTTCGCTGGGTCCGTTGCGCGAGGAACTGGAGTCGAGCCCCGAGCAGCTCTGCAAGGGGCCCGCGGCGGTGCTGCACGCCATCGCGGACCATGTCGTCGACGACTATCTGAACGTCATCGACTCGGTGCAGGAGGACATCGACGAGGTCGAGACGGACGTGTTCGCGGAGAACGGTGCGCGGGCCGACCCGGGGCGGATCTACCAGCTCAAGCGGGAACTGCTGGAGCTGAAGCGGGCCGTGGTTCCGCTGAGCCGTCCCCTCGAGGAGCTGGCCTCGGTGCCCATCCGGGTGGTCGAGCCGGAGATACAGGCCTACTTCCGCGACGTCTCGGACCATCTGCTGCGCGCCAAGGAGCAGATATTCGCCTTCGACGAACTGCTGAACTCGATTCTTCAGGCGCACCTGGCACAGGTCACCGTCTCGCAGAACGAGGACATGCGGAAGATCACGGCCTGGGCGGCGATCATCGCCGTTCCGACGATGGTGTGCGGGGTGTACGGGATGAACTTCGAGCACATGCCGGAGCTGCGCTGGACGTTCGGATATCCGTTGGTCCTGGGCGTGATATCCGTCGCCTGTGTGGTGCTGTACCGCGGCTTCCGGCGCAACG
This sequence comes from Streptomyces muensis, assembly GCF_021474425.1. Lineage (GTDB taxonomy): Bacteria > Actinomycetota > Actinomycetes > Streptomycetales > Streptomycetaceae > Streptomyces > Streptomyces muensis. Next base: position 2,060 of record NZ_JAKEIP010000192.1, on the reverse strand, counting down.
GATGGCTCTGACACGGCCTGCGGGGACAACGGCGTGCGGGGGAACACCGGTGCGCCCCCGCCCGGCACGGTGAGCCGGACGAGGACGGCAGAAGGAGTGAGAGGAATGAGCGGTGAGGGCCGGTCGCAGGGTCAGTGCGTCGTCGGAGCCCCGGTCCTGGCGTAGACGCTCTCGGCCCACTGACCGATCTCGTTCTCCCTCAGGTTCAATGCCAGATCGGCCTCGCTGATCATGCCGACCAGGCGCTTGTTCTCGATCACGGGGAGCCGACGGATCTGGTGCTCCTTCATCTCCCGGAGCACGTCGCTGACGTCGGCGCTCGCCTCGATCCAGCGCGGGGTGCCCTGGGCCATCTCGCCGGCGGTGACCTTGCTCGGGTCGTGGCCCATGGCCACGCAGCCGATGACGATGTCGCGGTCGGTGAGAATGCCGCAGAGCCGCTCGTTCTCGTCACTGATGGGCAGGGCTCCGACGCCCAGCTCGCGCATCAGTTGAGCGGCGCGGTCCAGGGTCTCGTGGGCCGGGATCCACTGGGCACCACGGTGCATGATGTCTCCGGCAGTGGTCATGAAGTACCTCCCGATGCCGGACGGCCGGCGCGGCGCGGGACGCACCGCTAGTCCCGGCGCCCTTCATTCTCGCCGCGCCACCCGACCGACGCACCCGGAACCGGGCGGTAACGGCCACCGGCCACGGGCGGGACTCCCTCCGGCCACAGGCGTGCGGGTGGCCCCGAGGCAGTTGAATGCGGGCGCATGTAAACAGAGTTTGGTGTCGCGTACGGATCAACCGCTCCACGCCGGGTGCCGCGGGTCGTCGGCGCGCACCAGGACGTCCGCCGTGGCCGCCGGGTCGGTCTCGTGGTCGTAGCGCTCGAAGGCGGGGAGGGTCCAGTGCTCGGTCTCGGGGGTGCGGCGGCGCAGGGCGCCGGGCGAGAGGAGGACGTGGACGGTCAGGTCGAAGGGGAACCAGTGACGCAGCAGGAGGGGGCCGTGCAGCAACAGGATGCCGCCGGGCGGGAGTTGGGTGTAGGGACTGCGGGTGGCTCGGTCGGTGACCGGATCCCACAGGTCCGGCAGGACGCGGCCGTCGCCGCCCGGTTCGAGGGGACCGAAGACCTCGCGCCACAGGGCGCCGGTGTCGAACCAGCCGTCGTAGTAGGCCTCCACGTCCCGGTGCCCGTACTCCAGGCGGAGGGAGGCGGGGCGCAGGAAGCCCTGGGTGTCGACGGTGAGCGAGGGACGGCCGTGTACGCGCAGTGCCTCGGCGACCCGCTCGGCGAGGTCTCCCGGTCGGGCGGCGGGGGCGCCGTCGAAGGCGACGCGGGGCCAGGGGCCGCCGTCGGCCGGCTTCAGGTCGAGCAGACGCTCGGCCAGCAGGTCGCCGAGCCGTTCCCAGGTGATCGCTTCGAGTCGCACACGCCCCATGATGCGACAGGGAGGCGCCGCCCCGGGGCGGGAGGGGTTCGGCGTGCGCGCACCGTGCGGCCGATTCCCTGCCAGGGCCTGGTCAGACGGCGTTCGGGGGCCCGCCGGGTAGTTCCCCGGACCCGCCCGGAGGGGAAGGAATCCCGTATGGCACCTCTGGCAACTCCCCCGCCCCGCACCGGCCTTCTCGTCATCCAACCCCTCAGGCGGCGGCACTGCGCGGAGTGCCATGCGGGCCCGTTGCAGATGCTCGTGCTGGAGGACGGCGCGCCGCGGTGTCTCGACTGTGCCGACCTCGGTCATCTGGTGTTCCTGCCGCGCGGCGACACGGCGTTGACGCGGCGCTCACGGGAGGAGAGCACGCTGTCGGCGGTGGTCGTGCGGTTCAACCGGCGCCGGGGTCGTTACGAGCGGCAGGGCGTCCTCGTGGAGGAGACGGGGCTCACCCGGGCGGAGCAGCGGTGCCTGGTGGACGCGGAGGCCCGGAAGCGGCGCCGGGTCCGCGACGCGCGGCGGCGGGCACGGGAGGGCGTGCGGTTCGCTGAGGCGTTCGCGGCGGAGATACGTCGGCTCTTCCCGGGGTGTCCGGCGGGGCGGGCGCGGGAGATCGCCGCGCACGCGTCGGTGCGCGGA
>NZ_JAKEIP010000191.1 GCF_021474425.1 Streptomyces muensis | reverse complement strand
ACCCTCCGCTGCTCTTCCTCACCACCTGCGACTCCCTCCACCGCCTGGTCCCCGAACTCGGCCCGGGCGAGAAGGACTACGTCACCAAGCCGCTGCGGATCGCCGAGGTCCTCGCCCGGGTCGACGTCCTGCTGCGGCGCAGGCGCCCGGAACGGCAGCCGACTCCGCCCCGTTACGGCGACCTGGTCCTGGACGACGCCACCTGCCGGGCCCGTCGCGGCCCCCGCCCCCTCGACCTCACCCCCGCCGAGTACCGCCTGCTGCGCCATCTGCTGGTCCACGCCGGGTGCGTGCTGTCGAAGGAGCAGATCAGCCGGCATGTCTGGGAGGACTTCCGGGCCAACGAGGCGATCGAGAAGCTCGTCTCGCGGCTGCGCCGCAAGGTGGACGGCGACCCCGGGGAACCGGCCCTGATCCATACGCGCCGCGGGTTCGGGTACTGGCTCGGCGCCGCCGGCTGACGTCACGGACGGACCCCCCGCACCCCTCGTACCGCCCAGGCCCGTGCCCTGAGCGGGACGGATCCGTCCGGCGCGACGGGGAGCCTCGCGCGCAGGGTCTCGCGCAGTCGGTCGCGGGCGGCCGGGGCCAGGGAGGCGACGTAGCCAGGGGCGGGGCCCTGACCGGACAGGAACGGGTCCCACAGGTCGGCGAAGTCGGCGAAGACCGTGGGCACCCCGATCGGCGTCGTCGACACGTCGGCGAGTCCCGCGCCCGTCCACAGGCTGTGGAGCGGCCCGGGGCGCCAGTCCCGGAAGCGGCGGCCCTCGTCCAGCGCGGCGGCGGCCGGGTCGGCCTCGGCGGCGGCGGACCAGAAGTGGCGGAGGAGGTCCATACCGTCGCCGTAGTCCCAGACATACGCCGCGACGAGGCCGCCGACCCTGACCGATCGGGTCAACTCGCTCACGCCGACGGACGGTTCGGGCAGGAAGTTCAGAGTCAGGGCGCTGACCGCCACGTCGAAGGCGCCGTCGTGGACGGGCAGGGCGAGGGCGTCCGCCACCAGGTAGTGCGGCGAACCGGTACCGGAGGCCGGGGTCGTCACCCGTGCGGCAGCGCTCACGAACCCCTCGGAGCGGTCGCAGCCCACCACCGCCCGGGGCCGGTGACGCGCCGCCACCTCCGCCGACAGCACCCCCGTGCCGCACCCCACGTCCAGCCAGCGCAGCCCGTCCGCGCGGGCCAGCCACGCGAGGAACTCCCGCGCGACGACCCGGCTCCACCGGCCCATGTACCGCTCGTAGGCGGCTCCCGAGGCCCACACGTCGAATCGCTGCTCTGCCATGTCCGTAACGATCCTCCGTGCGGCCGGTGTTCGAAACCTCCGTATGCCGGAAGAGCGACCGAAGAGGCACCGCAGGTGACGTACCCGCCCGGCCTGTGCCGCGATCGTGGGCCGGGCGGGTCACGCCTCAGAGGTCGGTCAGAGCGTCACCACACGCCCGCCGAAGGTCACCACCAGGCGTCCGTCCGAGGCGAAGGACCAGCCCAGGGCGCCGCTGTACGACGAGCACCGGGAGCCGTTGGTGCCGGACCAGAACTGGTTGGAGCTGTCGGAGTCGCCGATGATCCGGTCGTTGGTGCCGCTGCCGCTGCGGCACGAGGTGTTGTCCCGGAACACGGACGTGCCGTCGTCGAAGTTGAAGTTGCGCTGGGCGTTGTCGACGCTGACGTTGTTCGAGACCGTCATCGTGCCCGGGTTGCTGTTGTACGTGAACCCGTGCTTGCCGTTGTCGTAGGCGATGCTGCGCCGGACGACGTGGTTGACCGCGATGTCCTCGCCGCCGAGCTTGTAGCCGTTGCGGTCGCCGTTGCCGGCCTGGGAGCCGTCGCTGAGGGTGCCGTTTTCGTAGGCGAGGGAGTCCTCGATGGTCACCGGTCCGATGGCCCCCGTGTCGGGCTTGGTGTAGAGGTCCCAGCCGTCGTCGATGTTGTTGTGCGCGACGGTGTGCCGGAAGACGTTGCCGGTGCCGGTCGTGAGTTTCGCGGCGAAGCCGTCGGCGTCCTCGCCGTCGGAGTCGGCGTTGTCGTGCGACTCGGCGCTCACGATGAGGTTGTCGGAGGGCCACTGGTCCTTGGGGGTGCTGGAGGCGATCCGCCCGAGCTGCAGGCCCGTGTCCCGGTTGAAGCGGGTGACGGTGCGCTCGATGACGTTGTCGCTGCCGCCGACGTAGATGCCGTTGTCCCCGGCCCGCTCGACGACGATGCCGTGGACGTGCCAGTACGAGCCCATCACCTGCAGCCCGCGGTTCGACGAACTCTCGCTCTGCGCCGAGAAGTTCAGCACCGGCCGCTCACCCGGGTACGCGGACAGTTTCGTGCGGGCGCTCGCGGTGCCGTTGTTGCCCGCCGGGATGGTGACCGTCGAGGAGTGGTTGTACGTCCCGCCGCGCAGGTAGATCGTGCCGCCCGCGGAGATACGGCCGATCGCCGAGGTCAGCGTCGTGGGTGCCGACTCCGTGCCGGCCGCGCCGTCGGTGCCGTTCGGGGCCACGTACAGGACCGGGCCGGTCGGCGCGGGCGTCGTGTCGCCCGTCTCCACCTCGACGCGGTCGAGGTTCGGCAGGCCCGCCGCGGTGGTCGGGTCGAGCCGGATCGTGTTGCTGCCCGCGTTCAGGGACATGGTCAGGCTCTTGGTCGCCCAGGTCGACCAGGCGCCCGTGCCCTCGAAGGACGGTGTCTGCACGGTGGTGCCGTTGACGACCAGGGAGGCGGGGCGGGCGGTGGTGGCGCCGTTGGCGAAGCGGACGTGGAGCGTCGCCGTGCCGGCGGCCGGGGCGTTCACGGTGAACTGGGCGTGGGCGCCGGTGGCGTTGGTGCCGTTGCAGAACCCGGTGCCGGAGTAGCCGGACCAGTCCGAGTCGATGGTGCCGGTGCAGATCGCCGGGGCGGTCTCGGCCTCGTAGCGGGTGGTCGCGGCCTCGGCGGGAGCGCCGGTGAGCGCGACGAGGGCGGTGGCCAGGAGGGTGCCGGAGGCGACGGCGGCGAGGGGTGCGCGGGAGGCGCGGGCCGGCCCGATACTGCGGGCTGCTCTCGGGTGCCTGACTGCTCTCGGGTACATGGGAGTGACCCTTCTGTTGTGGCAGGGCAGATGTGTGGCAGGACAGAGAGGGAAAGCGCTTTCTCGGGCGCTCGTCCGGAACGTATGAGGGCTGTTGTGTGCGCGTCAATAGTCGTGTACGTGATTCGAGTTCATGAGTGTGATCTCGCCGGTCCGTCTGTTCGAGATACCGGCGTCGACCCCTTGACCTCGCTTGCCCCGGCCACTAATTTGCGGAGAACGTCGACCCAAATCACCGAAAGGAGGCGACCGGCGGATGAACACCACCTCTGATCTTGGTCGCCTCGCCCAGCTCACGGTCTGGGTTCCGGGTCGCATCGCGCACGGCTGCTGAGTACGCCGTTCTGACGTGCCCGCTCGTGGCACATCCGGGGTTTCCCGTCACCACCTTCCGGCACGTCGCTGCTGCGTGCCGTCGTGCGCCCGCTCTTCTCACGTGGCGCGTCTGAACACAGAAAGCTGCCTGAAATTGGCGAACATCATGAATCGACCTGTCACGCTGCGAAACGAAGGCCTGTCATGACAGAGGCGCGGATCACGGTCAACGGGAAAGAAACACCGATCTCACCGGCTGCGCCCCACGCCACCGTGCTGGATTTTCTGCGCGAGCGCGGCCTCACCGGCACCAAGGAGGGCTGCGCCGAGGGTGAGTGCGGCGCCTGTTCGGTCCTGGTGGCCCGGCCCGGGGTGAACAAGCCCACCGACTGGGTGGCGGTCAACGCCTGTCTGGTCCCGGCCGCGGCGCTCGACGGCCAGGAGGTCATCACCTCCGAAGGCCTCGCCACCGTCGGCGAGGACGGCACGCCGCCCGCCCTGCACCCGGTGCAGGAGGAGATGGCGGTCCGCGGCGGCTCCCAGTGCGGCTACTGCACGCCGGGTTTCGTCTGCAGCATGGCCGCGGAGTACTACCGGCCCGACCGCTGCGCGCACGCGGACCCGGCCGACGGTGCCGAGGCCCACGCCGACGCCGAGCACGGTCCGAACGGCTTCGACCTGCACGCGCTGAGCGGAAACCTGTGCCGTTGCACCGGCTACCGCCCGATCCGCGATGCCGCGTTCGCCGTAGGGGAACCCACCGACGAGGACCCCCTCGCACAGCGCCGCGAGCAGGCCCCGCCCGCACCGGTCGCCACCGAATACGCCCGGGACGACAGCACGTTCCTGCGGAAGGACACCCTGGCCGAGACGCTGCGGGTGCTGCGTGAGCGGCCCGACGCGGTGGTGGTGGCCGGCTCCACCGACTACGGCGTCGAGGTGAACATCCGCTCCCGCCGGGAGGGTTGCGTGGTCGCCATCGACCGGCTGCCCGAACTGCGGGAGCTGCGCGTCGAGTCCGACCACATCGAGATCGGGGCGGCGCTGACGCTCACCGAGATCGAGCGCAGGCTCGACGGCCAAGTCCCGCTGCTGGCCGAGCTGTTCCCGCAGTTCGCCTCCCGGCTCATCCGCAACGGCGCCACCCTCGGCGGCAACCTCGGGACCGGCTCGCCCATCGGTGACAGCCCGCCGGTGCTGCTCGCCCTGGAGGCGTCGCTGGTGCTCGTCGACGCCGACGGTGAGCGCGAGGTCCCGCTCGCCGAGTACTTCACCGGCTACCGGCAGAGCGTGCGCCGTCCCGGCGAGCTGATCCGCGCGGTGCGCATCCCGCTGCCGCTGTCGCCGGTCACCGCCTTCCACAAGATCGCCAAGCGGCGTTTCGACGACATCTCCAGCGTGGCGGTCGCCTTCGCGCTCGACATCGAGGACGGGATCGTCCGCACGGCACGGATCGGCCTGGGCGGCGTGGCCGCCACCCCGATCCGCGCCCTCGCCACCGAGGCCGCCCTGGAAGGCAGGCCCTGGTCGGCGGAGACTGTAGAGGCGGCGGCCCGGGTGCTGCGCGGCGAGGGCACGCCGATGGAGGACCATCGCGCCAGCTCCCTCTACCGCTCCGCGATGCTCGGCCAGAGCCTCAAGAAGCTGCACGCACAGACCACCGAGGCGGTGTCGTCATGAGTCATCTGTCCGAGCGTCCCGAGAAGCCGGTCGTCGGCGTCTCCATGCCGCACGAGAGTGCCTTCCAGCACGTCACCGGCACCGCGCTCTACACCGACGACCTGATCCACCGCACCAAGGACGTCCTGCACGCCTACCCGGTGCAGGTCATGAAGGCCCACGGCCGGATCACCCGGCTGAACACCGAGCCCGCGCTCGACGTGCCCGGCGTGGTCCGGGTGCTGACCGGAGCCGACGTGCCCGGCGTCAACGACGCCGGCATGAAGCACGACGAGCCGCTCTTCCCCGACGAGGTCATGTTCCACGGCCACGCGGTCGCCTGGGTGCTCGGCGAGACCCTGGAGGCGGCCCGGCTCGGTGCCGCGGCCGTCGAGGTCGAGCTCGACGAGCAGCCCGCGCTGATCACGCTGCAGGACGCGATGGCGGCCGAGAGCTACCACGGCGCCCGGCCGCTGATGGAGACCGGCGACATCGACGCCGGCTTCGCCGACTCCGCGCACGTGTTCACCGGCGAGTTCCAGTTCGCCGGGCAGGAGCACTTCTACCTGGAGACCCACGCCTCCCTCGCCCAGGTCGACGAGAACGGCCAGATCTTCATTCAGAGCAGCACCCAGCACCCCTCGGAGACCCAGGAGATCGTCTCCCACGTGCTCGGGGTGCCCGCGCACGAGGTGACCGTGCAGTGCCTGCGGATGGGCGGCGGCTTCGGCGGCAAGGAGATGCAGCCGCACGGGTTCGCGGCCGTCGCCGCGCTCGGCGCCAAGCTCACCGGCCGCCCGGTCCGCTTCCGGCTCAACCGGACGCAGGACCTGACCATGTCCGGCAAGCGGCACGGCTTCCACGCCTCGTGGAAGATCGGCTTCGACGCCGACGGCCGTATCCAGGCCCTCGACGCCACGCTGACCGCGGACGGCGGCTGGAGCCTGGACCTGTCCGAGCCGGTGCTCGCCCGCGCGCTGTGTCACATCGACAACACGTACTGGATCCCCAACGCGCGGGTCGCCGGTCGCATCGCCAAGACCAACACGGTCTCCAACACCGCCTTCCGCGGCTTCGGCGGACCGCAGGGCATGCTGGTGATCGAGGACATCCTCGGCCGCGTCGCGCCGCAGCTCGGCCTCGACCCCATGGAGCTGCGCGAGCGCAACTTCTATCAGCCGGGTCAGGGCCAGACGACGCCGTACGGGCAGCCGGTCACCCAGGCCGAGCGGATCTCCACCGTCTGGCGGGAGGTCCAGGACAACGGCGGGATCGCCGACCGCAAGCGGGAGATCGCCGCGTTCAACGCCGCGCACCCGCACACCAAGCGGGCGCTCGCGATCACCGGCATCAAGTTCGGTATCTCGTTCAACCTGACCGCCTTCAACCAGGGCGGCGCGCTGGTGCTGATCTACAAGGACGGCTCCGTCCTGATCAACCACGGCGGCACCGAGATGGGCCAGGGCCTGCACACCAAGATGATCCAGGTGGCCGCGACCACCCTGGGCATCCCGGCGCACAAGGTCCGCCTCGCCCCGACGCGCACCGACAAGGTGCCCAACACCTCGGCCACGGCGGCCAGTTCGGGTGCGGACCTCAACGGCGGGGCCATCAAGAACGCCTGCGAGCAGCTGCGCGGGCGGCTGCTGCAGGTGGCCGCCTCCCGGCTGGGCGTCAACGCCTCCGACGTACGCATCGTCGAGGGCGTGGCACGCGCCCTGGGCAGCGACAAGGAGCTGGCCTGGGACGAGCTGGTGCACACCGCGTACTTCCAGCGGGTACAGCTGTCGGCGGCCGGGTTCTACCGGACCGAGGGGCTGCACTGGGATGTGAAGACTTTCCGCGGCACCCCGTTCAAGTACTTCGCGTACGGGGCCGCGGCGACCGAGGTGGAGGTCGACGGGTTCACGGGTGCGTACCGGATCCGGCGCGTGGACATCGTGCACGACGTCGGCGAGAGCCTCTCCCCGATGATCGACATCGGGCAGGTCGAGGGCGGCTTCGTGCAGGGCGCGGGCTGGCTGACGCTGGAGGACCTGCGCTGGGACACCAGCGACGGGCCGCACCGCGGCCGGCTGCAGACCCAGGCGGCGAGCACGTACAAGCTGCCGAGCTTCTCCGAGATGCCCGAGGAGTTCAACGTCACGCTGCTGGAGAACGCCACGGAGGAGGGCGCGGTCTACGGCTCCAAGGCCGTGGGCGAGCCTCCGCTGATGCTGGCGTTCTCGGTGCGCGAGGCGCTGCGGCAGGCCGCCGCCGCGTTCGGGCCGAGCGGCGTCAGCGTCGATCTGGCCTCGCCGGCGACGCCGGAAGCGGTGTACTGGGCGATCCAGGAGGCCCGCGAGGGCGCCGCCGACCAGGTCCGGACCGACGTAGCGGCGCTGAGCGGTGCCTGACATGACATGGATCGCCGCGGTCGCGCGGTTGCGGGCACGCCGGGAGACCGGCGTCCTCGTGACCGTCGCGACCGTGCGCGGCCACGCCCCGCGCGACGCCGGCGCCAAGCTCGTCGTGGGGCGGAACGGGACATGGGGCTCGATCGGCGGCGGCAACGTCGAGGCCGTCGCGATCGACCGGGCCCGGGAGATGATCGCCGCGGCCAAGCCGGAGCCGGAGCTGATCGACTTCGCCCTGAACGACAAGGTGACCAACCAGCACGGCGTGCAGTGCTGCGGCGGCACGGTCCAGGTGCTGCTCGAACCGCTGCCCGTGGTGAACGCGGTGGCGATCTTCGGCGTCGGGCACGTCGGCCTGGAACTGGCGCGCATCCTCGCACGTCAGGACCTCGACCTCCATCTGATCGACTCCCGCTCCGACATCCTCACCGAGGAACGGCTCGACGTGCTCGCGGACGCGGTCGCGCAGGTGCATGTGCACCACACGCCGCTGCTGCCCGAGGAAGTGCTGGAGGAGCTGCCGCGCGGCACCCACGTCCTGATCATGACCCACGATCACGCCGAGGACGCCGCCCTGTGCGACGCCGCCCTGCGCACCGACCACCTGGGCTCCATCGGGCTGATCGGGTCGGCGGCGAAGTGGGTACGGTTCCGTAAGCGCCTGTCCACGGAGGGCGGTCACGACGACGCCACCATCGACCGGATCAAGACCCCGATCGGGCTGGCCGACATCACCGGCAAGGAGCCCGCGACCATCGCCGTGAGCGTCGCCGCCGATCTGCTGCGCACCTTCGAGACCGGGGCGAACTGAGTCGTTCGCCGTTCATACGAATCTACAAGCGGTGTCAGCCGACCAGTGGACTCCTTCATGGTTTCGGTGACTGACCCCCGACGGGGCCCGACGGGTGTACTTGCGCTGGGAGTGGCCCATAAGCGAAGGAGCGACCGTGACCGCGTACACCCAGGAAACGTCCGTCGAGGAGACCGAGCGCGTCTGGATGGAGGAGGCCATCGGCCTCGCCGTCAGCAGTGTGCAAAGCGGCGGCGGTCCGTTCGGCGCACTGATCGCCAAGGACGGCGAGATCGTCGCGATCGGGAACAACAAGGTCACGTCGAACCTGGACCCGACGGCCCACGGCGAGGTGAGCGCGATCCGTGCCGCCTGCCAGAAGCTGGGCACCTTCTCGCTGGAGGGCTGCGTCCTGGTCACGTCGTGCGAGCCGTGCCCGATGTGTCTGTCCTCCGCGCTGTGGGCCCGGGTCGACCGGATCATCTTCGCCGCCGACCGCGATGACGCCGCGGTGGCCGGTTTCGACGACCGCAAGTTCTACGACCTGTTCGAGAAGCGGCCCGCGGAGCTGTGGCCGATGGCCATCGAGCGCGTGGAGACGCCGAACCGTACGGCGCCGTTCGACGCGTGGCTGGCCAAGTCCGACCGCGTCGACTACTGAGAGCGCGCCCGGCAGACCGGGCACCCCTGTGAACGAGGCCTCTGGGCCGCCGTGTCGGGACGTCAGATGTCTCGATACGCGGCCCGGGGGCCTCGTCGGCTTCTCCCCTTGTGCGCTTGTCCAACTCGCCCTGAGCTGCGGTTCCGTAGAAACCCACAAACCGTGGGCTTCTGGCCGATCAAGGTTTCATGTTTTCAACGCCTGGCTGGAATACGCCTGTTGGCGATGGACTCCTCGGACAAGCCGAACCAACGAACGGGGAAAGCCTTGTCCGAGAAGCTGCCTGCCCGCCAGATCGAGATCTCCTGGCCCGACCTCGGCATCACGGTCACCGCCGACCTCGACGACCGCAACCCGGCACTCGCCGAGGCCCTGTGGGACTCCCTGCCGTACCAGAGCCTCCAGGGACACGCCCTCATCGCGGGAGAGCACCTCTACCACGTGGCGCCGATCCCCACGCTGCTGCACACCCCCCACACCACCCGGATCCCCGACCGCCGCGAGGCCCCCGACGGCACCGTGTTCTGCTCCGGTCTGCAGCACCTGGGCATCAAGTACGGCACCCTGACCGAGCCGATGCCCGCCACCCCGGTCGGCCAGATCCGTGCGGCGGACATGCCCGCACTGCGCGAGGCCGGAGCCGCGATCTGGGACGCCGTCTACTCCACGAAGAAGCAGATCCTCGCCGAGGTCCGCCGCGCGGGCGAGCCGGGCGGCCACCGCGTCCCGATGCTCCACGCCACCAACACGGCCGCCAGCCACCTCATCGCCGACATCTACGCCGAGACCGAGAAGATCTGGCTCGCGCCGCCCGCCGAGCTGGACGACCTCCACCAGGGCGTCATCCCCTCTGGGGCGGGCAACTTCGGCACCGTCCTGCCCACCCTGCTGTTCGTCAACGGCGAGACCCGGCCGCTGGGTTACGCCTCCTACGGCGGGCTCGTCCGCGCCGCCGTGCAGGACATGCCCATGGACTCCCTCGTCCGTATGACCCGCCTGCTGGTCGGTGTCCCCGCCGAGTTCCTCGGCTACTGCGGTCTGGAGAAGCTGTGGGGCTTCACCCAGCGCTTCCTCGACGTCCTCGACCGCCTCGACCGGGACGACTTCTACGCCGTCACCAGCCAGATGGCCCTCTACATCAACTGCCTCGGCGGCTGGAACCTCCAGCTGTACCCGTGGGAGACCGGGGACCACCTGCGTCAGCAGGCCGCCAAGGCGGGCGTGTAGTCGTGAGCGTCCTGCCCGCCCGCGCCGACGCCGTCGTCATCGGCGGGGGAGTGATCGGTACCTCCGCCGCCCACCACCTCGCCGAAGCCGGCGTGGACACCGTGCTGCTGGAACGCGGAAGCCTCGGCGGCGGCGCGTCCGCCCACACGGCCGGCATGGTCCGCACCTACTTCCCCGGCGCCCCCCGCACCGGCCAGATGGCCGTACACAGCCTGAACGCCTACCACGACTTCGCCCGCCGCACCGCGGCCCCCCTCGCCCTGAAGCGGCTGGGGTTCCTGGCGCTGTTCACCGACGAACAGCAGATCGCCGACTTCGAGGCCGACCGCCCGGCCCAGCAGGCCGCCGGCGTCCAGGTCGACCTGGTCAGCGCGCGCCAAGCGGCCGAGCTCAACCCGCTGGTCGACGAGCGCGCCGTCCTGGCCGCCGCCTGGTCCGCGGAGGCGTACCACGTGGACGGCCTCGACATCGTGCGCGGCTACGCCGCCGCTGCCCGCAACCACGGCGCCCGCCTCTTCACGCACACCCCCGTCACCCGCATCGACGACGACAACACCGTGCACACCCCGCTGGGCAGCATCAGGGCGGACGGCATCGTGTGCACGGCCGGGCCGTGGTCCGGCGAGGTGGCCGCCATGGCATCGGTCGACCTGCCGCTGACGCCCCACACGATCGAGATGCTGTTCACCGACATCCCGCCCTCCCCGTACCGCGAGCTGCCCGAGACGGCCGAGCTGCCGATGACGATGCACGCCGCGTCCGGACTGCGGATCCGCTCGTGGAAGGACCGCATCCTCCTCGCCATGGGCGCGCCCAGGGCCGGCGAGTCACGCGAGGCCTGGCTCGGCCGGATCGCCGGCCATCTCGGCACCCTGTTCCCCGCGTTGGACGGCATCGGCCTGCATCGGGCGTGGAGCGGCGACTTCGACGCCGGCCCGAACAACGCCGCCCTCATCGGCGCACACCCCGCCCGCCGCTTCCTGTACGCGGCCGGATTCACCGGCGCCGGCCTGTGCCAGGCGCCGGCCGCCGGGGAGAAGCTCCGCGACCTGCTGATCGCCAAGTAGCCCCAGAACAAGAGAGATTCCCGTGATCGTTCTCGGATGTAATGGTTTCAGCCAGGTCTCGGAGTTCTTCTCCGAACGCCTCGGCGCGACCGGCATCAACAAGCACTACCTCCTGGGCCACGACGCCGCCGCCGCACTCCTGATCGACGGCCGCCTGGTCGCCGCGGTGGAGGAAGAGCGCCTCAACCGGGAGAAGAAGACCACCGACTTCCCCGCACACGCGATCGACTGGTGCCTGGAGGAAGCCGGGATCACGTTCGACGACGTCGACCTGTTCGCCTTCCCCTGGAACTGGTCCACCCAGGTCCGCGAAGAGATCCTGGACGGCATCCGCACCTCGCCGATGTCGCGGGAGGCGAAGACCCGCCTCACGGCCGACATGGCCGACCTGTTCGACCAGGTCGTCAGCCACGAGGCGATGCTCGCGGACTTCGAGGCCCGCACCGGGCACCGCCCCGACCCGGCCAAGGTCCGCTTCGTCCCGCACCACCTGGCCCACGCCACGACCGGCTACTACCTCGCCGGTATGACGGACTGCGCGTTCCTCGTCAGCGACGGCCGCGCCGAACGCTTCTCGACGCTGACCGGCGAGATCCGCGACGGCAGGATCACCGTCTTCGACGACACCGTCACCGGCGCCCAGTACTCCATCGGCACCCTGTTCTCCGCCATCACCCGCTTCCTCGGCTTCGTCCCCAACAACGACGAGTACAAGGTGATGGGCCTGGCCGGATACGCCGACCCGCCGACTCCGAACCCGTTCGTCGACCACCTGCTACGGCTGCACGACGACGGCCGCTACACCTTCACCGAGCCCCTTCGGACGGACGACCTCCACAGCCACGACGCCCTGTTCGAGGAGTACTTCGGCCCCTTCGAGGACACCCTCCGATACAAGGCCCGCGTCGCCGCGGCCGCGCAGCAGATGCTGAACGTCGCCACCGCCCACCAGGTCGGCCACCTGGAGAAGAGGACGGATCTCGACCGGCTGCTGTTCGAAGGCGGCGTCGCCCTGAACTGCCTGAACAACACCCCGCTGTTCGAGGGCTCCCGCTTCGCGGACATGCAGGTCAGCTTCGGCGCCTCCGACACCGGCATCACCATCGGGGCCGCCGCCCGCGCTTGGCTCGACCACCCCGGCACCGGCCCCGCGGACATCCTCGCCGCCTCCGCGCCGGTCACCCCCTATCTGGGCCCGGCCTACGACGAGGCAGCGATCGAGCAGGCCCTCGAAGGCTTCGCCGACCGCGTCGTCGTATCCCGCCTGGACGACGACGAGGTGATCGAGCGGGTGGCGAAGCTGCTGACGGAGAAGGTCGTCATCGGCTGGTTCGAGGGCCGCGTCGAGCACGGGCCACGCGCGCTGGGGCATCGCAGCATCCTCGCCAACCCCGGCTTCGCCGACATCAAGGACATCATCAACACCCGGGTCAAGCACCGCGAACCCTTCCGCCCGTTCGCTCCCCTCGTCCTGGAGGAGCAGGCGCCGGACGTCTTCGACATGGGGCGCAAGACCAGTTCCCCGTACATGACGTTCGTCTTCCCGGTCCGCGAGGCGTACCGGGACCGCATCCCCGGCGCCGTACACGTCGACGGCACCTCCCGGATCCAGACCCTGACGGACGAGGGAACCCCGCGGCTCACGGCGCTGCTGCGGCGGTTCATCGAACTCACCGGCACGCCCTGCCTGATCAACACCTCGTTCAACGTCGCCGGCGAACCCATCGTCTGCACGCCCACCGACGCCCTGAACTGCTTCATGGGCACCGAGATCGACTACCTGATCCTCGGAAACCACCTCGTCGCCAAGAGCTAGGAGCACTCCATGCCGATCCAGCGCAAGCACACCATGTACCACTCGACGATCCTGGACGCCGACCCGGACACCGTGTGGGCGACGGTCCGCGACGCCATGCAGATCCTCGACATCGTCTCTCCGGGCGACCTGGACATCCACCGGGACGTCAGCTGGGTGGAGGGCGGCTCGGCCGAGACCGTACCGGCCCGCTACGACTTCAGGCTCACGCTCAACGGCCGTCTCGTCCAGCAGGAGATCGCCGCCCGCGACGAGATCAACAAGACCCAGTCGTACCGGGCCGTCGCCCCGACCAGCGGAGTCGCCAGCTACCAGGCCACCATCCGGGTACTCCCCATCACCAACGACCCGGCCCGCAGCTTCTTCGACTGGTCGAGGATCCTGGAGATCGCCGAGGACGCCGACCTGAACGTGGTCGAGCGCATCATCGACGTCATGGAGAAGCAGACCGACGCCGTACGGGACCACTTCGCGCAGAACTCGAAGTGAGTGGCGTCTTGAGGTGAGTGACGTGACGACGCTCGTACTGCTGCGGCACGGCGAGACCCTGCTCACCCCCGAAGGGCGGATCTCCGGCAGCGGAGGCTCCAACCCGGGACTCTCACCGGTCGGCCGCCGCCAGGCCCGGGCCGCGGCGGACGCCCTCGCCCGCCGCGGCGGCATCGAGGCGGTCGTCACGTCCCCGATGCGGCGCTGCCAGGAGACCGCTCAGGCCGTGGCCGCGCGCCTCGGCCTGAGCGTCCGGGTCGAACGGGACCTTCGGGAGGCGGACTTCGGCGCCTGGGAGGGTCTGACCTTCGCCGAGGTACGCGAACGCCACCCGGAAGACCTGAGCGCATGGCTCGCCTCGCCCGAGAGCCCACCCTCGGGTGCGGAGGAGACCATGCACCAGGTCGCCCGCCGGGTCGCCGCCGTACGAGACGCCCTCATGGCCCGGCACGCCGGCGCCACGATCCTGGTCGTCTCCCACGTCGTACCCCTGAGAACCCTCATCCGCCTCGCCCTCCAGGCCCCGCCCCACACCTTGTTCCGCATGGAAGTCGCGGCGGCCTCGCTGTCCACGGTGACCTACGCGGAGGACGGCACCGCCACGGTTCAAACGCTCAACGACACCCACCACTTGAACTGAGGCGCAGGCCAGGGACGAGGCGACCTGATGACCGTCCGCCGCACCACACGCCTTTGCCATCTCTTTACAACCCGCCCCACCCCCGCGTCGTCTCTCCGCTCGACCCGTCACCCAGCCCGCCCGGCACGGCAGTACCGGGCGGACCGACGAAAGAGAACGAACCGATGCGCCGAACCGTCCTGAGCGCCCTGGCCCTCACCTGCACAGCCCTGTTCGCGACCGCCGCGCCCGCGCTCGCCGACAGCGGCACCTCCCCGACCCCGGTCCCCAGCCCGACCGCCACGGTCCCCTCGGAGACGGCCGTCCCGACGCCCAGCGCGGAACCGACCCGCCCGCCGACCGCCGCCCCCTTCGACCCGTCGGAGACCTCGATGCCCTCGGCCGAGCCGACCCGGGCGCCCGGTGGCGGCCAGGTCTCCGTCGTACCGTCCGGAGCGCCCGACACCGGTGAGACGGCGGGCACGTCGGACTCGGGTGACGGGCGGACCGGACTGTTCGGCGCGGGCGCGGCGGCCGTGCTGGTCGCCGGCGGCGCGACGGCCTTCGTCGTACGGCGTCGGCGGGCGACCGGGGCGTGAAGCGGCCGGTGACGGCCCCGCGTCCCCTGTCCAGGCGGGCGTTCGCCACGGCGACGCTGGCCGCGCTGCTGGCGGGTTGCGCGGAGGAGGGAGCGGGGCGACAGGACGACGCGGCCCCGGGTTCCCGTCGCCGCAGAGACGGGGACGGGGCCGGTGCGGATGGGTCCGGGGCGGCCACGCCGAACTCGGCGCGCGCACTGGGCCGTTCGACCCCCGTCCGTCTGCGGATCCCGGCGATCGAGGTCGACACCCCGGTCATCCGGCTGGGCCTGGCGCGGGACGGCACGGTCGAGGTGCCGCCGATCACGGCCGACGACCGGGCGGGCTGGTACCGCCACTCGCCGACGCCGGGTCAGGTCGGCCCCTCGGTCGTCCTCGGCCATGTCACGGTGGGCAAGTACGGGGACGGAGTCTTCCGCGACCTGGGCCGGCTGCGCCGGGGTGACCGGATCGTGGCCGGCAGGGAGGACGGCAGCTCGGCGGAGTTCACGGTCAGTGCCGTGCGGACGGTGGCCAAGGCGGACTTTCCGGCGGACGACGTCTACGGGGACGTGGACCGGCCGGAGCTGCGGCTGATCACGTGCGGGGGTCCGAGGGAGGGCGAGGAGTACCGGGACAACGTGATCGTGTTCGCGAGGCTGAGCGCGACGTCGTCCTGAGCGCGACGTCGTCCTGAGCCCGAACCCCGCCGGTACGGTGCAGGCTTCCCCGACCATGGAGAACGTTGGAGAGCGTTGAAACGGTCCCGAGACAAGGCGGCGTCCGAGCTGTTCGCCGCCCTCTACCCGCGTCTGGCCGGCTGGTGCCGCCGTCTCGTCGACGACGACGAGACGGCCCACGAGATCGCCTCCGAGGCCTTCACCCGGCTCTGGGCCCGCTGGAGCCGGGTGGAGGAGCCGCGCGGATTCCTCTACGTCACGGCGGCCAACCTGGTCCGGGACCACTGGCGCAAACTGGAGCGCGAACGGCGGGCGGTGCGCCGGGCCACGACGGAGGCGGCGATCAACTCCCACACGGAGCAGGCGGACCCGTCGGTCCGTCTGCTGGTCCAGTCCCTCCCCGAACGCCTCCGTACCCCGATCCTCCTCCACTACTACGCTGACATGCCGATCCGGGAGGTGTCCGTGCTGACCGGACGTAAGGAAGGAACCGTCAAGGCCGACCTCCACGCGGCCCGCGAACTGCTCCGCGTCCACCTGAGGAGAAGCCTTGACCACACGCTTTGACGACGAGGCGGACGACCCGGAGCTCGCCCCCGACGACCCCCTCGCGGTGATCCTCGCCCCGCCCTCGGACTACCTCGCCCCACCTCCCGGCAGCTACGACACGATCCGCCGCAGGGCGAACCGCCGACGCCTGGTGCGTACGGCGATCGGCGCGGGCGCGACCTGCGCCGCTCGCCGGACGCACCCGGCGGCGGCGGGTCGCCCTGCGGCGGGTCGTGGCGTAGCGGGCGGGGGGTGGGGCGAG